>JBBSCG010000062.1:0-11108 GCA_038250515.1 Candidatus Limnocylindria bacterium
CCCGCCGGCGACGGCCTCGGACGGCCACGTCTGCGGGCCATGGAGCGGAGGCGCCTGACTCCGGACCTGCGCATAACGAAACCGCCCCGGCAATGAAGCCGGGACGGCGGTTGTGGCCACGCGCGCAGGGCCGGCGGGTAGGCCGACCGGCCGCGCAGCGCGGCCTGCGAGCCTGCGCTCAGGCGGCGACGGGAACGCCGCGGAAGAGGGCCAGGTCACCGATCGAGGTGGTCACCAGGCGAACGCGGTCGGCGATGTTGTCTTTGACCCAGGTCGCAGCCATGCCGGCCGACTTCTGAGCCGCGTCGCGAGTCTCCCAGATGCTGATCGAGACGACCTTGTGGTTGCCCGCGTCGACCAGTCCGAAGTTCACGAAGCCAAGCTCCTTGACGAACGTCGGCAGGATGCCCTTCTCGGCGATGCCGGTCAGCTCATCGAAGTTGCCCTTGGTCAGGTCGTACGTAGAAAGTCTGGTGTAACGCATATGTTCTCCTTTGCCCCCGATGCGGCTAAGTCGACACAAATCGGATTCGCCAATGGCTCTCGTCATTCGAGAACCAAGGGATCAGGCGGTTCGCAGCCTTGCAGCCGATGCACGCAGTGTAACACGAAATCGCCCGTGATATATTCGTGCCGGATCTGTTACAGGATCGTACAGGAGTGGACAGGTGCCCAGAGTTGAGTTCGAGGCAGAAACCGAAGAGCAGCTCGTCGCGCTTGCCTGGCGCTGGGTGATGGGTCCGCAGCGAACGCTCGGCGGCCCCGTGGTCGATCAGGCGGACCAGGCAGATCTGCGGCGTCGGCAGCTCGGAGAGGTGCTCAATGCCATCCGAGGGGCCGATAGCCGGCGCCTCCTGCGCGAGGCGGCCGAACTGTCGATGCAGGACACCGCGCTGATCCTTGATGCGGACCTCGCCGCGCGCTACGGGAAGCGCACCGGAACGGCCTTTGCCGGCATCGTCGCCGGTCCCAACAAGGTGATGCGACGCGTCGCTCGCCGCGACCTGATCACCTGGGACGCCGATGCCCGTGGGTATCGGATGGACCCACTCGACGCGGAGATCGTCCTGGAGCGCTGGCCTGGGCCGTAGCTTCTCGTGTAGCTCGATCGGTTCGTCCGCACTGCGTGCGGCGGCACCCGCTGATCCAGCTCGAACCGATACGGGTGTCCGATGCCGAAGGGACGGTGGCGGATCACGCGCCGTCCACGGGCGCCACGGCGACGCCCAGTTCCAGGGCCAGCGTCAGGTACATCGCGTGCGACCACAGCAGCGGGGTCGCCACAGGTCCCCAGCGCCCGATCCAGCCGTCGCGAGCCACCGGCGCGAGGAGGTGGTCGTCGATCTGCTCGGGCAGCTCGCCTTCCGGCGTCGCCTGCTCGGCGATCCACTCCAGCTCGACTCGGGCCTCGTCAGTGCGTCCGAGGCGCGCGTAGTGCCAACCAAGGAAGGCGGCGAGAATCAGCCATTGACCGCCGCCGTAGTACGAGTCGCCGGCGTAGCGATGCACGCCGCCGCCGTGGACCAGGGTGGCCTCGATCTCGGCAACCGTCGCTCGCATCAGAGGCTCATCGGCGTCGAGCACCCCGAAGGGCGTGGCCGCCGCGATCAGGCTGGCATCCACGGCATCGCTGCCCAGCCACTTCGTCAGGTGGCCGGCACGCCGGGCCTCGCCGAGGATGCGCTCGCGGACGTGCTCGGCCGTCTCGGCGAACGCGGCGCGCCGCTCGGCCGCAAGCCCTGCCCAGCCGGCCGCTGCCCGCAGCCCCGCACACAGTGCGGCAAGAGTCGAGGTGTGCACGTGGTTGGGGTGCTCTTCCCACCAGTCGTAGCTGGGGTGATCCCAGAAGCACGCCGCGTAACGCGCCGACAGTTCGGCGCCGGCCAGGTAGGGCTCCACCGGTCGGGCGTGGCGTCGGGCGTGGGCGTCGACGGCCCACAGCCAGGCCCCGTAGCCGTCGAGCTGGAAGTCGGGCCAGTCCTCGCCGGTCTCGCCGCCCTCCAAGGTGTATCGGGTCGGCAGGAACTCGGCATCGCCGATTGGCTCACCGGTCGCATGGCGCGCGATGAGGTGCTCGATCTGCTCGCCGCGCGCGCGGAGCACCCGGGCGCACCAGCCGAAAAAGGCCTCCGCCGACCCGATGTCGCCCGCTCGGCTCATGGCGTCGGCGATGAAGGCGCCGTCACGCAGCCAGCTGTAGCGGTAGACGGGGAAGGACGGCGAGGCGAGATACGCCCCGCCCGGGGCCTGGTTGGCGCGGATGATGGCTACGCTGCGCTCGGCGAGCGCGCGCAGGCGCGGCAGGTCAGTGACGGTCATCGGTCTCTCGGTAGCTGTGCGTGGCAGACGAAAACCCGTCTTGCCCCGGCAATGCCTTACTTGAGCAGCGCGTCGACCTGCTGCGCCGCGCCGTTCAGGGCATCCTGCACCTATTTCTGGCCGCTCTGGGCCGACTCGAGCGCCAGAGCGACACGGTCGCAGCCTTGTGCCAGCCGCGTTGGCCGACCATCAGCGATCTGCCGCCGCGACTGCGGCCGTCTCGTGGAGCTCGCCACTTCAGGGGCCGATCGGCCGCCGAGGCGCTCACGCACGGCATCTTCCGGCTGACGCTCATAGAGCGGGGCGGTGAAGGTCGCGCGTAGCACGAGCGCCGCCGCGCCGCGCGCCCATTTGGCATCGTCCCAGGGGTCGACCTCGACCCGGACGGCCCGAAGTGGAGGAAAGACGGCTGCTCGCAGCGCTTGCTCGAAGGTCGGAGCGAGGTGCCGCCATGCTTGGGTCCCCTCGCCACTTACCAAGATGAGCTGCGGGCTGAGGACGTTGACGAGTCCACCCACCGCCCGGCCCAGCAGTCCGCCCGCACGCGCGTAGATCGCCTGGGCGGCCGCGCTGCCAGCATTGGCCCGTTCACCCAGCGTCCCCACCGGATCTGGGTCGTCGGCTGGAACCACGCCAGCAACGACCGCCTCGCGTGCCAGAGCCGGGTCGGCCACGAAGGCCTCCAGACACCCGCGCTTGCCGCACTCGCATGCGGGCCCGTCGTCCACGACCGGCAGATGGCCGAACTCGCCGGCGCCGCCTCCAAAGCCCCGGTAGAGATCACCAGCCACGACGATGCCGAGGCCCACGCCTCGCCCGATCGTGACCGTGACGAAGTGGTCGATGCCCCGCCCCCGACCATAGAGCCGCTCGGCGACGGCAAGGGTGTTGACGTCGTTGTCGACCAGAACCGGCACCCTCAGGCGGTCCCGCAGCAGCGGACCGATTCCGAGCCCGCTCCAGCCGACGATCGGGGCATTGACGGTCCCACCGGCATCGACGATGCCCGGCACGCCAAGCCCCACTCCCAGGAGGCGTCCTGGCGCACGGCCAGCCTCGGCCACGGCGCGACGCAATCGCTCGGTCAGGCGGTCGAGCGCGTCGGCTCCATGCGCTGCGAACGGCTCGGTCGTGCGCGCCAGGATGTCGCCGTTCAGATCGACCCGAACCAAGGCGAGATGGTCGGCGGCGATCTTGGCGCCGACCACCTGGGCCGCCGTCCCGACGAGACCCAGCAGGATCGGCGGCCGTCCGCCGCTCGACGGTCCCTGGTCGACCTGGGTAACGAGGCCCTCTTCCACAAGCTCGTGCGTAATGTCGGTCACCGTGGCGGGACTGAGGGCGAGCCGGCGGGCGATCTCGACCCTCGCGATCGGACCGTCCTCGCCGATCAGGCCGAGGATCGCGGCGCGATTGAGATCGCGGATGAGGGCAGGGTTTCCTCGACGCAGACGGGCCATCGGGAAGCTTCGCTCCCTCATTGACATGCGGCACATCGGACGCGTATCGTTGGTGCTGACTTAGTACGGCAGACTAACTAAGTCTACCGAACGAAAGAAGCCTGTCAAGCGAGAGGTGGCCATGGTTCGGCAGGAGGCGCGCCCGGACGCCCGGGCGTGGGCAGCCAGCCAGCGGCCGTGGGTGAAGGGCACCATCCGATCGTGCTCGCCGTGCCTGACGGTCGGCTACGCGGCGGTCGAGGCGCTGCTCGGAGAGCGCACGGGGGTTACCGCCCTGTTCTGCGCGAACGACGAGATCGCCCTCCGGGCTTCCGCGGCCAGCGGCGAGGCCGGCTACCAGGTTGGGGTCGACATCGCCATCACCGGCTGGGACGACGTGTTGGGCGCGCGGCACATTTCGCCGCCGCTGACCACCGTCCACCAGCCAATGCATGAGCTCGGCGCTCGCGCGGCGCGAGCATTGCGCGAACGCGTCAGTAAGGGGAGTTACCGGCGCCACGGAGGCGCCAATTCACGAGGTGCTGGCTACCCGCCTGGTGATCCGGGCGAGCCGCGGGTGCCGTCCAGATCAAGGAGGTCTACGTCAATGAAAAGGCTCCGTAGCGCCGTGATGCTCCTCGCCGTGGCCATGATCGTGGTCGCCTGCGGGAGAAGCGGCAGTGAAAGCAGCAGTGCCGGAGCGGCGGGCTCTCCCGTCCCCACCGGGCCGATCTCCGGGACGATCAACGTCTGGGCGATGGGCACCGAGGGCGAGAAGCTGGGCGCGCTGGCCAAGGACTTCATGGCCAAGAACTCGGGCGTCACCGTCAAGGTGACCGCCGTCCCCTGGGACGCGGCCCACAACAAGATCAGCAACGCCATCGCGGCTAAGAGCACGCCCGACCTCAGCCTGATCGGAACAACCTGGATGGGCGAGTTCGGGGCCGCGGGCGCGCTCGACCCGACGCCATCCAACATCGACAAGAGCAAGTTCTTCAGCGGAGCGTGGGACACCACGGTGGTGAAGGGCACCAGCTACGGCGTGCCGTGGTACGTGGAGACGCGCGTCATCTACTACCGCAAGGATCTGGCCGAGAAGGCGGGCATCACGAGTGCGCCCGCGAACTGGGACGATCTACACACCATGGCCAAGGCCATGGTGGACAAGGCGGGAGCAAAGTGGGGCATCAACCTGCAGGCGGGCGGCACGGGCTCGTGGCAGACTGTCCTTCCCTTCGTCTGGCAGAAGGGCGGCGGGATCATCGATAGCGCGGGCAAGTTCACGCTCGACGCGCAGCCGAACATCGATGCGCTGACCTACTACCAGAGCTTCTACAAGGACAAGCTCTCGCCCACCGCCCTCGATCCAGGAGCGCTCGAGGCCGGCTTCATCAAGGGCAGCATCGGGATGTTCATCTCCGGTCCCTGGCATATCGGCATCCTCAAGGACCAGAGCAAGGCTCAGCCCGACTTCATGTCGAAGGTCGGCCTGGCACCGATGCCGAAGGAGACGGCCGGAACGAGCTTCGTGGGCGGCGGCGACCTCGTAGTCTTCAAGAACACGAAGAACCGAGCCGCGGCCTGGGCATTCGTCCAGTACCTGAGCCAGCCGGACGTTCAGGCGAAGTGGTACCAGACGGTGGCTGACCTGCCGTCGGTACAGTCCGCCTGGGACGACCCTTCGATCTCGGGTGATGCAAACCTGAAGGTCTTTGGCGAGCAGCTCAAGGACGCGAAGTCGCCGCCCGCCATCGCAACCTGGGAGCAGATCGCCACGGTGATCGACACCGAGGTTGAAAAGCTGACGAAGTCCGGCGAGGCCCCGGACGGCGCCGCCAAGGCGATGCAGACGCAGGCGACCTCGACCGGCACCGGGCTCTGACCGTGGTCGCTTCGGCCGCGGCTGGCCATACGGGCCGCGCCGCCTCATCGGCGGCGCGGCTCCGGCTCCGCCAGACGCTCGTTGCGTGGAGCTTCGCCCTTCCATTTTTCGTGCTATTCCTGCTCTTCATGGCGGGGCCCGTGGTTGTGTCGCTGGTGATGAGCTTCACCGACCTTCGCAACATCGACGTCAGCAATCCATTCGGCGTGAACTTCGTGGGACTCCAAAACTTCGGGCGCCTGATCGGCGACGAGGCCTTCCGCAAGGCGGTGCTGAACACTGCTTACTTCGTGGTTGTCGGCATCCCGTTGACGATTGCCCTGGGGCTGCTGGCCGCGGTGGGGGTGAATCAGGGTGTCGTCCGCTTCCGGGCCCTCTTCCGGGTTGGCTTCTACCTGCCGGTGGTCACCAGCATCGTCGCGATCGCCGTCGTCTGGCGCCTGCTGCTGAGCGGCGACATAGGGCTCATCAACCGTCTGCTGGCGGTCGTCGGCATCAGCGGTCCGGATTGGCTCCAGAATCAATGGACCGCATTGCCGGCGCTGATCGTGATGGCCGGCTGGCGGAACATGGGCTTCCTGATGGTGATCTTCCTGGCGGGGCTCCAGGGGATCCCGATCATGCTCTACGAGGCGGCGGAGATCGATGGCGCCAGTCGCTGGCAACGGTTCACCCAGATCACGCTCCCCATGCTGCGGCCGACCCTCCTCTTCGCTGCGGTCATCACCTCCATCGGCTACCTGCAGTTTTTCGAGGAGCCATTCGTCATGACCCAGGGCGGGCCGCTGAACAGCACGCTCTCGGTCTCCTACTACATCTACAAGCAGTTCGGCTTCGGGAACTACGCCTATGGCGCCGCGATGAGCTACGCGCTTTTCCTGACGATCGTCGGGCTGACCCTGATCCAATTCCGCGTCCTGCGGCCGACGACGTGAAGGAGGTGCAGCAGTGACTACCATCGGTGGTGGGGCCGTCGTTGGGCAGCAGCGTCAGGCTCGAACGCAGCGCCCGCGCTGGCCGCAGATCGGGGCCTCGTTCTGGATCTATGCCGGGCTGATCCTTGGTCTGATCCTGCTCGTCGGACCATTCATCTGGATGCTGCTCGGCTCGCTCAAGCTGACCGCCGAGATCCGCCAGGTTCCACCGACCTGGCTGCCCGAGCATGCGACGACGCAGAACTACACCGATCTCCTAGCCAAGGAGAATTTCCCGCGCTACTTCCTGAATTCGACGGTCGTGGCCGCGGCGGTCACCGCTGGAAACCTGCTCTTCTGCTCGATGCTGGGCTATGCCCTGGCTAAGCTCAGCTTCCCCGGGAAGCGGGTCCTCTTCGTGGTCGTGTTGGGGATGCTGATGGTGCCCGGCATCGTCACGTTCATCCCCCTCTTCGTGCTCGTCAGCAACCTGGGCCTGGCGAATACCCACCTGGGCCTGATCCTGCCCTTCCTGGCCGGGCCGTTCGGGGTGTTTCTCATGCGCCAGTTCATCGGCGAGCTGCCAGACGAGCTGCTCGACGCGGCGCGGGTCGACGGGGCGGGCGAGTACTACATCTTCTCGCGGATCGTCATCCCGCTCTCGGTGCCGGCGCTCGCGACGCTGGGGATCCTGACCTTCCTGGCCTCCTGGAACAACTTCCTGTGGCCGCTGGTGGTGGCACAGGCCCAGGACATGTACACGCTTCCGGTCGCCCTCGCCCTCTTCGCAACCGGGCAGAACAACACGAACTTTGGCCTGCTCCTGGCCGGGGCGGTCGTGGTCGTGGTCCCCGTCCTGCTCGTCTTCCTGGCGCTGCAGCGCTACTTCACCCAGGGCATTGCCATGACCGGCTTCAAGTGACGCAAGACCTGTCAGCGTTGGCCAAATCCTCAAGGAGGAGACCCATGTCACGTCGTCCTGCAACTCTGGCGCTTGCCGTAGCGCTCGTCCTGTCCATGCTCCAGCCCGCCGGGACAACGGCGGCAAACGACCCGACCCTCTCGACGGCCGCGCGTGCGACCCTCGTGGCTTACGCTCGCGCGAGCTGGGCTTCGTTCGTGGCGATGACCGATCCTGCCAGCGGGCTGCCTGCCGATAGCCTTGCTGCGGACGGAACCCAGAGCGTGGAAACCTCAACCACCAACATCGGCGCCTACATGTGGAGCGCGCTCGTCGCAGAGCGGCTCGGTCTGGTCAGCCACCCAGGCCTGGTCGAGCGGCTCGACCGCACACTTCACACGCTCGAGACCATGGAGCGGCACCAGCCGAGCGGACAGTACTACAACTGGTACGACCACAAGACAGGCCAGAAACTGACCTATTGGCCGCCGACTGGTGCGCCGATCACTCCCATCCTGTCGTCGGTCGACAACGGCTGGCTGGCGACCGGGCTGCACCTCGTTGGCACCAGCGTGCCCGAACTGTCGGCACGCGCAACCGCGCTGTTCGACAGCATGCACTTCGGCTTCTACTACCGGCCGGCGGTCAACCGGATCGCGTTCTTCTACGCGCCCGACACGGGTGAGTCCCCGTGCTGTTACGACACGATCGTCAGCGAGAGCCGGATCGCAAGCTACATCGGGATCGCGACCGGGGAGATCCCGAACAAGGAGTACTTCGGCGCTTGGCGAACCTTCCCCGACACCTGCGACTGGAGCTGGCAGGAGACCAGGCCGGTCGGCTTCCACCGCACCTACCACGGGGTGGATGTCTTTGAGGGCGCCTACCCATACGACGGGATGCGAATCGTGCCGGGTTGGGGCGGGAGCATGTTCGAGGCGCTCATGCCGGCGCTCTTTGTCCCCGAGGACCAGTGGGGGACGCGAAGTTGGGCAATCAACCACCCCTTGACGGTCGCTGCTCAGATCCATCACGGACTCGTGGAAGCCGGATATGGCTATTGGGGCTTCTCGCCGGCCAATATCCCGGAGGGTGGGTACGCCGCGTACGGAGTCGATGGGATCGGCATGAACCCGGACGGTTACCCGTCCAACGAGGACAACACGTATGTTGACCATGGCTTCGCGGGCTGCGCTGGCCGCGACCCGAAGCCAGACCCACCCCCAACGGCGTACACCAACGGCGTCGTGACGCCCCACGCATCGTTCCTGGCGCTGCGATGGGCGCCAACCGACGTGCTGGCGAACCTGGCCAAGCTGCGGCATGACTTTGCCATCTACGGCCGCTGGGGCTTTCGCGACTCGGTGAACGTGCAGACCGGGGTGGTATCGAGCTACTACTTATCGCTCGACCAGGGGATCATCATGGCCGCCATCGGCAACGCGCTCGAGGACGACATGCTGCGGCGAGCCTTCGCGACGCAGCAGTTCACGCATGCCCTCCGGCCGGTGATCTCGATCGAAACGTTCAACGCGGCGCCGCGCGGTTGACCGCATGACCACGGCGTGACGGAGCGGATGGGCGGCGCCCAGGCGCAGCCCATCGGCGACGCACAGGCCGCCGGCGAGGCGCGGCGCGACTGGGAAGCGCGTGCCGGGCTGCTGAGCGAGAGGGGCGGCGGTGAGGCGCTGCCCCGCCTCGCGGCGCCGGCGGGCCTCACGGCCTTCGAGGGCCGGGGGCAGGTCACGCTGCGATGGAACCGCGTTGACGGGGCGGCGGGATACCTCGTGTTCCGCGCCGCCGCTCGCGACGGGCCATACGAGCCGATCGTCGTCGGCGAGCCGCTGGTTCGCGCTGTCCCGGACACCTGCTTCACCGATACCTACGGCGAACCCGGGGCGGAGGTCTGGTACCGGGTGGCGTGCGCCGCGAACGTCGAAGATGACGGGCAGCCCACCTCCGATCCGCTGGCGGCCACTCCCCGGCGAGACGGGGAGGGACGGGTGAGCATCGAGGTTGACGCAGGCGAGGTCAGCGGACCCCTGCACCGGCCCTGGCGGCCGATCATCGGCTCGGAGCACCTCTCGATGCTGACGTACGGCGAAGGGCCTGGCGGCGTGCCCATCGGTCCAGATCTCGCGCAGGCGTTGGCCACCGTCCAGGCTGAGCTCGGCGTGCGCAGCGTCCGTGCGCATTCGATCCTGCACGACGAGCTCGGGGTCTACCGCGAGGTGGATGGCGTCCCGCGGTACGACTTCTCGGGGATCGGGCAGCTCTACGACCAGGTGCTCAGCATCGGCCTGCGGCCGATCGTCGAGATCGGCTTCATGCCGCACGACTTGGCGCGCGACCCATCCAAGACGGTCTTCGAGTACCGCGCCATCGTCTCGCCGCCGCGCGACTACGAGCGCTGGGGCGAGCTGGTGACGGAGCTGGTCCGCTACCTCGTGGATCGGTACGGCCTCGACGAGGTTCGAGGCTGGGGCTTCGAGGTCTGGAACGAGCCGAACCTCAGTGTCTTCTGGGCGGGAAGCCGCGAGGAGTACCTGCGCCTCTATGACGTCACCGCGGCGGCGGTCAAGAGCGTCGACCGCGACCTGCTTGTGGGCGGGCCGGGGTCCGCGGCGGTCGGCTGGCTCGACGAGCTGCTGGCGCACACCCGTGACTCCGGGGCGCCGATCGACTTCCTCTCGACGCACACCTACGGCAATGCACCGATGGACCTGCGGCCGATCGCCACACGCCACGGCTACCCCGGGCTGCGCCTGTGGTGGACCGAGTGGGGGGCGCACGCCGGCCACTTCCGCGCGCTCAACGACACGGTCTGGTCGGCCGGCTTCCTGGTACGCGGCATGAAGAGCGCCATGGGCCGGTTAGAATCGCTCGCCTACTGGGTCGCCTCGGACCAGTTCGAGGAGCTGGGACGCCCCTCAAGCCTCTTCCACGGCGGGTTCGGCCTGTTGACGGTGGGCAACCTGCGGAAGCCTCGCTATTGGGCCATGTGGATGCTCGAGCAGCTGGGGCCCCACCGCCTGGATGCCCGCCTCGACGGGGATGGGGCCGGCGACATGGTGGATGCCGTGGCCACCCGCGACGATGCCGGCCGGACTGCCCTCGTCGTCTGGAACTGCACCGTCGAACGCTTCAAGGCTGCCGGCGATCCGTTGCTGGACCGTCGGGTCACGCTGCGGTTGCATGCTCTTCGGGAAGGCGGCTACCGCTTGCGCCACCGGCGCCTCGACCTGGCGCACTCGAACATTGGTGCCGTCTGGGAGCGGATGAACCGAGATGCCTGGCCGACCGGGGAGCAGTGGGCACTTCTTCGCGCGGCCGATGAGCTCGAGGAGCTCGAGGAGCAGCGGACAATCCAAGCGCCTGGCGGCAGCCTGGAGCTCCAGCTCGACTTACCGATGCCCGCGGTGTCGCTCTTGGAGCTGGAGCCCACCTAGGCGCAAGGAGGCCGCACCTACGTCGCGGAGACGCTGGGCTCGATCTACCGCTAGATCCGCCCGCTCGCCGCATCAGTCACGGCGGAGAAAACTCCGGCCGAGATCGTCAACCCCGTCCCGGTCGATTGAGCATCACCCGCGGCAAGAACCGCCGCTGACTGAGCGAGCAACCGCCGTCGGTATTGCTGGGATGCGACGCGTCGC
>JBBSCG010000063.1:0-10985 GCA_038250515.1 Candidatus Limnocylindria bacterium
AGTGCCGGCTGAGGCTGAGGCCGTCCGGGAGGTATTCGACCGCTACGCATCCGGCGAGTACCGATCGCGCGGAGCGCTCGCCGCGGCGCTGAACGCTGAGGGCAAGCGGCGCCGCGGCCGGCCGTGGAACGATCAGAGCGTGCGGGACGTGCTGCGCCGCGCCGAGTTCTACCTCGGCTACGCCGTCTACCGTGGCGGAGCCGACGTGCGACCCGGCATGCACGAGCCGATCATCCTGCCCGAGCAGCGCGACGCCGTGATCCGCATCGCCGCCGAGAGGCATCGTCCCGGTCGACCGGACCGGCAGCACCGCGTCTACCCGTTGCAGCGCCTGGCCTATTGCACCTGCGGCCTGCGCATGCGCGCCGAGACACTGGTACGCCCCGGACGGCGCGAGTACCGCTACTACCGTTGCCCTGGCCGTCGAGATGCCCGCTGCAACGCTCCGAACGCTCGCGCCGATGCCGTCGAGCGCGCCGTGATCGAGCACCTGGCCGCTGCCGCCATGCCGCCCGAGCTGATCGCAGCCGAGCGCGACGAGCTGCGCCGCCTACGTCACCTGCCGAGCGAAGGGCTGAGCGCGCAGCGCGGCCGCCTGGAGGCCGCCGTCGCCCGGCTCGGCGAGCAGTACACGTGGGGAGACATCGAGGCCGATCCGTACCGAGCCAAGCTGCGCGAGCTGAAAGAGCAGCTCGGCAAGCTGCCATCGCCGGTAGACGAGAACGTGATCGCGTTCGACCGCGCCGCCCTGAAGCTGCTCCCGTTCGCCGCGGTGATCCGTGACACGCCGGCCGATCGCCAAGGCGCCATCATCCGGCACGTCGTGGAGCGCGTGGTGATCGAGGCCGGCAACGTGCGGGACGTCGAGATTCGCCTGGAGGCGCGGCCGTTCTTCGCCGGCATCCGAGCCGGTATGGTAGAGGCGCCCGCGGAGGGATTCGAACCCCCGACGCCCGCCTTAGGACGGCGGCGCTCTTTCCACTGAGCTACGCGGGCGGCGCTGGGCCGATGCTACCGTATCATCGGGCCATGTCGAGCCGGTTGGTCCTCTACGAACGCCCCGGTTGCCACCTCTGCGAGGACGCGGCCGTACTGCTCGACGCGATGATCGGACCGGACCGATACGAACGGCTCGACATCGAAGCCGATGACGATCTGCTCGTCCGATACGCCCACCGCATCCCGGTCATGACGCTCAACGGCCAGGATCGGCTCGAGCTGGTGATCACTGCGCCCGATGTCCGCGCTCTTGCCGACGAGCTCACGAGCTCGCGGTGAAATGGTCGGCCCCGCCTGAAACGGCAGGGCCGATCCGTCGAGCTACTTGGCGACGACCTTGCCCTTCATCGCATCGGGGTGGATGCTGCAGTCGAAGTAGTGCTCACCCGCCTCGAGCGCCGGAATCGCGTACGTCACCGTCTTGTTCTGCTCGCTGACCGGATCGCCGCGGAAGATCTCGGTGTTCTTGCTCGAATCCTTGTAGATCGTGACGTCGTGCGGCGCCGAATCCTTGTTGGTGAACTCGATCTTGAACGCCTTGCCGGCCGGCACCTCGATGCACGCAGTATCGAACGCGAGGTCCTTGGCGCTCATCTTCACCACGCCGCTGGTATCGGCCTGGGTGCAGGTCGCGGCGACAGCGCTGGAGCTGGACGTCGCTGTGCCGCCGCTGCTGCACGCAGCAAGCAAGAGCGCGCTGGCAGCGAAGGCAAGGAATGCGCCGCGCGCTGGGCGCAGCAAAGCTGAACTCTGGAACAAGGTGGGAATCCTTTCGTGGGTCATGGCTGAGGCCGTGGCACCCCGATGGTAGCCGGTCTACGACTCGCGAGCGCGGAACCCCTTTTCGGTCACCTCGATCTGAATCGGCAGCGCACCCGGATCGTGAGTGAAGTAGCACCACCAGCCCTCGATCGCGGCCCGGCTGACAAGCTGACTCCTGCTCTCCACGGCGTCGACCGGGTAGTCGTCGAAGGCGCTCGTCCAGCGCACCGGGATCTGCCAGCGGGTGGGGATCAGGTCACCGAAGAACACGGCGCGCTCCTGCGGATCGCCGGCACGACCGCCGCCGGACACTGATCCCATCAGCACGGCCTGCGAGCCACGCGTGTGCCCGCCGGTCGGCACGACCGATATGCCGCTCACCAGCTCGACCTCGCCGTTGACCTCGGCGAGCTGCCCGGCCGCACGAACGCAATCGAGCTGCCCGACCTCCATGATGCCCTGCAGGCGCAGCTCGTCCGAGTGCGCCGCCTCGGCCTCTTCGCGCTGCACCACGTATCGGGCGCGCGGGAAGAACGGCCGCCCATCGGCGTCGACCATGCCGCCCGCATGGTCATAGTGGAGGTGGCTGACCACGACGAAGTCAATCGACGCAGGGTCCTCCCCCACGGCGCGCAGCGCCTCGGTCGGGTCGCCGCCCTCGATCCCCTTGATGTCACGGTCCGTGTCGGTCATGCGCACGCCGGTGCCGGTCTCAACCAGGATGCGCTTGCCGCTCGCCTCGATGAGCAACAGGTTCAGGCGGCACAGCACCCGACCACGCTCATCGGTATCGGTGAATCGCGACCACAAGGGCTTCGGCACGACCCCGAAGAAGGCGCCGGCATCCGGCCGAAACCAGCCCGCGCGCAGCACACGGACGCGGACGCCACCGACGAACAGGCGGGCTTCGGAGGCAGGGGTAATCTCGTAGAGCGGTTCGGGCACGTGAACCTCTGGCTGGAAGAAGCTAGCGGACGACGCGCCCGCGCTCGAAGTCACGATGGTACAGGCTGGCGGTCGGGTCACGCTGGCCACGGTACTTCGAGCCGATCCGCTCGTCGCCATACGGAATCTCGACTGGCGAGCTGAGCCGCTGGAAGCTGATCTGCCCGATCTTCATACCCTGGTAGAGCGCAATCGGCAGATTGGCAACATTGCTGAGCTCCAGCGTCAGGTTGCCGTCCCAGCCGGGATCCACGTAGCCCGCCGTGGAATGGATCAGGAGTCCCAGGCGACCGAGGCTCGACTTGCCCTCCAGGCGCGCCACCAGATCGTTCGGCAGCGCCACGCGCTCCAGCGTCGAGCCGAGCACGAACTCTCCGGGGTGCAGCACGAACGGCTCATCGCCGCTGATCTCGAGCATCTCGGTCAGCTCCGGCTGCTCCTGCCGCACGTCGATGTACGGGTAGCGGTTGTTGCGGAACACGCGGAACCGCCGGTCAAGGTGCAGGTCCACGCTCGACGGCTGCACGGCGTCCGGCGTGAACGGGTCGATCTCAATCCGGCCCGCCTCGATCTGCGCGCGGATGTCGCGGTCGGAAAGGATCACTCCTCGCTTCCCTGGCGCTGCTTGATGAGCCGATCCACCTCGCGCTTGAGCGTCGAGATGTCCTCGTATGAATGGTAGACCGATGCGAATCGGATATAGGCCAGCTGATCCAGGTCACGCAGCGCCTCGGTCGCCAGGCTGCCGATCTCCTTGGCGGTGACCTCTGCCTCGCCGCGCGCCCGCAGTCCGCTCTCGATGTCGTCGACCGCCTGGTCGATGCGGTCCAGCGTGACCGGCCGCTTCTCGAGCGCCTTGAGCAGGCCGGCGCGCAGCTTGTCGCGGTCGAAGTCCTGGCGACCGCCGTCGCGCTTGACGACGGTCAATCGCGCGCCCTCGGGTCGTTCGTAGGTGGTGAACCGATACGCACATGCCTCGCATTCGCGACGCCGGCGGATGGTGCTGCCGGCCTCAAGGTCGCGCGAATCGATGACCCGCGTTCCCGTCTCGTTGCATCGTGGACAGCGCATGCAGTTACCCCAATGCGGGCTATACCAGTAGTGGTATCGCGCCGGAGCATAGCACAAGATATAGTACGGCTAGCTGTCTGTCCGGTGTAGCCGAGTTGCCACGCTGGCCTCGACCGGCTTGCCCGGCTCCCAATCGACCAGCGCCTCGACCAGCTCCTGCATGCGCAGCCGCGCGTTGAGGATGTTCTGGTGGCCACGCTTCCAGTAGATGAATGGCTCCTCGTCGTCCGGCGGTCGATGCGGTAGGCGGGTGATGCCGCATCCGCGTTCGGCAGTCACGATCCCGCGCAGCGCCCGCTCGAGGTTCGCCTCGTACTCGACGTGCAGCGGATGCAGCTCCTCGGGCGCCAGCATGTCGCGCAGCTCCTCGGCGACCACGTCCAGCTCGTCCTCGGCGGCACTCAGGCGTCCCACGGCATCGTCCACGTCCACGTCTCGGCGGCGCAGCGCGTCCACGGCATCCACCATCTCGGCCAGCACGGCGTCGATGCGTGTCGTCCGATGCGTCAGCTCCGTGCGGTAGTTCGCCAGCTCCTTGCCGTGTGAGTGCGGCCGGCGTCCGCCGCGTCCGAACCAGGGAGGCATGCCTAGGCCCCCTTCCGGCGCTTGATCTCGTCGGTCAGCCTGGGCACGATCGCGAACAGGTCACCCACCACGAACAGATCGGCGAACTCTCCGATCGGCGCGTCCGGATCCTTGTTGATCGCCACCACGTTCTCGGCGGTCTGCATACCGACCCGATGCTGGATTGCGCCAGAGATACCACAGCCGAGGTAGAGCGATGGCTTGACGACCTTGCCGGTCTGACCGATCTGAAGCTGATACGGCACCCAGCCCGCGTCCGCTGCCGCTCGGCTGGCACCCACCGCACCGCCGAGCGCCCTGGCCAGCTCCCCCAGCGTCTCGAATCCGTCAGGGCCTCCGACGCCCCGCCCACCGGCCACGATGACGGTCGCCTCCTCGAGGTTGACCGCCGACTGCTCCTCAGTGTGCGACTCGACCACCTTGGCCCTTGCCAGAGGATCGTCGTCCACCGATGCGGCCTCGCTCACCTCCGCACTCCCCGATCCCCCTTCAGCGGGCGTGAAGGTGTTGGCCAGGACGAGCACGACCGCGGGAGTGGCTGCACCGTCGACCGGCTGCGAAACGGTGACCACCGATCCCTGCAGCGTCGCCTGCTTGGCGTGCAGCGTCGTGCCGTCGAGGTTGATCTCATTCACCGGGCCGAACGCCGGCACATTGAGCTTGCCGACCAGCGCGGCCGCGATGTCACGGCCATTCGGCGTTGCCGGCGCGAGGAAGATCAGACCGTCGCCCACCGACGCAGCGGCGGCGGGCGCGAAGGTGATCGCCGGACGATTCTCGTCGCCGAGCACCACCACGCGGTCAACGCCATGCGCACCCAGCCCGGCGGCTCCCGCAGCGGCACCGGCACCATAGGCCAGCGCGACGGCCTGGCCACCGCTCTGCGCCGCGAGCCGCGTCGCGCCCGCCGCCAGCTCCAGCGCGCTGCGCTGCGGCTGACCCTCAACGAACTCCGCGAGAAAGAAGATGTCGTTGGTCATCAGATCAGCTTCCTCGCTGCCAGCCAGTCGGCAATCCTGGTCGCCGCCTCTTCCGGCGCCACGTTCTCAACGCGTTCCGTGGGCGGCTTGGCCTCCGGCGGCTCGGCGCTGTCGACCGTCGTCAACGGCCGCAGATCGTCGGCCGACAGACCGATGTCCGACAGTCCCCAGGTTTCGAGCGGTTTGCGCTTGGCGGCCATGATGCCCTTCAGGCTGGCGTAGCGCGGCTCGCCCACCTGGTCGGTGACGCTGGCGACCAGCGGCATCGGCGCCTCGATGATGTCGTGGCCACTGGCGTTCAGGCGCCGGATGCGCGCCACGCCATCCTCCAGGCGCAGCTCGGCGCCATACGACAGCAACGGCACATTCCGCATGGCGGCGACGGCACCGGGAACCAGCGAGCCTCGGGCATCATCGGATGCCATGCCCATCAGCGCGACGTCGGGTGCCAGCTTGTCGAGTGCCGAGGCCAGGACCCGAGCGGTCGACCACTCGTCGGCGCCCGACAGGGCGGCATCGGTCACCAGGTAGGCTTCGTCTCCGCCCATGGCCAGCGCGCGGCGCAGTGCCTCGGCGGCCTGTTCGGGACCCATCGAAAGGTAAACGACCTGGTCCGCCTTGCCGGCATCGGCCAGGCGCAATGCCTGCTCGATGGCGTACTCGTCGAGCGGATTGATGACCGTATCGACCGATGCGCGGTCGAGGGTCAGATCCGCCTCGTACCGCTTGTCGGCCGTGGTCGCGGGAACCTGTTTGATACAGACGACGATCTTCACTTGAGGATTCGGTGCTCCTTGCTACGGTCGCGCCGGCACGCCGCTCCGAGCCAGGAGCTGGCGCGCCACCAGGAGGCGCTGGATCTGCTGCGTTCCCTCGTAGAGCTGCGTGATCTTGGCGTCGCGCATCATGCGCTCGACCGGATATTCCGTGATATAGCCGTACCCGCCCAGGACCTGGACGGCGTCGGTGGTCACTTTCATGGCGGTGTCGCCGGCGATCAGCTTGGCGGCACTGGTCCAGTATGGAAGATCGGGGACGTTGTCGTCCGCGCGAGCCGCCGCTGCGTAGACCAGTTGGCGCGCCGCCTCGGTCTGGCTGGCCATGTCGGCGAGCATGAACTGGATCACCTCGAAGTCGATGACTCGTTGGCCGAATTGCGTGCGATCGGCGGCGTACTGCACGGCCGCGTCGAGCGCTCCCTGCGCGATGCCGACCGCCTGCGCCGCGACGCCCAGGCGGCTGACGTCGAGCGTGGCCATGGCGATCTTGAATCCGTCGCCCTCCTCGCCGAGCCGATTCGCGGCGGGAACACGCACATCGTCGAAGTTGAGCTCGGCGGTTGGCGAGCCGCGGATGCCCATCTTGTGCTCGATCCGCGGTGATTCGAAGCCGGGCGTATCGGTCTCGACGATGAAGCCGCTCATCCCCTTGCGGCCGCCCGCGTCGGGATCGGTCAGGGCGAAAGCGATGACCACGTTGGCGATGCTGCCGTGGGTGATGAAGCGTTTGCTGCCGTTGAGGACGTAGTCGTCACCGTGTTTGTGCGCCTTCATCCGATTCGCGGCGACGTCGCTTCCGGCCGCGGCCTCGGTCAGCGCGAAGGCGATCAGCCACTCGCCGCTGGCCAGTCTCGGGAAGTAGCGCTGCTTCTGCTCGTCAGTGCCGGCAATGCTGATCGGCAGCGATCCGAGCTTCTGGACGATGGGGATGAGGCTGGTCGTGGCATCGGCGCGCGCGATCTCCTCGACCAAGATCGCCTGGCTCACGCCGTCGAGGTTCGTGCCGCCGTACTGCTCCTCGAAGCAGGTGCCGAGCAGGTCCTGCTTGGCGAGCAGCTCTTTCAGATCCCAGGGAAACTCGGATTTCGCGTCGATCTCCGCGGCGCGGGGCGCAATGCGCTCGTCGGCGAGCTCACGCACGACGGCCCGAAGCTCGTCCTGCTCGCTCGTCAGCCGATACGTCACGCGGGCTCCTTCCGTTCAGCGGTCGTGGCCGAAACCGCGTGGCTCGGGGGTGGCTTTGAGTCTAGAGCATGGCGCTTGCCTGCTGCTGCGGGCGCGGCTTCGTCCGACTCCCGAGCGAGCTTCTTGCCAGATTCCGCTCAGGGCGCGCTTACGCAGATCTCGCAGCCGATTTGTTGACACATTCCGCTCATGGCGGAGTTAGGCAAAGCAATCGGCCTGGCGAAGCGATCTCTGAGACCCTCGCCACGCTCAGGCGGACGACCGCAGAGCCGCCGTGGGTGCTGCGACAGGACGTAACTCCGGTGACAGCGGAACATGACAATGTCGCGCCCAGTTCGAGCCGTTCGAGCCGCCCAAGCTACGGTGTGATCGGCCCCTCGACCTCCACCTGGCCGGCGTTGATGCGCGCCCGATACGACACCTGCTTCGTCGAGGCGGGTCCATGCTTCACCGCGCCGTCCGAGAGCCGGAACTGCGACTGATGCCACGGACACACGATTGCATCAGCCTGCAGCGTCCCCTCGGACAACGGGCCGCCGGCGTGCGAGCACGTCTCCTTGAGCGCGTAGACGAGATCGCCGCGGCGCACCAGGACGAGTGCGGTCGGGCCCAACGACGCCTTGGTCGGAATGTTCTCGGCCAGCTCCGCGGCCGGCAGCACCGACGTGAACTCCTTGGCGCGACGGCCCTTGCTGAAGGCGTTGTGGTTCACCATGTAGCCGTACTTGAAGACGACATGACCGCCGATGAAGGCACCGGCCGAAATGATGAGGTACCCGACGATCGACAGGATCTGCCCGGGGACCTCGCTGCCGCCCAGGCGGACGAAGAATGCGACGATGTACACCATGATCGCGATGATGTTGGTGTAGCCGTGAAGCGTTGTGATGTTGCGCTCGTCGCCGGTGGCCGTGTCCTTGAAGTCCGTGAGCCCGGTGAGGATGGTGCCGACGCCCGCGACGACCGAGAGGCCCAGAACGATCAGGCTCGCGTCGCGGAAGTTGGCGCCGAAGATGAGCGACACGAGGTCCAGGACAATGAGCATGGTGAGGCCGCCGACGACGACATCGGTCAGGACCGCATGCAGCGGATGACCCAGCCACGAGCCGTTGAGAAGGTCCTGCAGCAGCTTGCCCGGGCTACCGAGCCCGCGGTAGATGGCGTCCACCACGCCGGCGGTCCAGTTGCCGAGCCCTTTCAACCCCTGCGCCCACCGCTCGAGCATCCCTCGCCTCCAATATGGGCGGCGCCAGCAATGCGCTAGCACCAAGATCGATTAGTTATACATCGACCCGGCAAGCGCAATCCGCGTGCCGCACCGCACGGCTAGGCGGCAGGCTCGCCTGGCTGATGCTGATTGGACCCGGTGGGCACGGGCTCACGGTTCCATGCACCGGTTGCCTCGGCCAGCAGCTCCGCGACGTCGCGCACCTCGACATCGGTACGCTGCAGGTCGGTGGTCCCGTCACGCAGCATGATCAGGCAGAAGGGACACGCAGTCGCGATGGCGTCGGGCTTCAGCTCCAACGCCTGCTCGGCGCGTTTGTGGTTGATGCGCTGACCTTCATGCTCCTCCATCCACATCCGCGCACCGCCCGCTCCGCAGCACATCCCGCGATCGTGATGCAGCTCCATCTCGGCGACACGTCCGCCGGTCGCGGCCACCACGCGCCGGCCCTCGTCGTACACCTTGTTGTAACGGCCCAGGTAGCACGCATCGTGGTAGGCGACCATCGCGTCGTTGTGCCGCGTCGGCTTCAGGCGCCCATCGGCCACCAGCCGATCAAGCAGCTGGGTGTGGTGGATCACCTCGATGCCACGCAGCCCGAACTGCGGATACTCGTTGCGGATCGTGTTGAAGCAGTGCGGGCAACTGGCCACGATCGTCTGGATGCCATGCCGGTCGTGCGCCGATGTCAGCGTCGCCACGTTCTCCTCGGCGAGCATCTGGAACAGGTACTCGTTGCCCGCCCGCCGCGCCGGATCGCCGCTGCACGTCTCGCCCGTGCCCAGCACCGCGAAGGGCACATCCGCCTGGCGCAGGAGCTGGGCCATGGCGCGCACCACCTTGCGGTTGCGATCGTCGTAGGCGCCGGCGCAGCCGATCCAGTACAGGATCGTGTCGCTGCCACCATCGGTCGAGGTGCCGTGGATGGTCCGCCACGGGCGATCCGAGCGAGGGCGGGATGCAGCCACGGCATCGGTCTCGCCCAATACCGGGACGTCGAGGCCCTTGGCCCAATCGAGGCGCGCCGATTTCGGCTGGCCCCACGGATTACCCGCGTTCTCCATGTTGCGGAAGGCGGTATTGAGCTCCTTGGGGTTGCGACCCTCCTCCAGCACGAGGTTGCGGCGGATCTCGACGATCGAGTCGACGTGCTCGATGAGCACCGGACAGCCCTCCACGCACCAGCCGCAGGTCGTGCACTGCCAGACCGCCTCCTCGGGGATGGCGTTGTTGACGATGGGCAGGCTCAGGGCTTCGGTGGCGCGTTCGCGAGCGAGCGCCAGTGACGCATCCGAGGCTTCGATGCCCCCGCCGGCACCACCCTTCGCGGCACGCTGGGCACCGGCTGCTGCGGCGATGGCCGTCTCGGCCATGGTGATCTGGTCGCGCAGCCCCTCCATGAAGTGCTTGGGGCTGAGTGTCTTGCCGGTCATCGACGCCGGGCAGAACTCCATGCATCGGCCGCACTCGGTGCAGGTCATGGGATCGAGCAGGTGTCGCCAGGTGAGGTCCTGCAGCGTCTTGGCGCCGAAGGTCGGGTCCGCACCGTTCTCGCCCTCCGCCTCGAGGTCCATCTTGCGCAGTGCTCCGCGCGGCTCGAGGCTGCGGAAGTAGACGTTCGGCTCGCTGGTCAGGATGTGCAGATGCTTCGAGTACGGAAGGTATGAGCCGAATGCCAGCACGAACACGATGTGCGCCCACGCGAACATGCCGAAGCCGATGCCCGCTGTCTGCGGGCCGATGCCGGACAGCGCCAGGCTCAGCGGACCGGCCAGGATTGCAACGCTTCGCGTCGGATCATGCGGATCCACGACGTAGCGCAGGGCGTCGCCGAACAGCTCGGTGATCACCACGCCGAAAATGAGCAGCAGGATGACGAACGCGTCGCGGCTGAGCGCCAGTCGAGCGGGGCGAGTGACCAGTCGTCGGTAGGCGGCGTACGCCAGCGAGACGATGATCAGACCGATGAACAGGTTGGCGACCGCGACGGCGACCTGCCACAGGATGCCGCCGAACGGCCACGCCACGATCGTCTCGACCAGCCCGTTGGTCAGGTAGTTGCCGGTCGTGGCCAGGAGGACGATGAATCCCCAGAAGATGAAGAAATGCATCAGCCCGGGACCCGGGTCCCGCAGCAGGCGCTTCTGACCGAAGACGAAGACGCCCAGACCCTTGATCCGCTCCAGCGGTCGGTCGGAGCGGTCGAGTGGTCGACCGAGCCGCAGCATCGCGATGTGGCGCCGCGCCCGTCGCCAGAAGAACCACGCGGCGATCGCCACCGGAACGACGATCAGCGGGTAAAGCGGGATGTTCAGCTGCATAGGCGCTCAATGCTAGCGGCGCGGACAGCACGAGGGGCGGACCTTGCGGCCCGCGGCAACATCAGTGGTCGCCGCCGGCGAGCTGCTCGAGTGCGTGACGCAGCACCGGCAGAATCGCCTCGAGCGACTC
>JBBSCG010000064.1:0-10871 GCA_038250515.1 Candidatus Limnocylindria bacterium
AGGGCGGCCATCCTGTCATCGGCCATCGGGTCCTACCTCTCATTCGACGTCGGTTGCTAACTCCAACGTCGTGAGGATGACTCGGTGGCCATTGCGTGTGCTGGCCGGATCCGCTGTTACACCAACTCTAGGGACACCAACACGTTTCGATTCGATGCTTGTCCCTCGACCTGAGAGGGAACTTAGACGAAGCTGAGGAAGCGCCCAAAGTGGGTCGCTTGGCTCAGGCGGACGCTTTTCTTACCCTCCACTCAGCTGGGACTCAGGTTTCGCGGCGACAATCGATCTCGCAAAGACGCCAACAAGCACATCGAGGTGGTTCATGACACGAAAACTCAGGCTGGCCCTTGCGGCCGGCGCTCTCCTGGCGTTGCTTGTCGGAGCCAGCCCGGTCGTGGCGGCGGGCAGCGGAGCCGACTTCGGCGCCTGCGTGGCGCACCACGCCACGACAATGGGCGGATTCAGTGGCGAACACAATCCGGGCATGCACCGGGGTTTCGCTGGCTGGCCGGGCTGCCCGGCCGCCTGAGCCGCCCTGATCCTTCCAACGCCATCCTCCCGCGGGGCCGGTCGGTCGCTCACCCCAGGCGACCGGCTGACGCTCCTCCCTCCCACTCCGGTCCTCCCCGGCCGGGCACAGCCGGCCTCGTTGTATTCTTGTCGCCCGAGCTGTGCCTGCAGGCGCGATACCGGCGCCCGCCCGACGCCGCCCATCCCCAAGAATCGAGGTTCGCGAGATGATGAAGACCGCCTACACCTTCGGCACCACGCTGCGGCTCCCGGTGCAGGAGGCGCGACCGATTGTCGAGGCCGCGCTGCGAGCCGAGGGCTTCGGTGTCCTGACCGAGATCGATGTCGCCGCCACGCTGCGAGCCAAGCTGAACGTGGAGCGGTCCCCGTACGTCATCCTCGGCGCGTGTAACCCTGGGCTGGCCCACCGCGCCCTCGAAGCCGACCCCTCTATCGGCGCGCTCCTTCCGTGCAACGTGGTCCTCCGCGAGGACGCCGGTCAGACGGTCGTCGAGGCGATGGATCCGCGGGCGGCGATGGGCCTGGTGGAGAGCCCGGAGGTCGCAGCGGTGGCAGTCCAGGCCGAGGAGCGACTGCGCCGGGTCATGGAGTCGCTCGGAGCCGGTGGATGAACCGCGGCTGGGTAGCGGCCCACGCGGGCGTGTGCGCTGGTGAGCTTGACGATTTCTTGACCCTGGTACGTATCGCTCGTTCAGGTTCGCCTCCGGACACCATTCGGGTCGCCGCCGGCCGTCCGGTGCGGCTCCTGTTCCGGCGCGAGGAGACGGCGGCCTGCTCGGAGCAGGTCGTGCTGCCCGACTTCGGCAAGTCCGCCGCGCTACCAACCGGGCAGGTGGTGCCGGTCGAGTTCATGCCCGACGAGCCCGGCACCCACGAATTCACCTGCCAGATGGGCATGCTGCGCGGGCAGATCGTGGTGGAGGCCGCCTGATGATCGGACTGACCCTCCTCGACTCGCGCCAGGCGCCAGCCGCCCGCTGCCTGGTGTGTGGCAACGACATCCCGGCGGGTGAGGGCGTCACGGCCTGGTATGGTGACCGGATGCTGCGCTTTAAGTGCCCGGGCTGCTGCGCGCGCTTCGAAGTCGATCCCGAACCGTACCTCGCGGGGCAGACGGGCGGATGCCGCGGCGACGAGCAGGCCGATGCGTCAACAAGCCAGCCAGGTCCGACCACGGGCGGGGAGCGCGCCCACCGATGAGCCCAGTTGTCTGGATTGTCCTGATCATCGTCGTGGTCATCGCGCTCTTCCTCGTCTTCACATACAACGGTCTGGTCCGCCTGCGGAACATGGTCGACGAGGCGTGGAACCAGATCAGCGTTCAGCTCAAGCGACGACACGACCTGATCCCGAATCTGGTCAACGCGGTGAAGGGTTACATGGAGTTCGAGCAGCAGACGCTGCAGAACGTCACCGATGCACGGGCCAGCGCCGTCGCGGCGGGAGCCCAGGGACCGGCCAATGCCGGACAGGCCGCAGCCGCGGAGAACGTGCTGACCGGGGCACTGCGCTCCCTCTTCGCCGTCGTGGAGAACTACCCGGACCTCAAGGCCAACCAGAACGTGATGCAGCTCCAGGAGGAGCTGACCACGACCGAGAACCAGATCGGCTTCTCGAGGCAGCACTACAACGCCACGGTTCGCGAGTTCAACACCTCGGTGCAGACCTTCCCGATGGTGCTGATGGCCGGGATGATGGGCTTCCGCGAGCGCGACTACTTCGAGATCGCCGAATCCGACACGGTGGTTCCGACGGTCGACCTTAGGCTCCGCTAATGTCCCGGGCCGACCTGAACAGCGTGCCGGCCGTCGTCCTGTGCTCCATGGCAGGAAGTGCTGGCGCGAGAACCCTGGACTGTCCGGACTGACGATGCGGGATCTCAAGGGCTGACGTCCCGAGCTCCGTCCCACTTGGGCATGTCGGCTGACTCTCAGGCAGTTCTCAGTCCGGACTCAGGTCAGTCCGACAGGATGAGTCTCGGCCAAGCGGCCGAGCAAGACCTGAGGTCGCGGTGGAGCGCGCTGGAGGGACAAGTCGATGATCATGCGGGTAGGGCCGGCGGCACTCCTCCTCACGGCGGCATCGGTGATCCTTGGCGCATGTTCGACCGCCGGGCCCCCGACCAGCGAGACCTCATCCCCGCGTACGGTCGACCTCACGATGACCGAGCAGATGACCTTCGAGCCGACCCGCATTGACGTTCTCCCCGGCGAGACCGTCGTATTCCGCGTGCGCAACGTGTCGAACGAGAGCCACGAGGCCTACATCGGCACCGAGGAGGAGCAACGGCTGCACGAGACGGTTCACGCGGTGCGGGCCGCCGAGGAGCAGACCACGACCACGCACTCCGGCTACGCGGTGCACGTCGCCCCGTTCGGGACGGGCGAGCTGGTGGCCACGTTCGATCAGGCGTACGAATTCGTCATCGGCTGTCACTACCCCGGCCACTATGCCGCGGGGATGCGGGCTGTCATCGACGTCTCGGGGTGACCGGGTACTTGGTCGTAGCGCGATAACGAGATTAAGGAGAGATCGACATGCCCTGGGGATGGCACTACGGAGACTGGTGGATGATGGGCATCGGGCTGCTCTTCTGGCTCGTCCTGCTCGGCCTCGCCGTCTGGTTGATCGTCCGCGCCACCCGTCGGGAGCGACCGGAACCGCGCGGCGAGGCGGCTGAGGCGATCCTGCGCCGGCGCTTCGCGGGCGGCGAGATCGATGTCGAAGGGTACGAGCGGCGGCTCGAGGTCCTGCGGCGGCGATGAAATTGAGCCGTGCAGCGCTGGACGATCAGCCGGCGGTCGCTGGTCCAATCGTCGGCATCGTCGCTCGAGCAGCCAGGACCCTGGCGACTGGCGCCAGCGGCGCCGTCGCTGCCATCTCCGGGATCGCGCCGCACGTCTTGCACCACGTCGGCCCGCTGGCCGGGACCGCGCTGCTGGCGGGAGCCGGTGGCACCGTGCTCTTCGGCCTCGCCGGGTTCGCTCTCTCGATTCCGATGCTCCTCCGGCTCCGCCGCCGTTTTGGCACCTGGGCAGCGCCGGCGGTGGCCAGTGCCATCTTCACCGGCGTCTATCTGTTCAGTGCCCTGGTGGTGGGCCCGGCCCTGACCGCCGAGCCGCCCAGCGTAGTGGCGCCGGCCACCAGCCCATCGCCTTCGAATCACGCCGGTCACCACTGACAGCTGCTCCGAGCGGCAGAAATGGTACCTCCCGACTAGTCCCCGGCATGAGGACTTGATCAACCCGGAAGTAAGCTAGCCCCGAGCATCTCAACAGCCGGTGTCCAAATCGGGAGCGCCAAGAAATGGCAGAGGACCAGTGGACCTACACCACCGCGCGGCAGGCAGTGCGATACCCGAGCAGTTCGTCGTCTCTTCAGGTTCTGGCTTCATCCCACCAGTCGACGAGCTGGTCCCGGAATTCACCTTCATCCCCGGAGATGGGGACGACAGCTCGGATGAGTAGCGGGGTGGTGATGGGTTGCCGCGGCGCCCGTCAACGGCTGGACGATCTTTCCCAGGTAGTCAATGCTTCCCTTGCCCCACTGCCTCGTATGAATGACGGGGGATAATCCGCGAGCCCTGAGCGTGGATCGTGGTGGTGGCGGGCTCTGACGGCTGGAAAGTCGGGCAAGGAAGGGGACGGGATGACAGGAGTCGAGATCAAGGCGGCGTTGGATGGGGCGCCTGAGTTCGTTGCCTACGCGGTCGAGCATCTCGCGCTGAGTCTTGGGGAAACGCATCCGACTGTCGTGGTTGGTCGCCGGGTCATGGCCTCCCTCGACGCCATCCCCGACGGCGCGGTGCTGGTGACGGAGGAGACGCTGGCTGCGGCGATCCATCGAGCGTGGCCCTACCGCCGGAATACTGCGACAGGATTGGCCCTGTCCGCAGCCTCGATCTTCGCCGCACTCCGGGCCGAGCCGTGATGGTGCTCGCTCCGGTTCAGCGGGGACGGGAGTCGGCCTCCCGTCCGCTGGATCTCCGCCGGCCTCAGGCGGGCGTGGAGACCGCCGTGCCGAGCGCCGTTCGCGCCAGCGGCACGTTGTCAACGGCAGCCACGAGCGTCACTTCGCCGCCGCTCATGCCCGACGTGGCGAGGAACTCGATGTTGACGCCGGCGTTGGCCAGCGAACGGCTGACCTCGGCCAGGGTCCCCGGCTTATCCGGCAGGCGGACCTCGACCGTATCTGCCTCGCGGCAGCTGAGACCGGCGCGCTCGAGGGCATCGCGGGTCTCCTCCTCGTCGGACGTCATGAGGCCGATCACGCCGCGCGCGCCCCACGCCACGCTGCTGATCGCGGTGATATTGATCCCCTTCTCGGCGAGCGCCTCACTCACGCGTGCGATCTCACCCGGCCGGTTCTCACTCTCGACAATGAACGCAATCATGGGCACCTCCCGACGCCATTCTGCCGGCTCGGCCGTCGAGGCCCTCCCGGCGTGGCCGGGTCGGCGGAACTCCTAGTGTCCGCCTCCCGGCCCCGGATGTCGAGGGGGCTTCGGAACGTCCTCACGCGGTCGAGAGCTCGGCGGCGGCCTGTGCGGCACGCAGTGAGGCATAGCCAGGCTTGATCTGCTCGTTGATGATCCGCAGCCGGCCGTCGAACGGCCAGAACGCCGACTTCATGGCGTTGAGCGTCAGCCACACCATCTCGTCGAGGCCGATCCCGAACGTGCGCGCCAGGGTGGCGAACTCACTCGACAGGGTGATGCCGCTCATGAGCCGGTTGTCGGTGTTGACCGTGACCAGGAAGCGGAGGCGGCGCAGGAGGTCGATCGGGTGCTCCTTGATCGACGGCGCCGCGCCGGCGGGTAGCCGGCCTCGGGCTCCGCGATGTCGAAGTCGACCACGCCCGCGTTGCGATGGCGCACCGCCAGCTCTGCGATCTCGACCGACTTCGCCGCCTGCCGCATGCGCTTCGAACACGACGTCCTGGAGGACGGGTGCCACGGCGCCCGTTACCCCAAGGCTCCAGCTCCCGATCGATCGGTGACCAAGAGATTGGTCTGGACCCCAACGGCCACAGCCAGGGAATGACGGGTCCGGTCGTCTACTGGCACGTCGACGACATCAAGGCAAGCCTGCAATTGCTACTGGACGCTGGCGCACAAACGCAGCAAGAGATCAAAGATGTCGGCGGGGGCAAGCTGACCGCCTCTGCAAAGGACGCGGATGGCAACGTCATCGGGCTCATCCAGTCACCGTGATCAAGCCACCCCAGCGCAGCTGATAGTTCACCGTCCGGGGCACGGGCGTTGCCTTGGACGGGAGCGGATAGGAGATCGAAGCAATCGATCACTGTTGGGAGCAGGAGGCCTCGCCATGGCCCATGATCCGCATCGCCCCTTACCAGCTGATTACCTGTCGCTTATTCGTCTATCCTGTCGCCGCCCCACACCGAGCAGGAGCTTTTCCAACGAACCGATGGGCATGACCCGCCGTGACCGATTTCGCGCGCATGCCAGGCTGACCGCGCGCAGTCGCCGGATGCGCGAGTCGGCGCTGCGCGAGGCCGCAGTTCCGTCGCGCGACGACGACACCCAGCGGATCGAAACCGTTCGAGTGCGTCGACGACGGCCGCTGAAGCGAATCCTGCTCTTCATGCTGGTGGGCACGCTCGCGCTGCTGCTGATCGGCGGCGTCCTGCTGTGGCAGCGCGTATCGGCCTTCAATGACAGGGTGTCGACCGTATCGGCCGCATCGTCGGCTCTGTTCGGTCCGCTGAATGGCAAGGACCGGGTGAACGTGGCCATGTTCGGATATGGCGGCGACGCTCAGCCGAACGGTAGATACCTGTCGGACTCGATCAACATTCTGTCGATTGACCCGGCGACGGACACGACCACGATCATACCTGTGCCGCGCGACCTGTGGGTCGAAGGCGTGCCGCAAATGCCGGACAATGGCAAGATCAATGAGGCCTTCGCACTCGGTTGGGAGGGAGGCGGGGTCGAAGAGGCCGGCCGCCAGGCGGCCAAAATACTGTCGCAGGTCATCGGTCTCAAGATCGACCACTGGTTGGCGATCGACTTCGACGGATTTCGCGAGATGGTCGACGCGGTGGGCGGCGTGACTGTCAACAATCCGCGGGCGTTCAGCTACACGACCAACGAAATTGAATTCCGCGCGGCGATCTGGAACGGCGGCTCGTTCAAGAAGGGGACGCTTCGTCTGAACGGAGAGCAGGCGCTCATCTACGCCCGCGCGCGCTATACGAGCGTCCCCGCGGAGTCGAGCGACTTCGCGCGGTCGGTGCGACAGCAACGGATCATGGCGGCGCTTCGTTCGAAGCTCGGCTCCGGTGGCCTGAGCTCGCTCGGCTCCGGATTGTCGCTGATGGACGCTCTCCAGGGACGCCTCAAGACCGATCTCTCGGCGGTGGACCTCTTCATGCTGTCGGGTCACCTTCAAGCCGATCGCCGCATCGAGCTCCGGGAGAGCGTGATTCTGGAGGCGGCGCGCAGCAGTGCCAATCAGTACATCCTGGTAGTGATCGGCCGCCAGTCACCCAGCGACTATGCGCCACTCAAGAGCTGGCTTGGAGAGCAGCTGGCGGAGCCGATCGCGACCGCGTCTCCTCGTGGCAGTTAATCGCCCGCGCCCAGGCGACGTGCCGCGGATCCTGTTGGTCGGACTTCACGAGGCGGCGACCATGCTCGCCGGTCGCTACTCGCGCATTGAGGGCGCCCACGCGCTGGTACGCAACGCCGCTGACGAGATTCTGGTCATCAAGCCGCTCTATCCGCCGCGTGAGTGGAACCTCCCTGGTGGCAAGGTCGGGAAGCGCGAGGCGCCCCAGCATGCCGCAGTGCGCGAGGCGCGCGAGGAGACAGGCCTGGACGTCGAGGTGGAGCAGTGCCTGCTGGTAGACGCGCGCCGCTCGCGGACGACTGATTTTATCTTCGCCTGCCGCGCGATTGGCGGCGAGCTGCGGGCGCAGCGCGAGGAAATCCTCGAGGTGCGCTGGGTCGCCGAGGCTGAGATCGCGATGCTCGAGCCGAGGCTGGCCGAGCTGCTTGCACAGCTTCCGACGCTGGGGGAGGGGACGCAGTTCCGCGGCGATCTCTAGCTCGCAGCATCACACGGTACGCAGTTGATCGGAAGCGGCGACGAGTGCGGTTCGACACGTATCGCGTCCGTTTTGGCGGCTTGAGGGCTGAGAATTGTCGGCGACCTAGAATCTGAGCGTGAGCCAACTGAAGCACGAAGACCGCATCCGCGCCATCCTGCGCCAGTTGCCGACCACGCCCGGCGTCTACCTGATGAAGGATGCGACCGGTCGGGTGCTGTACGTCGGCAAGGCCGATTCACTGCGCAGCCGCGTGCGCAGCTACTTCGGCAGCAAGGGCGCGCTCGACGCGCGAATCCTGCGCATGACGACCGAAGTCGCCGACATCGACTACATCCTGACCGATACGGTCAGCGAGGCGTTCCTGCTTGAAGGCAACTTGATCAAGGAGCATCGGCCGCGCTTCAATATCCGGCTGCGCGACGACAAGAGCTACCCGTTCGTGAAGATCACGCTCGGCGAGGATTTTCCGCGGATCGTACGGACCCGGAAGCTGCAGCGCGATGGAAGTCGCTACTTCGGGCCGTACGCATCGGCCTCGAGCGTGGACGAGACGCTGAAGCTGCTGCGCAAGATCTTCCCGTTCCGCACCTGCAACCTTGAGATTCCCGAGGGCAAGCGCGTGCTCGAGCGGCCCTGCCTGCTCTACTACATCAAGCGCTGCCAGGGGCCGTGTATCGAGGCGATCGAGAAGGCGGACTACCGCGCAACGATCGGGCGGATCGTTGACTTCCTGGAGGGCAAGCAGGAGGGGATCGCTGCTGAGCTGCGTGCCGACATGCAGGCCGATGCCGAAGGGCTGCGCTTCGAATCCGCGGCGGCCAACCGCGACAAGCTGCGGGCCGTCGAGCGCACCATCGAGCAGCAGAAGGTGTCGGCCTACAGCCGTGCCGAGCAGGACGTCATCGGCATGGCGCGCCAGGAGAACGAGGCCTGCCTGCAGGTCCTGGTCATTCGCAACGGCAAGATGATCGGCCGCGAGCATTTCATCGTGGAGGGCGCGCGCGACGTGTCCGACGCCGAGGTGCTGGGTTCCTTCCTGCCGCAGTATTACGCCTCGACGCAGTCGGTGCCGCGCGACGTCCTCGTCCCGTCTTTCCCGACCGATACCGATGCGCTGGCGGCGTTCCTGTCGGACCGCCGTGGCTCTCGCGTGACGGTTTCGCTGCCGATGCGCGGCGACAAGCGCCGCCTCGTGGCGCTGGCCACGCAGAACGCGGTGGAGGCGCTGGCCAAGGAGCGCGCAGAGTGGCTCGCCGACGAGGGCAAGCGCGACGAGGCGCTCAGCGGACTGGCCGATGCGCTTCGTCTGCCGCGACCGCCGGAGCGCATCGAGTGCTACGACATGAGCAACATCCAGGGCACCAGCGCGGTCGGCTCGATGGTCGTCTTCCTCAACGGCCGCCCCGAGCCGCGCGAGTATCGGCGTTTCAAGATTCGATCGGGCGAGACGCCAGACGATTTCCGGATGATGGCCGAGGTGCTCGGCCGCCGATTCGGACGTGCCGCGCGGCTGCGCGCCGAGACGGGCTATCTGTCGCTTGCCGAAGTCGGCGCCGACGAAGCGCCGGAGGGCGATACCGACGAGCCAGCGGATCTCGAGCGTGGTGCCGGACCGGTCGAGCGGCGTGACCGCGACCAGCCGCGCGACGAGGGCTGGGCCACGCCCGACCTGGTGATCGTTGACGGTGGCAAGGGCCAGCTCTCCGCGGCGGTGCGGGTCATGGAGGAGCTCAACCTGCGCGACGTGCCGCTGGCCGGGCTGGCGAAGCGCTTCGAGGAGCTGTTCGTGCCGGATCGGTCAGCGCCGATCGTCTTGCCGCGGACGAGCCAGGCCCTCTATCTCGTGCAACGGCTCCGGGACGAGGCGCATCGGTTTGCGATCACCTACCACCGCACCGTGCGCGGCAAGCGCGCGCTGGCCAGCGTCTTCGACGAGGTGGCGGGAATCGGTCCGACGCGCAAGAAGGCACTGCTCAAGCGATTCGGAAGCGTGCGTCGCATCCGGGAGGCATCGGTCGAGGAGCTGACGGAGACGCCGGGCGTCAATCGCGAGCTGGCCGAGCGGCTGAAGAGCGTGCTCGCGCGCGAGGGGATGCTCGCCTGACCGGCGACGCGTTGCAGGCGCCGCGTGACGCTCCTATAATCGCGCAGCCCGCCGCTCTGCGCGGCGTGTTCCGTGTCTGCGGCCGAATTCTGCGATGTTGCAGCACCTCGCCCCGAGCGAAAAGGATCATCAGCTAAAGCATGACCTGGCGTCGCATCGCCCCCTGGGTGATCTTCATCACCCTGGCGCTGGCGATCTACATCGACGTTCCGCGTGACTGGCTGCCGTCCACCATGCCCGGCAGCAACATCCGCACCGTTCTCGGGCTCGACCTGCAGGGCGGGATCCGAGTGACGCTGGCGGTCAAGCCGCAGCCGGGACAGCAGATCAGCGACGAGGACCTTGCCACGGCGCGCACGATCATCGAGCGTCGCGTCGGCGGCATCGGCGTGTCCGAGCCGCAGGTTCGCACCGAGATCGCGCAGGACGGCGCGCGGCGGATCATCGTCGAGGTACCGGGGGTGAGCAACGACGACCAGGTGCGCAGCCTCGTCGGGTCAACCGGCCAGCTGCAGTTCCTCGATCCGAAGGGCCAGACCCTCACCGACCAGCAGCCGGTGGCCGATCTGATCGCCAACGGCACGGTCGGTGTCATCTTCGACGGCGGGCAGATTGAGCCCGGGAGCGTGGCACCCAGCAGCAGCGGGGGACGCCTCGCCGTCGTGTTCAACCTCAAGGACCAGGGCAGCAAGACGTGGTGCGATTTCACCACGACGCACGTCAAGCAGCCGGGCCCGATCGCGCTCGACGGCAAGGTCATCACCACGCCGGAGATCCAGGCGGCGATCTGTGGTGGCCAGACCGAGATCACGGTCGGCAGCAGCGGTCAGGCGGCGGAGACGGAGCGGACCAACCTGTACAACACGCTGCGCTTCGGCGCGCTGCCGGTTTCGCTGGAGGAGCAGGAGGTCACCACGCAGGCCGCCACGCTGGGTGCCAACTTCCTGAGCCAGGCGCTCATCGCCGGCGGCATCGGCCTGTTGCTGGTCCTGATCTTCATGATCGCCTTCTACCGGTTGCCCGGCGTGCTCGCCGCGCTGGCGTTGGTCTTCTACACGCTGGTGACGTACGCGATCTTCCGGCTGATCGGGGTGACCCTGACGCTTGCCGGGGTGGCGGCCTTCATCCTGTCGATCGGCATGGCGGTCGATGCCAACAT
>JBBSCG010000065.1:0-10820 GCA_038250515.1 Candidatus Limnocylindria bacterium
CCCGACGAGTGCCAGGGCCGCCGCCGACGCGAGGTTGACCACCGGGAGCTCAGCGCCGCCCTTGGTGTTCCAGATCGGCTTGCCCCAATGCGCCTTGACCGTCGCCATGCTCATGGCCCCGATGATGCCGAGCGGCCCGATCGGACTGAGCGCCCCGATCGCCGTCATCGCACCGCCTCCGAACTCCGAAAGTCCGGCCAGCAGGGCCCATTGCCGGGGCGGCTTCATCTCCATTGCTTCCATCAGGCCGGTGGTGCCTTCGACGCCACCACCACCGAACCATCCAAATAGCTTCTGTGCCCCGTGGCCGGCCATCAGGCCGCCGACCACCAGGCGAACGACGAGGCGTGCGAGGTCTGTCATGAGAACTGTCCCATCCTGCGTTGGTTGATGCACCGATGCGGAGCAGGTGCCGTGCCGCGCTTGCGGTGCCGCGCAGCCTGACCGGCCGCATTTGGAACGCTGGGCGAGCGAGTTGACGAACCAGCACCCCGAATTGGCCCGAATGGCCGCCGCCAATGAGACGCGTACTTCCCCGGACTGACCGAAGCGACTACCAGTTCGTGGCGGTCGAGTGCTGGGTCTCGCCGACCGATTCGAGCCAGCGCTCGACATCGATTGCCGCCTTGCAGCCATCGGCCGCCGCGGTCACCGCCTGGCGATAGCGATGATCGTGCACGTCGCCCGCGATGAAGACGCCTTCGATGGCCGAGCCGGTCTCATCGGTCACCTTCAGGTATCCACGCTCGTCGAGCTCGAGCTGGCCGATGAACAGATCGGTGTTCGGCTTGTAGCCGATGGCCACGAAGAGGCCCTGTGCCGGCAGCTCGGACTCTTCGCCGCTCTGCGTGTCGCGCACCAAGAGCGACTCGACCGTCATCGCGCCGCGCACCTCGGCGACCTCGCGGTTATGCAGCACCTCGATCTTGGGATGCGCCATGGCGCGGTCGACCATGATCTTCGAGCCGCGGAACTGATCGCGGCGCACGAGCATCGTCACCTTCGAGGCGAAGCGGGTCAGGAAGAGCGCCTCCTCGAGCGCCGTGTCGCCGCCGCCGGCCACCGCGATCTCGCGATCGCGGAAGAAGAATCCGTCACAGGTTGCGCAGGCCGAGACGCCGCGTCCGCGGAACTCCTCCTCCGAGGGCAGACCCAGCCAGAGTGCGGAGGCACCGGTGGCGACGATGACCGCATCGGCCCGATATTCGTCCTCGCCGACCCACAGGTGGAACGGCCGCTCGCTGAAGTCGACGCGCGTGACGTCCTTCTCGACGATCTTCGTGCCGAACCGTTCCGCCTGCTCCTTGAAAAGGTCCATCAGCTCGGGGCCTAGGATCCCGTTCGGGAAGCCGGGATAGTTCTCGACGTCGGTGGTGATCATCAACTGCCCGTACGGCACGTTGCCGCTGAAGACGATCGGCTCGAGGTTGGCACGCGAGGCATACAGTGCGGCGGTCAATCCGGCGGGTCCTGAACCGATGATCGCGACCTTTCGGTAGAGCTCGTCGGTGTGCTCGTGGATCTCGGTGGTGGGCGGAACGGTGGCAGTCATCTCGCTGGCAGTTTAGCGTCCGAAATCCTCGCCGCTGATGACGTCATGCAGCGTGACGGCGTGCAGCGGATCCGAGTGGAGGCCAACCGTCGTATCGCCGGCGTACCGTCAGGTGTGGAACCGATACGAATCATGGGCGGCAGCGTACCCTTCGCACGTGACGGCATCGTGAAGTATCTCCCCGCGCGCTTTCTCGCTCACCGCAGCCACGAGCTCGAGCTGCTCGATGGCGATGCGCTCGACCACGACGACCTGCGCGCGAACCTGCGCGAGCTGGCGATGCTCAACCGGCTGCCGGGCGGCACCGCGACGAGCATCGAGGCGATCGAGCTACTGGCGGACGGTATGCGTGAGGTCCATGTGCTCGATCTCGGCACCGGCGGCGGCGAGATGCCGCTGGCCTTCGCGTGCCACGGCCGACGCGGCCCTGCCCATTGGAAAGTGACCGCGGTCGACAGCCACCCGTCGGTCATGGAGCTGGCACAGCGTCGGCTGGGGCGCGACCCTGACATCAGTTCGCTCCTGGCCGACGGCCGCTTCCTACCACTCGACGATGCGTCCGTTGACGTGGCGCATGCCTCGCTGCTGCTGCACCATCTCGAGCCGCAGGACGCGCTGGCAATGCTCGCCGAGATGTGCCGGGTGGCCCGCATGGGCATCGTCATCAATGACCTGCGACGCGGGCCCTTGGCGTATGCCGTCACCGGCGCGCTGGTGCTTGGGCTGACCCGCGCCCGATACACGCGCCACGACGGCCTGGCCTCCGCGCGTCGCGCCTACTCACTGCGTGAGCTCGATGAGCTACTGCATGCCGCCGGCCTGCAGACCGTTTGGCGCTCACGGTCGCTGATGCCGCGCGTCGTGACCGCAGCCGTGGCGATGTGATTGCCGAGCTGCGCTGTGAGCTGCTGGTGATCGGCGCCGGCCCCGCGGGCTCGGCGCTGGCCGTCGCAGCAGCGCGGCGCGGCCTGGACGTCGTGCTGGCGGAGGCCGCGCGCCATCCGCGACCGAAGGCCTGCGCCGAGTACGCCAGCCCTCGCATCGTGGAGGAGCTGGCGCACCTGGGCCTGGCCCGTGACGCGTGGCGCGAGGCGGCCGTCCCGCTCGACGGGATGCGCCTCTTCACGAACGGCACGGCCACCGACCTGCGCTACGCCGACCGCCGCGGGCCACGCACCGCCTGGGGCCTCGACCGGCGCAGCTTCGACGCAGTGCTCGCCCGCCACGCGGCAAGCGCGGGCGCGCGACTGCTCGAGGAGACCAGCCTGATCGAGCTGCGACAGGCTGACGGCCACGTCGTGGGTGGGCGGTTTCGCGACCGGGACGGCATCACCAGCGTCAGCGCGAGCTGGACGATCGGCGCGGATGGCGCCCGATCCCGCACGGCGCGACTGCTCGGCGTCGATCGACCGGTGCGCTTTCCGCGACGCCTGGGCCTCATCGCCCATTACTCGGGCGACGACGAGCTGCGCAACAGCGGCGAGATGCACGTCGGGCGGGACTGCTACATCGGCCTGGCGCCGACGCCGAACGGTGAGCTGAACGTCGGCATGGCGTTGCCGCTCGGCGGTAGCGGCCCCGCTGAGGAGCGCTTCGAGGCCGCGATCGCCTCGCTGCCGCGGGTGGCGCAACGCCTCGCGGGCGCTCAACGCCTGACCGCGATCCGGGGCGCGGCGCCGATCGGTCACCGTGTCAGCGACGTTGCGGGTCCAGGCTGGCTGCTCATCGGCGACGCGGCCGGGTTCGTGGATCCGTTCACCGGCGAGGGCATCTTCCGCGCGCTGCGCTCGGCCCGAGCCGCCGCCGAGGCGCTCGGTACACCGGACGCGGCGGCGGCGTACCGCCAGGCACGCCGTCATGCGTTCGCCGCCAAGGATGCGCTCACCTGGGTGGTCCAGTCGATGCTCGCCGCTCCGCCGCTGCTGCGCTACGCGACCCGCCGCCTGGCGACGCGCGATGAGGCACGGGCACGCTTCGCGGCGGCGCTCGGCGACTGCGTTCCGGCGTCGGCCACACTCTCCCCCGGCGCACTTTGGGAAGTGCTGCGGCCATGAGAAGCGTGATGCGCATCCGCATGGCGGCACCGCCCGAACGGATCTTTCCCCTCGCGGCCGATGTCGAGCGCTGGCCGCAGCTGCTGCCGCATTACCGCTACGTTCGACGGCTGCCGGCCGAGCACGGTGAGCGACGCTTTGCCATGGGTGCGCGGCGCGGCATGATCCCGGTCCGCTGGGAGGCGACGCAGCGACCGCGCGAAGCCGATGGCGTGATCGAGTTCACCCACACCGGCGGCGTGACGCGCGGCATGCGGGTCGCGTGGCGGCTCGTGCCGGTCGACGCGGCCACGACCGATGTCAGCATCGAGCACGAGCTCGACCTCGGCTGGCCATTCGTCGGGGCGTTTGCCGCCCGACGGATCATCGGTCCACACTTCGTGGATGCCATCGCCGGACGGACGCTGCGCTGCATGAAGCGCCTGGCCGAGACAGACCGATGACACCGCGCCGCGTGGTCATCACCGGCCTCGGCGCACTCACGCCGGTGGGCCATGGGCACGCCGGGCTGTGGCGCGGCGTCGTTGCCAACCGCTCGGCCGCGAAGCTCATCGACCGATTCGACCCGTCACCGTTCCCCTCGCGCATCGCGGCGCAGATCGATGACTTCGTGGCGTCCGATCATCTCGACCCGCGACGCGCGCGACGGCTCGACCGATTCAGCCAGCTCGCCGTGGCCGCGGCGCGCATGGCAACCGCAGATGCCGGGCTACCGCTCGACGACGGCCGCGCGACGACCACCGGAATCTTCCTCGGCTCGGCGCTCGGCGGCGTCGCTTTCGGGGAGGAGCAGCACGAGGCATATGTCAGGCGCGGCGTGCGCGGCGTGGCGCCGACCCTTGCGCTGGCCGTCTTCGGCGGCGCCGGCGCGAGCAACATCGCGCTCGACCTCGGCATCCGGGGACCCGCGATCGGCAACGCGAATTCGTGCGCATCCGGTGCGGTGGCCATCGGCCAGGCCTTCCAGGCCATCCGATCCGGCGAGGTGGACGCCGCGCTGGCGGGCGGGGCGGAAGCGCCACTCGCGCCGCTCACCTTCGGCGCCTTCGCCATGATCCGCGTCCTTTCACAGCGCAACGATGACCCGGCGAGCGCCTCCCGGCCATTCGACGTCGATCGCGACGGCTTCGTGATGGGCGAGGCGGCGGCCGTGATTGCGCTGGAAGAGCGGGACGCCGCCGAACGGCGGGGCGCGCCGATCTTCGGCGAGCTGCTGGGTTACGGCGCCACGAATGATGCCTACCACATGACCGCGCCGCGTCCCGACGGCAGCGAGGCGGCGCGCGCGATCCGGCTGGCACTGGCCGACGCTGCGCTCGAGCCCGAAGCGGTGAGCTACGTCAACGCCCACGCTTCATCGACGCCACTCAACGAGCTCGCCGAGGCGCGGGCGCTGCACGCCGCACTGGGCACGCACGCGGCACACGTCCCCGTGTCAGGCACCAAAGGGCTATACGGGCACGCGCTCGGCGCCAGCGGGGCGGTCGAGGCGGCAATCGGCGTGCTCGCGCTTGAGCACAACACGCTGCCGGGCACGTGCAACCTGAGCAACCTCGATCCGGCCTGCGATCTTCATGTACTGCGTGAGGCGGAGACGTGCCATGCGGGCGTAGTGCTGTCGACCTCGTTCGGCTTCGGCGGCATGAACGCCGCGCTGCTCATCGGCCGATACCGAGAATGAGCAATATCTCGCCGCAGAGCGCATTGCGCCGCCCGTTATGTGATCGTTTGAAGAGGCGCGCTAGTTTTCCGGACTGACAAGGGGCTTAGGAGCTTTAATAACCAGTGTGACAACGCTCAATGAATCCGCGCCAACCGTTGCCTCTATCTTCCAGCATCCCTCTGACGAAAAATAGAGGCCACTCGGCACGAAACCTGTCGATCCATAGGCTTCGTTGTGGATCTCAGCTCGGAGTGACCCTTGACCATCGAGGCGATGACCAGTAATCATGATCGGGCCCGATACGCCGGCTCCGCGCACCCACGGCCACTTCATTCCGATTGATCCGTCGTCTTCGACGTAGTTGGGATCCGCGATCACGGTGCCGTAAGGCCACAGCTCCGTGTAGAGTCGGCCGTTTCCATATGAGATGGCCGTCGGTTGGTCGCCCGGCGCAGCCATGGCATTTCCGAAGGTCACGGGACAGACAAAGTCCCCACCCGAAGTCGTGGCAGGTGGACTCGGACTTGTCCCGCAGGCCATAAGACTCAGAGCGACCACTGGCGCGAGCAGGTGCCCAAGACCGAGAAATGGAAGGGGACTCATCCTAGGGTGGCCAAGATGGTCCGCTTCTCATACCAAGAGCAATAGACGTTCGCAATCGTCCGCAGTACCGGTTTGGGTGTCGCCTGCATCAATGCGCCACATGACGGCACCAATGCCGATGATCATGAGCGTTTGCTTCGCTACGGTCGCGGCGTGCGATGCGCCTCGCCCGCCTCGTCAAGGTCCTTCTCGGGCGACACGTCGCCGCTCTCGACCCGGCCTCCGGCTCCGCCCTCGTGGGGACGCTCGATGTCATCGAGCGGCAGCGTGTCAGGGGTCAGCTCATCCGGCTCGCCCGGATGCGGGTCCTTCGGAATGTTGAACATGTCATGCATCGTCATCGGTCAATCCTCCATATTCGGCGCGTCGAGGGCCCAGCGCAGCGCGCCATCGAACGCCGCAGCGCCGGCCGCCTTGTCGACGATGACGGTGCACGGATCCTCGCGGATCATCGAGGGCAGGCTCGTTGCTTCACTGCCGGTCCAGTAGACCACGGGCAGGTCCGGGAAGCGGTGGCGAGTGGCCATGAACAGAGCCGCCGACAGCTCGTGCTCCAGCCGCCAATCGAGCACGATGGCAGCCGGCGGATCGACCTCGCGGAACGCGCGCAGGAATGGCAGCGCCGAGCGGAATAGCGTCGCCTGCGCCCCGCCGGCATCGCACAGGTCCGCAGCGAGCTCGGCCGCGGCGGGTTCGTCCTCGACGACCCAGATCGCCCTGCGGTTGGGCTGTGATCGTGGAAAGGAATCGGTCATGCGTGCGGCAGAAGAAATACTCACGTTGCGGTGAGGCTGTGCACGCGCCATGCCCAAACGGCCGCTGATTCGATACTCGACGAGGCAGCGGGTACTATCAGGCCACATGATCACGCGTCGTCACACCACCACCGTCGACATCGGCGGCGTGCTCGTCGGCAGCGAACATCCGGTCGTCGTGCAGTCCATGACGAACACGGATACGGCCGATGCTGACGGGACCGCCATCCAGGTCGCGCAGTTGGCCCACGCCGGCTCGGAGCTCGTGCGCATCACCGTCAACAACGATGCCGCGGCACAGGCGGTGCCCATCATCCGCCAGAAGCTCGACGGGCTGGGCGTCGGCGTGCCGCTCATCGGCGACTTCCATTACAACGGGCACCTGCTGCTCACGAAGTATCCGGAGGCGGCGGCCGCCCTGGCGAAGTACCGCATCAACCCGGGCAACGTCGGGACCAAGCGGCATGACCAGCAGTTCGCCCAGATCGTCGAGGTCGCCATCGCCAATGGCAAGCCGGTGCGCATCGGCGTCAACTGGGGATCGCTCGATCAGCAGCTGCTGACCCAGATGATGGACGCCAACGCGGCATTGGCCGAGCCGAGGGATTCGCGCGAGGTGATGATCGAGGCGATGATCGAGTCGGCGCTTGGTTCGGCGCGGCTGGCCGAGCAGACTGGGCTGCCCCACGACCGCATCCTGATCTCGGCCAAGGTGAGCGGCGTCCAGGACCTGATCGAAGTCTACGAACGGCTCAGCCAGCGCTGCGATTACCCGCTGCACCTCGGCCTGACCGAAGCGGGCATGGGCATGAAGGGCATCGTGGCCTCGACTGCCGGCGTTGCCATCCTGCTGCAGCGCGGCATCGGCGACACGATCCGCGTGAGCCTCACGCCCCAGCCGGCCGGCGACCGCAGCGAGGAGGTCCGCGTCGCCCAGCAGGTACTGCAGTCAATGGAGCTGCGCAGCTTCACGCCGCAGGTCAGCGCCTGCCCCGGCTGCGGCCGTACCACGAGTACCTTCTTCCAGGAGATGGCCCGCGACATCGGCGGCTATCTGCAGGAGCAGATGCCGGGCTGGCGGCTCACCCATCCGGGCGTCGAGGAGATGAAGGTCGCGGTCATGGGCTGCGTGGTCAACGGGCCGGGCGAGTCGAAGCACGCCGACATCGGCATCAGTCTGCCGGGCACCTTCGAGGAGCCGGTGGCCCCCGTCTACGTCGACGGCCAGCTGCGCACCACGCTGCGCGGCGACGACATCGTGCCGCGCTTCCTGGAGATCCTCGACGACTACGTCGCCCGTCGCTACCCCGCCGTGCAGCCAGTCGAGGCCTGACCGCGCTACTTGGCGCAGCTGCTCGTAACGAACAGGCCGGATGGTCGGTCGAGCCCACCCGCACGACCGGCGTAGGGCTTGACGGTCAGCGTGGGCGTCCCATCCTTGCCGATGGTCACCTCCGCGAGCACAGTCTGCTGCCCTCCGCCCGGCAGCCCGCCGGGCAGCGTGGCCGAGTCGATCACCGGCTTGTCATTGATATTGAGGGTGAACGGGTCGACCAGCGGAAAATCGACCTCGTCAAAGTCGCAACCCTTGATTGTCTTCGTCTCGCCACCGCCGGTCGAGGCCACGGTCACCGGATCCTTCGACAGGTTGATGAGCATCACCTGCAACTGAAGGCCGGTACCAGCACCACCGCCGCCGCCGCCGCCGCCGCAGGCGGCCAGCACCAGGACCAGCAGCCCGATGAATGCATACCTCGCCGGGTGCCGTGCATGGCTTGCCCAGCGACGCCGTGGAAGGGATCCCGATATTGTCATTTCACCCTCCGTAACTTAGCGGCGTGGCTCCCACGAAAAGAAGCGCAGCGCCAGGACCAGACCGACAGCCCCCCAGATCGCCATCACGCCGAGGTCGGTTGCGGACAGCGCAGTCCCGGCCGTCGTCGGATCGTAGATGCGCAGCATGGCGTCGGCGAAGTGTCGCACCGGAAAGATGTTGGACGCCACGTCAAGCCAGTGGGGCGCATTCTGCAACGGAATGAACACGTTCGAGAAGAACAGCAGCGGCAGGATCGAGGCGTTGACGACCGCCGGGGCCGCGTCGGCGTTCGGCACGAAGCCGGTCACCGCCAGGCCCAGGGCGCAGAAGACCGCCGCCGCCAGCGCCAGGGTGATGACCAGGGCTGGCAGCTGGTTCCACGGGACCGCCACGTCATAGAACAGCGCGCCGAAGGCGGCCACGATGACGACCAGCAGCAGTGCCAGCAGCGCGGCGTGAATCATGCGCGCCAGCAGGTAGGCCAGCGCCGGCAGCGGCGTCCCGCGCAGACGCTTCAGGATCCCCTCGTCGCGGGCCATGCTCACGGCCATGGCGAGGTTCGTGTAGGTCGCGGTGATCACCGCGAACACGATGATCGCGGGCGTGTAGAAGCTCGACCCCTGCCCCTTACCGAACAGCACGTTGAAGATGACCATGAACAGCAACGGGAAGGCGAAGGTGAAGAAGGCTGCCGCCGGATTCCGCCAGAAAGCGCGATTCTCGAAGCGCACCTGGCGCAGCGTCAGATCGATGCCGCTCATGCCGCCTCGGCCGCTTCAGTGAGCGCCAGGTAGACGTCCTCGAGCGACGGCCGGCTGACTTCCAGCGCGACCAGCTCGAGGTCGGCGGAGAGCGCCCAGGTGGTCAGCTCGTGCATCACCCTCGTCGGCCGATCCGACTCGAGCTCGTAGCCTGCCGTCGTGTGTCGCGCGCCGAAGCCGTCGGGCAGCTCGGCGCCGGCCGGCAGCGTGAAGCGGATGGTGCTCGTCCCGGCGCCGCGCGCGCCGATCGTGTCGGGTGTGCCGCTGGCCACGATTCGGCCGGCGGCGATGATCGCCACGCGGTCGGCGAGCGCCTGCGCCTCGTCCATGTAGTGCGTGGTGAGGAACACGGTCTTGCCCAGCCCGGCCAGACTGCGCACCACCTCCCAGGCCGCTCGCCGCGCCGACGGGTCGAAGCCGGTGGTCGGCTCGTCGAGGAAGAGGAGCTCCGGATCGCCGGCCAGCGCGACCGCCAGGTCGACGCGACGGCGCTGTCCGCCCGAGAGCTTGCCGATGCGCCGGTCGCGCTGCTCGGAGAGCCCGACCAGTCCGACCGCCTCGTCAACATCGCGCGGCCGCGGGTAGTAGCCGGCGAACATGGCCACCGTCTCGCGGACGGTGAGGTAGGGACTGATGCCGGTCGACTGCAGCACGATCCCGATCCGCTCCTTCATGGCGCCTGCCTGGCGCGCAGGATCGAAGCCGAGCACCGAAACGTCGCCGCCGTCGCGAGCGCGGTACCCCTCCAGGATCTCGACGGTGGTCGTCTTGCCCGCGCCGTTGGGTCCGAGCAGGGCGAAGACCTCCCCGGCGCGGATCGTCAGATCGATGCCGCGCACCGCCTCAACCGACCCATAGGCCTTGCGCAGTCCGCTGACCTCGATCGCGGCGGGAGCGTCGCTCATGCAGCCCTCATCGGGGCATCGGTCAGGCGCCGGCGGCCAGAAAGGTCCAGGCGGCGACCACGAAGGCGAGCACCAGGAAGGCGATGATGGCCAGCGGAAGCAGCGCCACGCCGAGGTTCTGCTGGACCTCCTGGTGCTGCGGGTCATGGTGATCGACGTGCATGTCGTGCGCGGTATTGACGACGAGCGCCGCATCGTCGCGTGGAGCGGGAAGGTTCGAGGACATGGTCGGAGGCTACTCCTTGGCGACAATCGCGGCGATCTGCCGCTCCAATGACGCGCGGCTGAACTGGCCGATCTGGTGGCCGGCCACGGTGCCGTCGCGCCCGATGAAGAATGTCTCCGGCGGCGCGAAGGTGGCGTAGGCGCGGGCAACTTGCCCGCCCGGATCCATCGCCGCCGGCCAGGTCGCGTCCATGCGCGTCATGAAGTCACGTGCCGCCTCGGATCGGTCCTGGAAGACGATGCCGATCACCGCCAGGTCCTCAGCGGCATGTTCCTGCTGCGCACGCTTGAGCAGCGGGAACTCCTCGGTGCACGGCCCGCACCAGCTCGCCCAGAAGTTGACGACCACCGGTCGCCCCGCAAAGTCGGAGAGGCGCACCGGATTGCCGTCGAGGTCGGCCAGCGCGAAGCTCGGCGCCGGACTGCCGATCTGCGCCCCAAGCGGAGCCGAGCGGATCGCCACGATCGCGACGTAGATCGCGAGCA
>JBBSCG010000066.1:0-10739 GCA_038250515.1 Candidatus Limnocylindria bacterium
CCCCGCCACGCCGATCGCCACGTTCACAATCCCGTTGCGCCACGGCCGGCCGAACGAATCGCTGATGATCACCGGAACGCCGAGCCGGTCACGCAACGCAGCTGCTGAGACGTCGGCATCCAGCGGCAGCAACGTCGCAACGTCGCCCTCGCCCACGTTGGAGAGGTCCACGCCCGCATTCGCGCACACCAGCCCGTGCCGCGTCCGCGCAATGATCAGCCCGCCCTCGGCCATGCGCACGATCGCCGCCGACTCGCGGAGCACCAGCTCGACCTGTCGCGCGTCCTTCCCCCAGCGCGTCGCCCAGTCCACCGCCAGCGCCGAGGGCTTGACCGATGCCAGCTCGACCACCCGTCCCTCGGCCTTGCTCACGACCTTCTGCGTCACGACCAGCACGTCGTCCTTCCACAGACCGATGCCCGCGGCGCCGAGCGCCGCCGAGATCATTTCGGCCAGGTCGTCACCGGCCTTCACCTCGGGAATGCCTTCGAGGGCAATGAGTGTCAGCTCGCTCATGCCGCGTCTCCCAGCTCGAGCCACCTTGCGAGGTCGGCGGGTGTGTCGAGGTCGAAGGCCAGTCCGGGCCGATCGACGACGACGAATGGCAGGCTCCCGGCCGCCGCACGATGCCGGGCGAAGGAGCCGATCCCGACGCCGAACTCGATCACATCGGCAGGCTGGAGAACGAGGCCATTGGTGCCCGCGCCCGTCTTGTCCGGCGCGATGGCCACTCCCCGGGGAGTGGGGGCTGCGGCGAGGAGCGCGGCAACGTCATCGGTCTGGAGGTTGGGGAGGTCGCCGTGCAGAACCGCCAGCCGGGTGACGCCATCCGCCACGGCCTCGCTGCGTGCCTGGTCCAGCCCCGCGTTGAGGCCCATGCCGCGCTGGACGACCAGGCGCGCTCCCGAAGCGTCGACCAGCGACGCCAGTGACGCCGACGGCGAGATGACGACGACCTCGCAGACCGCGACCGCGGTTGCCAGCACGTGACGCAGCAGGCGTTCGGCCAGGGCACCGCGCTCGTCGGACGCGAGCACCGGGGCGAGGCGCGTCTTGGCCACGGCCAGTCCCCGGTGCGGCACGATGATCCGGGTGGTCACGCGCCGAGCATAGCCGTCAGCCGATGCGCGAGCTCAGCGCGATCCTCGTCGCTGCGCATGACGGTCGGCAGAACGGTGACGGCCATGCCGAGCGCCTCGATCTTTGGGGTGAGCGCCGCGTCCGCCTGGTCGATGACGAACTGATCAATGAGTCCGGCATAGAGACGCGCGACGCCGAGTGCGCTCGGCTCGTGGCCGAGCGAGGTGAGCATGCGGTCGGCTGGGCCCTTCAGCGCGCGGCCGGCGACGATCGGCGAGACGGCCACGGCGGTCGCCGCAGCCACCGCGTGGCGCATCCCGGGCAGCTCGATGATCGGCCCGATGCTGACGATCGGGTTCGACGGCGCCACGACCACCAGGTCAGCGCTCGCGATGGCTGCCAGCACCGCCTCGGTCGGCCGTGCCTCGGCCAATCCCGCGAAGCGCACGCCGCGCACCTCGTCACGCTGGGCGTGACGCACGAAATAGGTCTGGAAGTCGAGCTCACCGGCATCGGTCTGGATGATGGTGCGAACTTGCTGGTCGGTGGCTGGAAGGATGTGACTGGGGACGCCCAGTGAACTCGCCAGCGTGTGTGTGGCATCGGTCAGGGAAGCGCCTTCGCGCAGGAGCTGGGTGCGGCGGAGGTGCGTCGCCAGGTCACCGTCACCGATGCTGAACCAGGTCTCGGCACCGACCCGACCGAGCATCTCGAGCGCCTGGTGCGTGTCACCATGAATGCCCCAGCCGGCGGCCGGGTCGGCGATGCCGGCGAGCGTGTACATCACGGTGTCGAGATCGGGGCTGATGTGCAGGCCGAACAGCTCGAAGTCGTCGGCCACGTTGACGATGACGCTCAGGTTGCCGGGCGGCAGGATTTGCCGGAATCCGTGCGCCATCTTCGCCCCGCCGACGCCGCCGGCGAGGATCGTGACGCGCAGGCCGTTTTGCCGCGGGGTGGAGCTATCCACCAACTTGTGCCTCAAATTGCCCCCCTGGTTGGTGGAACTTGCCGCCGCGTGACCCAAACCGCAGAGGCGGCGCCGATTCTGACCGCTCCTTGTTCGTTACCTCCACCGGGTGGCAAATGCGCGGCGGCCCAAGCAAAATCTGGCGCTACAGCGCCTCCAGCCGAGGCTTCACCTCGGTGATCATGCGCTCCATCGTTTCGACGTCGTAGGGTGCTGGAAAGCCGACGTCGAAATGGCGGAATCCGATCTCGACGTAGGGACGCAACTGCTCGGCGACCTGCTCCGGCGTGCCGACGCGCTGGTTCGACCACAGCTTGGCCTTGCCGTTGCGGGCGAATGTCTCCTCGAAGACGCGCTGCGCCTCGGCCGGGTCGTCACGAATGATGATCACGCCGGTGCCGGTGGTGCGCTCGATCTCCGACTCGTCTCGGCCGACCTCCTCGCAATGCCGTCGCAGCACCTCGTCCTTGTGCCGCACGTTCGCCGCCGAGCCGCCGATGTTGCAGGCATCCGCGTACTTCGCCACGGTGCGCAGCGTCTTGCGTTCGCCGCCACCGCCGATGATGATCGGCAACCGGCGCTGCACCGGCGGTGGGTCGTTGCGCACTCTCTTGGCGGCATAGAACTTCGAGCCCGACGGCTCCTCGCCATGCAACATGCCGCGCATGATGCCGACCGCCTCGTCGAGCCAGTTCAGCCGCTCACCGGGCGAGTGACCGAAGGGAATGCCGTAGGCGGTGTGCTCCGTCTCGAACCACGCGCCGCCGATCCCCAGCCACGCGCGGCCGCCGCTGATGTGATCGAGCGTGGTGATCGTCTTGGCCACCAGCGCCGGGTTGCGGAACGTGTTTGCGCCGACCATCAGCCCTAGGCCGACCCGCGAGGTCGCCTCCGCCCAGGCCGCCAAGGTCAGGTAGCCCTCGAAGATCGGTCCATCGGGCGAGCCGACGATCGGATAGAGATGGTCCCAGGTCCACAAGTCGTCGTAGCCGAGCTGGTCGGCCCGGATCCCTGCCTCGCGCAGGGAGGCCCAATCGGTGTACTGGTTCCAGCACAGAGCGCCGATCTTGATCGGGGGGTCAGGCATCGTCTCTCCTGCTTCGAGCTTTAGGTGTGGCGGATGACGCGCTCGACGCGCATCAGGATGGTGACGCGATGCTGCCCGTTGAACTCCTCGGGGTCGCCGCCGTAGCGACGCGCCAGGTTCTTGATGTCCTCGAGCGAGCGATCACGGTCGTCCACCAGCTCCGCGCGGCCTTCGAGCGTGACGTAGTCATTGCCCTCTTCAAAGCACAGGCTGAGTCGATTGTCACGCCGCAGATGGCGCTCCTTCACGCGCCCCGCCTTGGTGTTCAGCAGCACGACGTCGTCACTGTCCGCATCGAAATCGAACCAGATGACCGACAAGCTGGGCATTCCGTTGCTGCCGATGGTGGCCATCACCGGGAACCGCAGCTCCCCCATCAGCCATTCGCGCGTGTCGGGGGTGATCACCGTGCGGGTCACCAGGGCTTCGGTCATCAAACATCAACTCCTGTCGATTTTTCTTTCGGGGTTCGGGTGCAGCATGGCATGACCGATGCCAGACCGCTCTGACCGCCATGGCACTCTGTTTCGCATACTACCGGTTTCGGTCTCGAGCCGACGAGGCGACGAAGCCCGGCGTCCCGGCGAACGGGCCGTCGCGGCGCGTACCGGTCCCTTCCGGAACCCGTTATCACGCGTCGCGGCGGGTAGTGATTCCTTCCGGAACCGTTATCACGACTGGCGCCCCGGCTGTGCCGGTTAACGGTTCTGTCCGGAACCGGTATCTGTCATGGGAACGCCCGAGCGCAGATACCGCACCCCCAGGGGACCGATAACCTCCTCGAGTTCCCGCTCAGCCAACTTGTCGCTCTACACTCGACCGATGCCGACCGCGCCACCTGCCGAGATCCTGAGCATCGGCAGCGAGATCCTGCTCGGCGAGATCACCGATACCAACGCCGCCTTCCTGGCCGCCGAGCTCGCGCGGCTGGGATTCTCCCTGGGGACGGTGCGCCAGGTTCCGGATGACCGCGGGGTGATCGCGGCGGCGTTCACCGAGGCGCGCGCCCGCTGTGCCCTTATCGTGGCGACCGGCGGCCTGGGCCCCACCCACGACGATCTCACCCGCGAAGGCCTGGCCGATGCACTCGGCGAGGTTGCCTCGCTGGATCCGGGCCTCGAGGCCCAGCTCCATGCGCGGATGAGCAACATGCCGGCGATCAACCTGCGCCAGGCGATGCTCGTCCGGTCGGCCGAGGCAATTGCCAATCCCATCGGCTCGGCCCCCGGTTGGTGGGTCGACCGCGATGACGTGCTCGTCGTGCTGATGCCGGGCGTCCCGTCCGAGATGCACCGAATGTGGGACGAGCAGGTCGTGCCACGCCTCGCGTCACGCTTTTCTGTCGCGCCGCTGCGCAGCCGTACGCTGAAGACGTTCGGCATCGGTGAGTCGGCGGCCGCCGAGCGCCTTGGGTCGCTCTTGTCATCGTCGGACCCCGAGGCGGGGATCTACGCCCGGGATGATGGCGTGCACGTCCGCTTTTCGACCCGCGGAGATCCGGCTGCACTGGAGACGCCGATGGCCCGCGCCCGCGAGCTGCTGGGCGACGATGTGTACGGCACGGACGACGAGACTCTCCCGCATGTCGCGCAGCTTGCCCTGGCGAGCCGCGGAGTCGGGACGCTGGCGACCCACGAGACGGGAACCGACGGCGCGCTGATGGCCATCCTGTCGGCCCTTCCGTTGACCGCTGACGCAGCCGCGTTCGTCGGTGGCGGGCTCTCCGCAGAGCCTCGCGTCGAGGCCGATGCGCTGCTGCGCGTCACGCTGTTGCCCGAGGACGGCCACGGCCGGAGCGTGGTCGAGGTGTCGCTGAGTGGAGTGGGGGGCTTCGAGGCGCATCGCATCCGCATTCACGGCAGCGGTCCGCAGCGCCTGCGTCGAGCCGCATTCGCCTCGCTCGACATCGTGCGTCGCGCCTAGCAACGGCGGGAACGGACGCTACTACGAGTCAAGGGTCATACCAGGAAGAGTGGCGCATATCGGTGCGCGGCCGCACTGACCTAAAATGGGTCAATGCCCATTCGGATAGCGATCGTCGCATTCGCGCTACTGATCTCCGCCTGCTCGCGTCCCGGCGCGGCACCCACCGATACACCGCGTCCGACGAGTGCATCACCGACGCCCAGTCGTCAGCCTTCGGTATCTCCCAGCCTGCAGGCCGACGAGCCGAGGGCCGACGAGATGACCATCACCGGCATCTTCGACTCGGTCGCAGTCGAAGGCGGCTGCCCCTACCTCCAGACCGATGACAAGACGCGTTACGAGGTGATCTACCCAGGGGGCTGGCAGCTCGACCGCGGCGCAACAACACTGCGCAACCCGGACGGCAAGGTCGTGGCGACTGGCGGCGAGACGATCACCGTGCGCGGCCAACTGGCGATCGACGTGGCGTCGATCTGCCAGATCGGGCCGATCTTCGGAGCCACCGAGGTCGTCACCATCGCCCGATGAGGCGCACGGCCCGCGGCCGCACCTCGAAGCGCCACGCACCGGATTCGGGCAGCGCGTCGCCATCGGCCTGCACGGCGATCGGCACACCATCAAGGCTCTCGAGCCTGACCGAGATGGCCCGATGCGCCTCCGCTCGCGGACGGCGATGCGCCACCCAGCGAACGGCCTCGAACGCCAGGCGTGGCGCGGGACCGGGGTAGACGCGCAGCGTCAACCGCCCGATATCCGGGCGCGCGCCGGGGTTGACGTGCAGTCCCCTGCCGTAGAAGGGCGTGGTGCCGACGACCAGCAGCTCCATCGGTCCCTGATGGACGACCCGATCGTCCGCCGTCACCCGAATATTTCGCCGCCGGAACAGATCGGGAATCGACTCGATCACCGCGCGTGCCCAGCCGTTCATCCGGCGCGCACCCTCGTCCGCGTAGCGCCGCGCGACCTGCGCGTCCCAGCCGGCGCCTGCGAACAGGGCGAGGTGGTCGCCGACCGCCATGAGGTCGACCTCGCGCGCATGTCCGGCGGCGATGGCGTCGGCAAGCCTCTGCGGATCGCGGGGCAGCCTCAGCAGATGCGCGGTGGCGTTGCCGAAGCCCGCGGGGATGTAGCCGAGCGTGACCTCGCGACCTGCCACGACGTTGTAACCGACGCCCAGCGAGCCGTCGCCACCGACGATGATGATCGTGGCGTAGGCATCCAGGCGCTCACGCATCCATGCCTCCAGCTCGGAGGCTTCGCGTGTGGCGGTGACGTGCAGGTCCGCTCCGAGCGCCTTCTGCGTAAGCTCGACGGCACGTCGTACGCGGCCGCTGTGGGCAGAGCCGGCGCCCTCATTGACGAAGATCGCGACGTCGCTCATCGCGGTCGGTCGGCGCTCAGAACCAGCGGCTGGTGATCATCTTCTTGGTGGTGTAGAACTCGACCCCGTCGCGTCCGGTGACATGCAGGTCGCCGAAGAAGCTGTTGCGTCGACCGCTGAACGGGAAGAAGGCCATGGGCGCTGCCACGCCGATATTCACCCCCAACATCCCGGCCGACGAGCGGCGCTTGAACTCGCGCGCCGCCTTGCCGGACGAGGTGAAGATCGAGCCGGCGTTGCCGTACTCGTTGGTGGTGCGCATCAGCTCGAGCGCGTCGTCGACCGAATCGGCTTTCAGGACCGATACGACCGGACCGAACAGCTCGGTCGAGGCGAGCTCGGCGTCCGGCTGAATCTCGAGGATGGTCGGTCCCAGGAAGAAGCCCTTTGACGGGGTTCCCGAGCGGCCGTCGCGCAGCACCTGCGCGCCGTCCGATACGCCCCGCTCGACGTAGCCCAGGATGCGCTGCCGCGAGTCGTCGCGGATCACCGGGCCGAGCTGCACGCCGTCGTCCAGGCCGAAGCCCATGTGCAGCGTGTCGGCGTGGTCGATGAAGCGCGGCAGGAAGTCGTCCTTGGCTCCGCCCACCACGGTCAGGATCGAACCTGCCAGGCAGCGCTGTCCGGCGTTGCCGAAGGCGGATTCGGTGATGTTGCTGATCGAAGGCTCGAGGACCGCATCGGGCATGACGATGATGTGGTTCTTGGCGCCGCCCAGCGCCTGCACGCGCTTGCCGTGGCGTGCCGCCGTTTCGTACACGATCCTGGCGACCTTGGCCGATCCGACGAAGCTGACCGCGTCGACTTCGTCATTGCTGCACAGCTCGGTGACCACTTCGGCGCCGCCGTGCACCAGGTTGACGACCCCGGCCGGCAGGCCGATCTCCTGCAGGATCTCGACGGTGCGCGTCGCGGACAGCGGCGTGCGTTCCGAGGGCTTGAGCACGAACGTATTGCCGGCCGCGATGGCGATCGGCAGCATCCAGAGCGGCACCATGAACGGGAAGTTGAACGGGGTGATCCCCGCCACCACGCCAACCGGGAACCGCACCATCTCGGAGTCGATCCCCTTCGAGATCTGGTCGAGGTTGTAGCCCTGCATCAGGCTCGGCATGCCGCAGGCGAAGTCGACGACCTCGATGCCGCGGCGCACCTCGCCGAAGGAATCGGAGTACACCTTGCCGTTCTCGGTGGTGCACAGTCGCGTCAGCTCATCGTGGTAGTCGTTGAGTGCCTCGCGGAACTTGAACATGTAGTTCGCGCGCTCGGGGACGGCCAGCTCGCTCCAGTCGGCGTAGGCGCGACGGGCGGCGTGCGTGGCGGCGTCGACATCGGCCGCGGTCGACATCGGCACGCGGGCGAGGATCTCCTCGGTGGCCGGATTCGGGACGTCGAGGTACTGATTGGTCTGGGCGGCGACCCACTGACCGCCGATGAAGTTCTTCAGGTCCCCCTTGTACGCCGATGCCGGGATCTCGCGCGCGGTGCCAATAGTTGCGGTCATGGACCGATTCTACCGCCTCATTGACCGATACCGATGCGGTCCATAGACTGAGCGCATGCTAAGCGTCAAGGTCAGCACTAAGCACCAGATCTCCGTACCAAGCGCGGCGCGCAGACGATTGGGTATCGAGCCGGGAGACCGCCTGAGCGTCGAACTCACCGATGACGCCATCGTGCTGCGACGTCGGCCCGAACGTCCGTCCGAACGACTTCGCGGCCTTGGCTCCGACGTGTGGAGCGGATTGGATCCCATCGCGCATGTCCGGAAGGTCCGCGACGAGCTCGAGCGGTGAAGGTCGACGAGCTGTGCGCCGCGCATCGGCGCATCGGCCTCGACAGCAACCTGTTCATCTACCTGTTCGAGGGAAGCGGCCCTGAGGCCGTGCTCGTGGGCGAGCTGCTCGACGCGATCTCCACGGGCAGCGCTCGCGGCGTCCTGAGTACGCTCGCCGTGGCCGAGATTCTGACGGGTCCGATTCGTGCCGGCGACACGGCGATGGCGGAGCGCTATCGCGACGAGCTGCAGTCGATCGACGGCCTGGACATCGTGCCGCTCTCCGTGGACATCGCCGCGGACGCAGCCGTCCTGCGCGGAACAGGTGGCGCGGCGCTCGCGGATGCAATCCACCTCGCAACCGCGCGCGCGGCCGGTGCCACGGCCCTCGTCACCAACGACCGTGGCATGCGATCGATTCCCCACGTCGAGGTCATTCAGCTGACCTGATCGTCCTGAGAGCCGCCCTCGTGGGCGGCTCTCAGTGCCGGATCGCGCGGTCGTTACGGAAGCTTGCTGAGCGCCTCTCCCGCGGTCGCGTCATCGGACGCGATCACGGCGAAGACGATGTCCTCACGCACGTACAGGTAGGTCTTCTGGCCGGTGTCCTTGCCGGTCGCGGCGACCTGAACCGACTTGCCGGCCAGGGTCTGGGTCGACCAGGTGATGCCAGGGGTGTCCGTTTCGACCGACTTCTTGAACTCGTCGGTCAGCTTTCCAGAGTCGGCGCCCTTGACGCGGAAGGCGAACATCCCGGCGCCCTGGGCGGTCGTCGCCGAGAACGCAGAGGCCACCGAGATGTCGTCCGGCTGCGCACCAAGGCGCTGCAGGAAGTCGGTGAACGCCTTGTTGCTGTCGCCCTGGGTCATGAAATCCGCGCCGGTCATCGAGAACTTGGTCAGTGGTGCGCCTCCAAGCTCGTTGGGAAGCAGCGCCTCGAGGTCCTTGGCGTTGCTCGGCAGCTCGAACGATGGCAGCGACGATCCAGAGGCGCTGGCGGTGGCGCTTGCAGCGGTGCTGGCCGACGCGCTGGCGGTGGCGATCGGGGTGGCGGAGGGGCTGGGACTCGACGCCGGCCCGTTCGAGCACGCGGCGACGATCATGGCGAGCACGGCCGCAAGGCCGACGGTGCGAAGGCGGTTCATGGCGGAGCGGATCTCCCTCTCTACGTTCACGTCTGTCAGTGCCGCACTTCACTGCGGGTGCGCGGACAGGATAGACGTGCAGGACCGATGCCGCCATCGGTCAAATGTCGCAGGCTGCCGCGCTCAGGCCAGGTTCGGTCGCTGGCGCTTCAGGAAGCGGCCGTCGCCGGGGCTGCCCATGAACTCGTCGCCGTCGACGATCACGCGGCCGCGACTGAGCACCGTCTCCGCCTTGCCACGCACTTCGCGACCCTCGTAGCAGGAGTAATCGACGTCCATGTGGTGCGTCGTGGCGCTGATGGTCCGCGTCCGATTCGGGTCGTAGATCACGATATCGGCGTCCGCGCCGACGCTGATGGTGCCCTTCTGCGGCATGCCGAACATGCGCGCCGGGGCGGTCGAGATGACCTCGACCCATCGGTTCGGAGTGATCCTGCCGGTCACCACGCCGCCGTCGTGCAGCAGGTCGACGCGGTCCTCAACGCCGGGCAGGCCGTTGGGCACCTTGCGGAAGTCGCTCTTGCCCAGATCCTTCTGGCCGTGGAAGTCGAACGGGCAGTGGTCGGTGGAAACGACCTGCAGGTCATCGGTCTGCAGGCCCTTCCACAGTTCATCGGCGTGCTCCGCCGAGCGCAGCGGAGGCGAGCAGATGAACTTGGCGCCCTCGAAGCCGTGGCCAAGATCGTCCTGCGTCAGGAACAGGTACTGGGGGCAGGTCTCGGCATAGGCCGGCAGGCCTTCGTTGCGCGCCTGGCGGAGCTCGTTCAGCGCTTCGGCGGCGGAGAGGTGAACGATGTAGACCGGAGCGCCGGCAACCTGGGCCAGCCGAATCACGCGGTTCGTGGCCTCGCCCTCGAAGACCGGCGAGCGACTGGTGCCGTGGTAGTAGGGATCGGTATGGCCGGCGGCGATGTCCTGGGCCGCCACCACGTCGATGGCCATCCCGTTCTCGGCGTGCATCATGATCAGGCCGCCGTTGCTGGCGGTCTGCTGCATGGCCCGGAAGATGGCACCGTCATCGGAGTAGAAGACGCCGGGATAGGCGGTGAACAGCTTGAAGCTGGTAATCCCCTCGTCGACCAGCTGGTCCATCTCCGACAGGACGTCGTCGCGCACGTCGGACACGATCATGTGAAAGCCGTAGTCGATGACCGCGTTGCCCTGCGCCTTCTCCATCCAGGCATCGAGACCCTGGCGCAGGCTTCCTCCACGCGGCTGGACCGCAAAGTCGACGATCGTGGTCGTGCCGCCGAACGCCGCGGCGCGCGTGCCGGTCTCGAAGGTGTCCTTGGCGAACGTTCCGCCGAATGGCAGCTCCATGTGGGTGTGCACGTCGATCGCCCCGGGGATCACCCATTTGTCGCGCGCGTCGA
>JBBSCG010000067.1:0-10291 GCA_038250515.1 Candidatus Limnocylindria bacterium
AGGTCGTGAGCAAGGCCGAGGGACGGGTGGTCGAGCTGGCATCGGTCAAGCCCTCGGCGCTGGCGGTGGACTGGGCGAAGCGCTGGGGGAAGGACGCGCGACAGGTCGAGCTGGTGCTCCGCGAGTCGGCGGCGATCGTGCGCATGGCCGACGGCGGGCTGATTATTGCGCGGACGCGGCACGGGCTGGTGTGCGCGAATGCGGGCGTGGACCTCTCCAACGTGGGCGACGGCGACGTTGCGACGTTGCTGCCGTTGGATGCCGACGCCTCAGCGGCTGCGTTGCGTGACCGGCTCGGCGTTCCGGTGATCATCAGCGATTCGTTCGGCCGGCCGTGGCGCAACGGGATTGTGAACGTGGCGATCGGCGTGGCGGGGATCCAGGGACTGGTTGATCTGCGCGGGCAGCCGGATGCTTCCGGTCGTGTGATGCAATCGACGGTCGTGGCTGTCGCGGATGAGCTCGCCTCGGCCGCTGATCTGGCCGGCGGCAAGGTCGCGCAGCGCCCGGTGGTGCTGGTGCGCGGCTTCAGCTGGCGGCCTGCGCGGGGAAGTGGCGCCGAGCTGGTGATGGACCCGGAGCGCGACCTGTTTCCGTGAGCGCAGGTGGCCGCTAGCACGCATCCTGCAACCGACCGCGAAGCCAACCAAGGAAGACAAAGGCAAGCCCGGCAAGGGCAAGGGGCACGGCGGATGTGCGCCGGCCGTCAGATCGGTTGCAGGAAGAGAGCTGCGATCTCGCCGCTCTCGACGCGGAAGTTCGCCTCGACGTGCATTGACGGCGCACCCGGGCGCATGACCGTCACGTCGGCGATGTAGCTGGCGCCCATGCTGCGGCCGTCGTTGGCATACATCCGGAAGCCGTCGCCGGCACGCAGGAACCAGCCGCCGACCTTGTCGCGGCCGCGAAGGTTGGTGCGCTCGTCGGACCCTGGGATGGAGATGCCCAGCACGGCATGCTCGGCGAAGAGGTTGACGGCCTTCTCTCGCGCGTCGTCGTTGATCAGCTCGAAGAACAGATCAACGGTTTCGGTGGCTCCCATACGCTCGCCAGTCTAGACTGGCGGCCCATGTCACGCCTGCGCATCGGCCTGATCGGCTGGGGGACGGTCGGCTCGGCCCTCGGCAGTCTCATCCTGGATGGACCGCTCCCGCTCGAGCTGTCCGGCGTGGCCGTGCGGGACGCAGGTCGCGAGCGCGTGAACCGCCTGCCGGACGTTCCACTCGACGCGCCGGAAGAGGTGATAGGCGCCGCCGAGATCGTCGTCGAGCTCGTGGGTGGCATTGACGCGCCGCTTGGCTGGGCCGGCGCCACGCTGCGTGACGGCAAGCCATTCGTCACGGCCAACAAGGCGCTGCTGGCGACGCACGGCGGCGAGCTGGCCGCGCTGGCGAGCACGCATCACGCGGCACTGCTCGCCTCTGCCAGCGTGGGTGGCGGCGTCCCGATGATCGAGACGGTCCAGCATCTGGCCGCAACGGGGGTCATCGAGCGCATTACCGGGCTGCTGAACGCGACGACGACCTTCATCCTCAGCAGGATGGGCGACGCTGCCACGTATGAAGACGCCCTCCGCGAGGCGCAGGAGGCCGGTTATGCGGAGACCGATCCATCCTTCGACGTCGATGGCCGTGACGCAGCGCAGAAGCTGGCGATCCTCGCATCGGTCGCCTGGGGTGAGTGGTTGGCCGAAACGGAGGTCGAGACGCTCGGGATCGTGGGTCTCACGCTGGAGCCTGGCCGGACGATCCGGCTCGTCGCCGAGGCGACGCCCGGGCACCTGACCGTCCGCCCCATGGAGCTTCCGCCCGACTCGTCGATGGCTCAGTTCGGCGGTGTCGAGAGCATGCTCGAGGTCCAGGTTCGCGACGCCGGCACATTCCGCATCAGCGGTCCGGGCGCGGGTGGACGAGCCACCGCTGGGGCGGTCTATGCTGACCTCGCCCGCCTGGTGGCGGGAGAGCGACCGATCCTGTTCGGAGGTGCCATGTGAATGACTGGCCGAGCGTCGGTGTCGCCGGCGCGCGCGGCGTCGTCGGCAGCGTCTTCATCTCCATCCTGGCCGATGCCGGCCTGCCGGCCTCGCATCTCCGCGCCTTTGGTCATGAGCCGGGCAGCGTGGTATACGGCGACGCCGAGGTACCCGTCACCACCGCCGGCGACGAGTCCATGGCCGGCCTCGACGTCCTCTTCTGCGCGACCGATGCCGCCAATTCCCGTGAGCTCGTCGCGGGGCCGGCCCGCAACGTTCCGCTGATCGTCGACAACTCGAGCGCCTTCCGGCTCGATCCCGATGTCCCGTTGGTCGTTCCCGAGGCGAACCCCGACGCGCTGCGGCGTCGCGGCAGTGTTGTCGCCAACCCGAACTGCACCACGGCGGCCTGTGCGGTGGTCCTCGCGCCCATCTCGCACACCGCGGGTCTCGCATCGGTCGACCTGGCGAGCTACCAGGCGGTCAGCGGCGCCGGTCGTGCCGGTCTCGACGCGTTTCTGTTCGAACGCGGCTCGACCGATCGCGATCAGTCGCAAGGCTCGCCGTTCCACGGTCGGATCGCGGACAGCGTCGTTCCGCAGATCGACGTCATGAACGACGACGGCTGGACCGGCGAGGAGGCCAAGATCCACGCCGAGCTGCGCAAGATCCTCGAGTTGCCGGACCTCGACGTGGCCGCGACCGCGGTCCGCGTGCCGGTCGAGACCGGCCACTCGGTCGCGCTTCATTTTCGAACGCAGCGTGCCACGACGCTCGAAGCGCTGGAAGCGGCGCTGCGTCATGCATCGGGCGTCGAATTTCGTCCGGCCGATGGATCAGAGCGTCACCCGATGCCGCTCGACGTCGAGGGCCGCGACGAGGTGCTCGTCGGTCGCCTGCGCGCGGTGCCCGGGCGGCAGAACGGCTTCGCCTGCTTCCTCTCGTCGGACAACCTGCGCAAGGGAGCCGCGCTCAACGCCATCCAGATCGCCGCGTGCGCCGATCCCGGTCGCTTCGGCCGTCTGCTGCCACCGCGACACTGACCGCGGCGCTATCCTTGTCTCGCCTCCCGACGTTTCGCCGCGCCCACGCGCCCCAGGAGTGATTGATGTCTGAATTCTCTGACCTGATCGATGCCTTTCTGGCCGAGGAGTATGCGGCCCGCCCAGTGATGGCCAGCGCCCTTGGCTTGACGCAGTTCGACGACCAGCTGGACGACCTGTCCGAAGCTGCCTTCGAGCGCCGCCGCGGCGAATCGGCCCAATGGCTTGACCGATTCGAGCAGATCGCGCCGAATGATCTGAGCTTCGACGAGGGCATCGACCGCGACCTGCTCATTGCCGGCCTGAAGGAGCGCCGCGTCTACGACGAGTGGGAGGTCTGGCGCCGGCACCCCGATACCTACCTGAACCCGGCGCTCAACGGCGTGTTTGCACTGTTCCTGCATCGGCTTCGACCGGAGCGTGAGCTGGCGCAGGCGGCTGCGGCGAGATTCCGGCAGGCGCAGGCGAATCTCGAATCGGGCAAGGCCAATTTGCGACCCGAGCTCGTGCCGCCGATTTTGGTCGACCGCGCCATCAACCAGGCCCGCGCCGGGGCTCGATATGCGCGCGAGCTACTTCCATCGCAGGTCGGCGCCGAGAACCGCTCCGACCTCGCCGATGCCGGCGCCAGCGCCGCGCAGGCGTTCGAGGAGTACGCCACCTTCCTGGAGGAGATGCGGCCCAACGCGGCCGGCGATTGGGCCTTCGGCGAGGACCGATACGACGCCATCCTGCGCGACGCCGAGATGCTCGACTTCACCGCCCGCTCGCTGCGCGACCGTGGCCGCCAAGAGTACGAGCATCTCAAGGCCGAGCTCATCCGCTGCGCTCGGGAGCTGCGTGGCACCGACGACTGGCACGCGGTGCTCGCCGAGCTGTCAAAGGATCACCCGCAGACGCCGGAGGAGATGCGCCTCAGCTACGAGGAATGGACGGCCAGGTCCCGTGACTACCTCCGCGAGCATCGGCTGGTGAGCTTCCCGCCGGGCGAGGAATGCGAGGTCGAGCCGTCGCCGCCGTTCCAGCGACCCGTCATCGCCGTTGCCTCCTACGACAGCCCGCCCGCCTTCAGCGACTCGATGCAGGGCCATTTCTTCGTGCCTTACCCGCCCGATGGCGCCAGCGAGGCCGAGATCCAGAAGCGTTTGGCAAGCAACTGCTACCCGGGCATTCCGACCACATCGGTCCATGAGGCCTACCCGGGCCATCACTGGCACCTGGTCATGGCCAAGCTCAACCCGAGCGCGGCGCGGCAGGTCTTCGGCACGTCGTACTTCGCCGAGGGCTGGGCGCTCTACGCCGAGCGCATGATGCGTGAGCGCGGCTTCTTCGCCGATCTCGCCCAGGAGATGTTCCAGTACGAGGCGACCATCTTTCGCGCGGCGCGGATCGTGGTCGACACCAGCCTGCACATCGGCGAGATGACCTACGAAGAGGCCGTCGCGTTCATGCTGGCCTCGACCAACATGACCGAGCCGACCGCACGCGCCGAGGTGACGCGTTATTGCTCATGGCCCACGCAGGCGTCGTCGTACCTCACCGGTTGCCTGGAGATCGTGCGCATTCGCGACCGATTCCTCACGGCCCGTGGCTCGACCATTGCCGACACCGATGACCTGCGCGACTTCCACGACGCGCTGTGCTCGTCGGGCGTCCTGCCGATCGCCCTGGCCGAACGTGCGGTGATGGCCGCGGTCTAGCCGCTGTGCGGACGCTTTCCGTCCGGCCCGATCGGTCCAAGGCTAGCGCCGACCTCGCGGAAATTTCAGCATTTGGTCCCCTGTCCGTTACGAGCTGCCGCTGCAAACGACGCAGGGACTAGCATGACCGGCATAACGCTTCGAGGTGACAGGTGGACTTTTCCGCGCTCGTCGACGAGCTGCTCGACGGCTATTTCGCCCAGTATCCGGTCTCGGCGACGGAGATCGGCAACCATGATCACGACGGCGAATGGCCTGACCTGACCGATGACGGCGCGGCCGCGCGCCTCGCATTCCTGCGCGACGCCCAGGCCCGCGTCGAAGCCGTCGACGTGGCGACGCTGTCGCGCGACGAGCAGATCGATCGGCGCATCCTGGCCGAGACTCTTGCCGCCGCCCTCTTCTACGAGGAGACCCTGCGCGAGCAGACCTGGAGCCCGATCAGCTTCGTCTACCTCTTCGGTGGCGGCCTCTTCAGCCTCATTTCGCGGGAGTTCGCGCCGCTCCCGGTGCGCATGGCCAGCCTCCTGTTGCGGCTCGACGCACTGCCCGATGCGCTGGATGCGGCGAAGGCGCTCCTGCTCGACGGTGGCGACCGCCCGATCAGCCACTTCCACACCCAGAAGGCGGTCGACACCATGCCCGGCGTCGCTGACCTGGCACGAACCACCGCAAGCCTGGCCGACCAGCTCGACGACCAGGCGCTCGTGACCGACCTCCGCGGCGCCGCCGACACCGCGATCGCTGCCGTCGCCGCGTTCACCGCCTGGCTGCGCGACGACCTGCTGCCCACGGCGACCGGCGACTTTCGGCTTGGTCCGGACCTCTATGAGCAGAAGTTCGAGCATGCGCTCAAGAGCAACTTCACACCCGCCGAGCTCGAGACTCGCGCCACGGCCGCCTTCGCTGAGGCCCGCGCCGAGATGGTGCGCCTGGCGCGCGAGCTGTGGCCGGCGTGGAAGGGCGACGAGCCGCTTCCGACCGACGACAATGCCACGGTCCGCGGCGTCCTGGACGCCATCGCGGCCGACCATCCGAAGGCAGACGAGCTGCTCGACTTCTGCCGTGCCGAGAACGGGCGGATCGACGAGTTCATCCAGCGCGTCGACCTCATCGGTCTCACCGACGAACCGATGGAGATCATCTGGACCCCCGAATTCCTGCGCGCCTTCGGTGGCGCGATGCTCATCCCACCCGGCCCGCTCGATCGTGGCCTGTCGAGCTTCTTCGCCATCACGCCCATGCCGGACGACTGGACCGAGGAGCAGCGGGAGTCCAACCTGCGCGAGGACAACGCCCGCATGCTGCGCCTGCTCACCATCCACGAGGCGGTGCCCGGCCACTACCTCCAGCTGGCCTACGCAAACCGATGCCCATCGGTCGTGCGCGCCATCTTTGGCTCCGGCGTGTTCGCCGAGGGGTGGGCGGTCTACGTCACGCAGGTGATGATGGACGTCGGCTACGGCGCCGATGACCCGGCGCTGATGCTCGTCCACTGGAAGTTCTACCTGCGCTCGATCACCAACACGCTGATGGATCTACGCATCCACACCGGCGACATGCAGCGCGACGAGGCGATGAGGCTGATGGTCGACGACGGCTTCCAGGAGGAAGCGGAGGCGGCCAACAAATGGGACCGCGCGCGTCTGTCATCGACCCAGCTGTGCGAGTACTTCCTCGGTGCCCTCGAGATGTCCAAGCTGGAGCGTGAGGCACGTGGCCGCGCCGCCGCCGCCGGCGAGGAGTTCGTCTATCGGCCGTTCCTCGAATCGGTGCTGGCCCACGGCAGTCCGTCGATGCCGGTCATCCGCGACATCCTCTTCGGTAGCTAACCGCCGTCCTTGAGGGCGAGGTCAAGCAGCGACGGCTGGCTGTTCAGTCGCGCGCTGAGCATGGCCGGCAGGTCGACCTTGCTGCGGTTGACGAGCAGCGCAACCGTCACACCATCGGCCGGGAAATGGACCACGATCGCGGTGTAGGTAGCGAGCAGGCCGGTGTGACCGACCCCGACGTGCTTGCCGAATGGCAGTCGCCGCGCGCCGAGGCCGTAATCGTCGTCGTTGAAGGTCAGCATCGCGCGCAGCGTGGCCGGCTTCAGCACGGAACCGCCGTACAGCGCGTCGCCCCAGCGCACGAGGTCGGAGGCGGTCGAGGTGATGGCACCGGCCGTCCAGAACGACGTCGTCCACGAGGTGTCGACCAGCTTGCCGCCGTCCGTCGACACGAGGTGGGTGCGATCGAGGCCCAGCGGCAGGAAGAAGCGCCGTGCCAGCTCAGCCTCGACGGGCACGCCGGTGACCGCCTCGGCCAGCAGGCCGAGCACCACGTAGTTCGTGTTCGAGTATCCCCAGTCGGCACCCGGCTTGAACCACATGGGACCGATGCGCCGCAGCACCTCGTCCGGCGTCCACACCTTATGCGGCTGCGCGATCAGCGCGTCGTGCAGGGGGTTGTAGAAATCGGCGAGGCCGCTGGTATGCCCCAGCAGCTCGCGAACCGTGATCCCCTTGGTCAGCCGTGGCACCTTCGGCAGGTAGCGCGCCACCGGATCGTTGAGGGAGAGGCGGCCCTCCTCGGCAAGCTGCAGGATGAGCGCCGCGGTGAACGTCTTGGTGACGCTGCCGATGACCAGCGGCTGCTCCGCGGAAAGCGGCGTCCGGCCGTCGCGCATCACGCCGTCCGCGCCGGTCCACGACTGTGAGGCGTCCCAGGACACCGCGACCTGTGCTCCGTAGACACCGAACGCGGCACGGGCGCGCTGGAGCGCGGCCTGCAGCTCCGTGGCCTGCTTCTCGGGAAGTGCTCGTGGTTGCGGCGCGGCGACATGCGGCCATCGTGGCTGCGCGGCGAGCAGGTCCGGCAACGCGGGCGCAGCGGCCACAGCGACGGTAAGCGGTTGCACGCCAGGAGCGATTGCTGTGGAGCGGGGCAGCGGCAGCGGAGCGAGGGCCAGTGCCGCAGCCAAGGCCAGCAGCATCGGCGTGCCCACCCGGACGCCACGTCGCGGAAGTCGGAAACGCATCGAAGGTCTGATTCTCGCCGTTCGGAGCGCCGATCACAAGCAGCAAGGAATCTGGCAGCCGCCATGCGGAGGAAGGCCTCTTGCCTTGCCTTGACCAACTTGTTAGCATAGACAACGAATGAGACTGGCCGCCACGCTCCCCCGCATCCTGCCCTTTTCGCTTCCGCCGCAGCTCCGCGTCATCCGACGCAGCTCGGCGCCAGCGCCGCTGTCCGCGCCCGGTGGTGGTGGCGGCTTCCGTCGGGGCTTCACGGCCATGCGGCATCGGAATTACCGGCTCTACATCTCGGGCCAGATCCTCAGCCTGATCGGCACCTGGATGCAGTCGGTCAGCCAGCCGTGGCTGGTGCTGCTGTTGGGCGGGACGCCGATCCAGCTGGGCATCGTGCTGGCGCTGCAGTTCACGCCGCCGATGCTCTTTTCGCCGCTCGGCGGTGTGCTGGCGGATCGGGTCGACAAGCGCAAGGTGCTGATGGTGACCCAGTTCACGGCCATGGTGCAGGCCGGCATCCTGTTCGCCCTGACGCTCTCCGGCGTGGTCCAGATCTGGCACATCTTCCTGCTGGCGCTGATGCTCGGCATGGTCAGCGCGGTCGAGATGCCCATGCGCCAGGCCTTCGCCGCCGAGCTCGTGCCGCGTGAAGATCTTGTCAACGCGATCGCGCTCAACTCGGCGACCTTCAACGCGGCGCGCGTCATCGGTCCGGCCATCGCGGGGATCACGCTGGCGCTGTTCGGTCCGGCGGTAAACTTCGGCATCAACACCGTGAGCTACTTCGCGGTGCTGACCGGGCTCTGGATGATGGATCCGCTGAAGCTGCATCGGATCGAGCGTCCGGTGCAGTTCGCATCGGTCCGGTCAAGCCTGGCCGAAGGCTTCCGCTATGCGAAGAACACGCCGAGCATCCTGTGGCCGCTGGTGCTGCTCGGCGGCGTGGCGCTGTTCGGCATGAACTTCCAGACGCTGCTGCCGCTCTACGCCCGCAACGAGATGGGCATGGGCGCCGATGGCTACGGCGCGCTCTACGCCGCGATGGGCGTCGGATCGCTCATCGGGTCGCTGTGGCTGGCCTTCGCCGGTGGCCGGCGAGCACTGGCGCGACTGATCGTGGGTGGCTGCGCCGTCTTCGTGGTGTTCGAGCTGGTGCTCGGCTTGGTGCCGGTGCCCCTCGCCGCATTTCCGACCATCGTGATGGTGGGGCTCGCCTCGATGTTGATGGTCAACACCATCAACGTCACCATCCAGAACGGCGTGCCCGACGAGCTGCGTGGTCGGGTCATGTCGCTCTACGTGCTCGTCTTCGCGGGCTCGGCGCCGCTGGGTGGCATCCTGGCCGGGACCCTGGCCGAGCTGTTCGGTGCCGCAACAGCGTTCGTGATCGGTGGCTCGATCTCGGCCGCGATCCTGGTGGTCGTGGCGTGGCAGCTGCTGTCGAAGGGCGCGCTGCGCGACGTCGGCCGGCCGAGCGCTGCTGTTCGCGAGTCGGAGGAGTCCGGGACCGATGCGCGCCGGCGGGCGGCCGGCGCCTAGCGGCGCTCGAGCTTCGCCGATTTCCGGCTGGGCAGCAGCACCTGCAGCTCGTCGAGCGCGGCGCCGACGGCAGCGCGCCGGTTCTCGGGGAGCGGCTCGATCATCTCGTGCGCGGCGCCCAGCAGGTCACGCCGCATGGCATTCACCCGTCGCCGTCCCCTTGGCGTCAGCGCCAGCAGCACGCTCCGCCGATCCTTCGGATCGCCGCGCCGTGCGAGAAGGTGTGCCTCGACCAGCACCGATGCCAGGCGCGTGATGACCGGCGCGCTGACCAGCAGTCGCCGCGCGATCTCCGCCTGCGCGGTGGCCCCGTTGGTCGCCACGATGCGCAGCACGTTGTACTGCTGGTAGGTGAGCGACTTCCACGCTGGCCGACGCCGTGCGTGGGCCAGCAGGTGGCGAAAGACAGGACCGATCGTGGCGATCAGGCTCGCCTCGAGCCCGGAGAAGTCCTGCGCGTCCGGGTCAGCGCCAGCGACTTTCGAGGTGACCGACATGGCGGCTGATCGTAGCACCGCCGCATTACTCGCCAGCTTCCGGGACCGGAGGCTCTGATTCCGTGGGGGAATCAAATGACGGTGAGCGGGCGACTCCCGTGCGGTCTATGCGCCAGCAGCCTCAAATCAACACGTTTGGCGGTGGAAGCCACTCAAACCGGTCGTTTTGATGCGGCACGCGAATAGGTTGCAGGAAACGCCGGCGCTCTCACTCGTTCGAATCTGCGATGAATCAGACGACCCGATCCTCGGGCAGGTCGTCGGCAAACTCCCGGCCCAAGCGCGCGGCGTCGTAGGCCTTGCCCATCAGGGTGGTGGTAGGGAACGCCCGAGAAGAAGTGGTGCGAACGGGTCGGGACATCCACGGACTCATCCCACTCCTTGCGCTGCAGGGTCACGTAGCCCTGCTCCTGGTCTGCCTGCATGTCGCGCAGCAGCTGGCTCAACCCGTGCCCCTCGGCATGCTGCGCGCCGAGGGTGATGAATACGAAGCGATAGCCCAGCTCGCCGAGCTCGGCGAAGGTGA
>JBBSCG010000068.1:0-9405 GCA_038250515.1 Candidatus Limnocylindria bacterium
ATGAGCGGGAGCTGCCCGTCGAGCAGGTGCGCGATTACCTGCTGGAGACGACCGTGCAGCCTGCGGAGCTGGTCGAACACACCATGCGGACGCTGCAGGATCCCATCGGCCGGACCTATCCGTTCACCTACACCGAGGGGGCCCGGATCGTCCGTTCGTGGCTCGAAGTGCAGGGCCAGACCACCGGCTTCGCCCGTCTGCTTGCCGAGCAGCACACCCCGTCGCGCCTGATCGCCGAAGCATCCGGTCAGACCGATGCCTCCTGAGCGCCGCGTCGATATCCTCCTGATCGGCGGCGGCGTCGCCTCCGTGCGGTGTGCCCGCATGCTGCGGCGTCGCAAGTTCGCGGGCTCGATCCTGCTGGTCGGTGACGAACCGATCGCACCATACAACCGGCCGCCACTTTCCAAGGAGCTGCTGCGGGGCGAGGTCGCGTTCGAGCTGGTCGCCGCTGAAGCGGAGTCGTGGTATGTCCGCCAGCGCGTCGATCTCTTGACCGATGCCACCGTTGTGTCGCTCGACCCCGACGCTCGCCTGGCTTCTCTGGCTGATGGCCGCTTGGTGCGCTTCGGGCAGTGTCTGCTGGCGACCGGCGCCTCGCCTCGGCGCCCACCGATTCCCGGCGCGGAGCACGCGTACCTGCTGCGCACCCTCGTCGATGCCGAGGCAATCCGTCGTCGGGCCGAGGCGGGTGGACGGGCCGTCGTCGTCGGCGGCGGCTTCATCGGTGTCGAGGTGGCGGCATCGCTCGCCGCGGTCGGGATGCGCGTCACGGTCCTCGAGATGGCGCCGGCGTTGTGGGGCGGCGTGCTGGGGCCGCAGCTCTCCGATTGGGCCCTGGATGTGCTGGCGGCGAGCGGCGTCGAGGTTCGGACCGACGTTCGGGTGACCGCCCTCGAGTCGGACGCCGCGCTGCTCGGGGGCGAGCGTCTGACGGCGGACCTGCTGGTGGCGGGCGTCGGCGTCACGCCGCGCGCGGAGCTCGCCTCCGCCGCCGGGCTGTCGGTCAACGACGGCGTGCTGACCGACGAGCGATACCGGACGAGTGCGTCGTGGATCTTCGCCGCCGGTGACGTGGCTCGCGTCGCCGACCGGCGCGTGGAGCACTGGCACGCAGCGCGCGAAGGCGGCGAGGCGGTAGCGCTGGCCGTGCTCGGCGAACCCGCGCCCGAGCCGCGTGCGCCTTGGGTCTTTTCCGAATTTGGCGGCGCCTCGCTCGATGTCGTCGGCTGGGCCCCGAGATGGGACGAGGCTCGGTCGTTTCGCGACGGTGGGTTGATCGCCTACCTTGTCGACGGTCGCGTGGCGCAATTCGCGATCGTCAACGCCGTGGCGTCGGTTGAGGCTGCACGTGCTTTCGTGCAGGCCCGGCCCTCCCTCACGGAGGTCGAGCAGTGGACGTCGACCGGTACCTGAGTCGCATCGGATATGCGGGAGACCTCGAGCCGAACGAGCACACGCTGGCTGCCCTGCAGCGGGCGCACCTCCTGACGGTTCCTTTCGATGCGCTCGACTGCCACTTCGGCGTGCCGGTTTCGCCATGGCCGGCCGATTCGTACGTGAAGGTCGTCGAGCACGGCCGCGGCGGCTTCTGCTACGAGCTCAACGGACTGTTTGCCTGGCTGCTCCGTGAGCTTGGCTTCCGCGTCACGCTGCTGGCCGCCCGGCCGTTCGCGGACGCCGGTAGGCTCGCGCCGCCGTTCGCGCACCTGGCGCTGCTCGTCGAGCTGGAGCGCCGCTGGTTGACCGATGTCGGCTTTGGCTACTTCTCGCTGGCGCCGCTCGATATCGATGCGCCCGACGAGCAGGTCAGTGGCGACCGACGCTTCCGCGTGGCGCCTGAGGCCGGCGCGTTTGCCGCCGAGGAGCTCGGCATGATTCGCCGCTGGGGATACCGCTTCGACCTCGAGCCGCGTCGCACCGAGGACTTCGTCGAGCAATGCGGCGTCTACTCGACGGATCGGACCTCCGACTTCATGCTCAGGGCGCCGGTCTCGCAGGCTTTCGAGGATGGTTGGATCACGGTCACCCGCGACGCGGTGATCGGGGGTCGTGCGGGCGTGCGGAGTGACCGTCCGCTCTCCGGGCATGACGAGTGGTGCGCCGCGCTCCGCGAGCTGATCGGCATTCGGCTGTCGGCGCTGCGACCGTGAGTGAAGCCGATTGCGGCTTTACCTTTGCCAGGGGGTGGAGCTAACGGCCAAGAAGAGCAGAATCCGCCCGCCATCTTGGTGCCGGGTTGCACCGGGTGGCAGATTCGACCCGTTTCGTGCCGGTTTGGGCCGCAAGTTGTTCGGAAGCTCCAACCGGTGGCAAGAGACTGCGCAGGCGCGGCCGCCCGCCGCTCACCGCGCTTGAAGCGAGCGGTGCAGACCGAGGCGTGGGACGCCGGACGGGTGGCCCTCGGGTGCTCCCGTGCGCCTGGATGCCGTCGTTGACGCTTGGCGGCCGATGGAGGACAATGGGGCCAACACCGACCAAATCAGTCGGGATTCACCGCGCACATACCGAGGAATGATGGTCCTTCAGAATCCTGCCCTCAGCCAGATCCCCGACAGCTACAAGTATGGCTGGCACGACAGCGAACAGCCGCTCCCTGTCTTCAAGAAGGGGCTGAACGCGGAGATCGTGGCGGAGATCAGCCGCATCAAGCACGAGCCGGAATGGATGACGAAGCTGCGGTTGAAGGCGTATCGGCATTTCGAGGCGCGACCGATGCCGACCTGGGGCGGCGACCTGGGCCAGATCGACTTCCAGGACATCTACTACTACGTCACCGGCACGAGCAAGGCCGTGCAGTCGTGGGACGACGTGCCCGACTACATCCGTCGCACCTACGACAAGCTGGGTATCCCCGAAGCCGAGAAGAAGTACCTCGCCGGCGTCGGCGGGCAGTACGACTCCGAGGTCGTGTACCACAACATCCGCGAGGACCTCGAGAAGCAGGGCGTCATCTTCCTGGGGACCGATGAGGCGCTGATCCGCTACCCGGAGATGTTCCGCGAGTACTTCAGCACGGTCATCCCGGCAAACGACAACAAGCTGGCCGCGCTGAACACCGCGGTCTGGTCCGGCGGCAGCTTCATCTACATTCCCAAGGGCGTCCACGTCGAGCTGCCGCTGCAGGCCTACTTCCGCATCAACACCGAGAACATGGGCCAGTTCGAGCGGACGCTGATCATCGCCGACGAGGGCAGCAGCGTGCACTACGTCGAGGGCTGCACCGCTCCGACATACTCCACGGCGAGCCTGCACTCCGCTGTGGTCGAGATCATCGTCAAGAAGGGCGCACGCGTGCGCTACACGACCATCCAGAACTGGTCGGCAAACGTCTACAACCTCGTCACCAAGCGCTCGACCGTCGAGGAGGACGGGGTGATGGAGTGGGTCGACTGCAATCTCGGCTCGAAGCTGACCATGAAGTACCCGAGCATCTACCTGATGGGCGAGCGGGCGCACGGCGAGGTGCTGTCCATCGCCTTTGCCGGCTCGGATCAGCACCAGGATGCCGGCGGCAAGATCATCCACGCTGCGCCGAACACGACCAGCCTGATCACCAGCAAGTCGATCTCGCAGGGCACCGGACGGACGAGCTATCGCGGCCTGATCAAGGTCTACCCCGGCTGCAAGCGCTCCAAGTCGACGGTCCGCTGCGACGCGCTGATCCTCTCTGACGAGGCGCGCTCCGACACGTATCCGTACATGGAGATCGATGAGGAGGACGTCACCATCGGTCACGAGGCGACCGTCTCGAAGGTCGGGTCCGAGCAGCTCTTCTACCTGATGAGCCGCGGCATGAACGAGTCCGAGGCGAGCGCCATGATCGTCAACGGCTTCATCGAGCCGATCGTCAAGGAGCTGCCGATGGAGTACGCGGTCGAGATGAACCGTCTGATCCAGCTCTCCATGGAAGGCGCCGTCGGGTGACGGTTCGACCGATGACGACCGGACCAATGACCGTCCGGGCCGACGCCATCGGCCTGGACGCAGCGACGATCACCGGGATCAGCGAGGCGCACGACGAGCCGCAGTGGCTGCGCGCGCTGCGCCGCACCTGGTGGGAGCGCGCCGAGGCGACGCCCTGGCCCACCGGCCAGGAGGAGGAGTGGCGCCGCACCTCGCTCGAGCAGCTGCCACGCGACGCCGAGCTGCTCACCGAGGCGTCGGCCGTCGGCTGCGCGCTGGACGACGAGCTGCGTGCTGCGGGGGTGATCTTCAGCGACCTGCACAGCGCCGTGCGCGAGCACGGTGACCTGCTGCAGCGCTATCTCGGGACGGTCGACACGATCGACTCGCACGCCAAGTTCTGGGCCTTGGCCCACGCCGCCTGGACCGGCGGCATCTTCCTGTTCGTGCCCGCCGGCGTGGACGTCGACCGCCCGCTCTTCGCCCGCTCGACGCAGCCCCGGGCCGACGTGGCCTTCTTCCCGTTGACCTTGGTCGTGGCCGAGGCCGGCTCCCGGGTCACGCTCATGGACGAGCACCTTTCGCCGGACGGTGAGGCTGGCTGGTTCGGGGGCATCGTCGACGTGCGAGCGGCCGAGGGCGCATGGGTGCGCTATGCCAACCTGCAGCGGCTGGGCGACGCGACCTGGAACCTGGGCGCGCAGCGCGTCGATGTCGGCAAGGATGCCAACGTGACCACGCTCAACGCCGAGATCGGGTCGGCGGTGACCAAGGTCGGGCTGGACGCGCGGATGACCGGCAACGGCGGCGTCTCGCGGCTGCTGGGTCTGCTCGCCGCCGGCGAGGATCAGCACATTGACATGAACAGCGTGCAGGACCTCTTCGGGTCGCACACGACCTCGGACCTGCTCTACCTCTCGGCGCTCTACGACCGCGCCAAGGCCAGCTTCTACGGCCTGCTGCGCGTCCAGCCGGAGGCCAAGGCCACGAGCTCCTACCAGGAGTGCCGCAACCTGCTTCTCTCGCCGGAGGCCGGCGCGGAGCCGATTCCGGCGCTCGAGATCCTGACCAACGACATCCTGCGCTGTGGCCACGGTGCGACCGCGGGGGCGATCGACCCGGTGCAGATGTTCTACGCGCAGTCGCGCGGCCTGGAGGCCGAGCAGGCGGAGCGCATGATCGTGCGTGGCTTCTTCGAGCAGGTCGTGGCACAGATCGACTCAGAGGCGATCAAGGAGCGTGTCCTCGAGGCGCTCGCCGCGCGGATCGGCTCGGCCGACGTGGCGCACGGCGAGGAGGCTGCCTGATGGCCCTCGAGCGGGCGACGGCCGGCTTTGCCACCGGGCTGCGGGCAGCCGACGTAACGCCGGGGACCGTGCAGGTCGTCGAGGTCGACGGCCGATCGCTGTGCATCGGGCTGACTGAGGACGGCGAGTGGGGCGCCATCGACAACGTGTGTACGCATGACGGCGGCGTGCTGGGCGAAGGCGAGCTGGATGACAACGCGGTCGAGTGCCCGCGCCACGGCGGCCGCTTCGACCTGTTCAGCGGTCGGGTGCTGGCGCTCCCGCCGGTGCGGCCGGTGAGGGCTTACGCCGCCCGAGTCGAGGGCGATGAAGTGATCGTGGAGCTGGGCGCATGAAGATCAGCACCCGCACCGAATACGGCGTTCGCGTCCTGGTGACGCTGGCGCGTCGCGGCGCCGAGGGACCCCTGTCGCTGACCGGGATCGCCAAGGCGGAGAAGCTGCCGCACGCCTACCTCGAGCAGCTCGTCGGCGACCTGCGCCGCGCCGGGCTGCTGACGGCCACGCGTGGCCAGGCGGGCGGCTATCAGCTCAGCCGCGCCCCGGAGGAGATCCAGCTGGCCGAGATCGTGCGAGCGCTCGAAGGGCCGCTGCTCGAGATGCCGTGCGCCGGCCCCGACAACCTGGAGAGCTGCGATCGGCCGCAGCCATGCAGCGTCCATGAGCTCTTCCAACGCGTTTACGAGGCGCTCGACGGCACGCTGACCGCCACCACGCTGGCCGACGTGGCCGCGACCGCCGGTGGTCCGCCGTATCCGCCGTCGGTCCGTCGTCGCGCCGCCGAGCAGCACGCTGTAATGGTCGCGGCGAACAACAAACAGACGAACCGGGCCGTATCGGTCCAAGAGCAAGCGTAGGAGCTTATGACCGAACAGTTGGTGATCCGCGACCTCGAGGTCAGCATCGGATCGAAGAAGATCCTCAAGGGCCTGAGCCTGACCGTGAACCAGGGAGAGGTGCACGCCTTGATGGGGCCGAACGGCTCCGGCAAGACGTCGCTGGCCTACACGCTGATGGGCCATCCCGACTACCGTGTCGACTCGGGCAGCGTCACCTGGAAGGGCGACAGCATCCTGAAGCTCACACCCGACAAGCGAGCACGGCTGGGTATCTTCCTGGCCTTCCAATACCCCAGCGCCATCCCGGGGGTGACGGTCGCCAGCTTCCTGCGCAACATTTACAACGCGGTCCATCACCCGACCCAGCCGGCCCCGACCGAGACGGGCAGGGTGCCGAAGTACACGGGCATCCCGCTCGCCAAGTTCCGCAAGCTCATGGCCGACAAGATGGAGCTGCTGCACATGGACCCGGCCTTCTCCACGCGCTACGTCAACGAAGGGTTCTCGGGCGGAGAGAAGAAGCGCCTGGAGATGCTGCAGATGGCGGTACTCACCCCGCAGATGGCCATCCTGGACGAGACCGATTCCGGACTCGACATCGACGCGCTGCGCAACGTGGCCGAGGGCATCAATGCGACGCTCTCGCCGGAGATGGGCGTGCTCATGATCACCCACTACCAGCGCATGCTGAACTACGTCAAGCCGCAGTTCGTGCACGTGATGCTCGACGGCCGGGTTGTGATGTCCGGCGGCGAGGAGCTGTCGCATCAGCTCGAGGCGAACGGCTACGACTGGGTGCGCGAGCAGGTCGGCGTCCCGGCCGGCGTCGGCGACGAGGCAGCCGAACGCGAGCCGGTTGGACCGCACGCGTAACCGACTGACAAGGGATTAGACCGATGGCGCTGCAGCAGGCAATTCCGACGACGACCCCCGAGGGCTTCGACGGCGCCGCGCTGCGCGCCGACTTCCCGATGTTCGACACGCCGGCGCGCAACGGCAAGCGGCTCGTGTATTTCGACTCGGCAGCGTCGGCACCCAAGCCGCGCAGCGTGATCGAGGCGCTGAGCGACGCGTATGCGCATCACTACGCGAACGTGCATCGCGGGATCTACGAGCTGTCCGAGGACGCCACGGCGCGCTTCGAGGGGGCGCGCACGCGACTGGCCGCGTTCATCGGTGCGCCGTCGGATCGGGAAGTCATCTTCGTGCGCAACGCCACCGAGGCGATCAACCTGGTCGCCTACTCGTGGGGTCGCACGAACGTCCACGCCGGCGATCTGATCCTCTCGACCGAGATGGAGCACCACGCCAATCTGGTGCCCTGGCAGCAGCTCGCTCTCGAAACGGGCGCCACCATCGAGTATGTGGCGATCACGGACGACGGACGCCTGGACCGCGACGACTTGCGTGCGCGCCTGGCCAAGGGCGCCAAGCTCCTCGCGCTCGCCCACGTCAGCAACGCGCTGGGCACCATCAACCCCGTCGCCGAGATCACGCGCGAGGCCCACGACGCCGGCGCGCTCGTCCTGCTCGATGCCGCGCAGAGCGTGCCGCACATGCCCGTTTCGGTGGCCGAGCTGGGCGTCGATTTCGTCGCGCTGTCCGGGCACAAGATGCTCGGTCCGTCGGGGATCGGTGCGCTGTGGGGCCGTCGCGAGCTGCTCAACGCCATGCCGCCGTTCATGACCGGGGGCAGCATGATTCGTCGCGTCACGCTCGAGGGCAGCGAGTGGAACGAGGTTCCCTGGAAGTTCGAGGCCGGCACGCCGGCGATCGCCGAGGCGCAGGCCCTGACGGCCGCGATCGACTATCTCGAAGGGCTCGGCATGGACAACGTGCGCGCGCATGAGCGCTTCCTGTTCGAGCAAGCCTGGTCCGCGCTGTCAGCCATCGAGGGCATCCGGCTGCTGGGTCCTGCCGACGCCGATGAGCACGCCGGTGTCATCAGCTTCGTGCTCGAAGGGATCCATCCGCACGACCTGGCCACGGTATTCGATCACGAAGGCGTGGCAGTCCGGGCGGGCCACCACTGCGCGCAGCCGGTGATGCTGCGCTACGACCTGCCGGCCACGACCCGCGTCAGCTTCTACGTCTACAACGCGCCGGACGACATCGCCCGCCTGATCGATGCCATCGGCGCCGCGCAGCGCCTCTTCGGCCGCTGATCGCCGTGGACAACCTGTACCGCGACTTCATCCTGGAGCACTACCGGAGCCCTCACAACAAGGGGACCCTGGAGCCCCACGACCTCGCGTTCGCCGATTCGAACCCGACCTGCGGGGACGAGCTGTCGATGACCCTGGTGCTCGACTCGGCCGGCGAGCGCATCACCGATGTCGCCTTCGACGGGCGTGGCTGTGCCATCAGCCAGGCATCGGCCTCAATCCTGACCGATGAGCTGCGCGGAATGAGCCTGGACGAGGCGCGCGAAATGGATCCGAAGGATCTGCTCGACGGCCTTGGTGTGCCGGTCGGTGCGGCGCGGCTGAAATGCGCGCTGCTTTCCTACAAGGTGCTCCAGGGCGCCGTGCGCGGCGGCGAAACGGCGTGGCCCGAAGAGGCCGACGTCGCCGGCTGACTCTTCCCTACTTCGCAGAATTTCGAGGATTTCCCAGACAGATGATCAATCACAACGGGCAGCGGTCCGTTCAGCAGGTGAGCGTCGCCGAGGCGCTGCGCCTGGCGGGTGAGGGGCGACGCATCATCGACGTGCGCGAGACGTCGGAATGGAACGAGGGCCACATCCCCGGCGCGACCAATCTGCCGCTCGGCGAGGTCGTGGCGCGCATCAGCGACGCGGTGCCCGACCGGGAGACGCCGCTCTTGGTCCACTGCCTCTCGGGCGCGCGCTCCGCGCGTGCCAGCGCGGCGCTGGCGCAGCTCGGCTACCGGGACGTGATCAACGTTGCCGGCCACATTGGCGAGTGGAAGAAGCTCGATGGCGCGTGGGAGGAGCCCAGACAGCTGCTCAGCGACGCGCAAAGGGCGCGGTACAGCCGGCAGATGCTGATCCCCGAGATCGGCCAGGAGGGGCAGCGCAAGCTGCTCGATGCCAGGGTCCTGCTCATCGGGGCGGGTGCTTTGGGCTCCGGTGCTGCGTTCTACCTCGCCTCGTCGGGCATCGGCACAATCGGCCTCGTCGACGACGACGTGGTCGAGGAGTCGAACCTGCAGCGCCAGATCCTGCACACCACCGATCGGATCGGCATGCCGAAGACGGAGTCGGGGCGCCTCTCGATCAACGCGCTCAACCCGGAGACGCGTGTCGTCGAGCACCGCGAGCGGCTGACCGGCGACAACGTGGAGCGGCTGATCGCCGACTACGACGTCATCCTGGATGGAACCGACAACTTC
>JBBSCG010000069.1:0-9225 GCA_038250515.1 Candidatus Limnocylindria bacterium
ATGAATGCTGGTGGAGATGGGGGAGAATCGAACTCCCCGTCCAGAACCAAGTCGCCGGGAACTTCCTACAAGCGTTTCCGGCTAACTTGCGCCTCACGATGCGGGCCCCCAACCGGCGGGGTGCTCCGCTCGCTATCCGGTGCTGCCTCTCGGCTCTTTGACATTGCTCACCGGAGTCGGCAATGCCGCACCCTTCCTGTTGACGTCTTCACGACCCGGAAGGGGAAGGCCGTGTTGACGCTCGTCGCTATTTAGGCGGCGAGAGCGTAACTGTTGTTGCCAGTTACTGGCTTTGCCCGCGGTTTAACGAGGCCTGCGGGCGACCTCGGCTTGCGATCCCCGGTCCCTGAGCCCTGTCGAAACCTGACATCCCCACGGAACCGATGCCCGAACTCTAGCACGCCTTGGCAAGAAGAGTGAACACTCGTTCTCTTTCGAGGTCCGATGCGCTTCGGGCTCCCATACGGCCACCCTCGCGTCGTTCCTCGACAGCGGACAGTGCGGCCGATTTGCCACCCGGTGGAGGTAATGACCAAGTAGCCGCCTGTGAGGACCTGCAGGCGGCCCCAAACCGCTCGAATCTGCCGCCCGATGACAGGAACTGGCCTCCAGCACCCGGTTTCGGACCCCAGGTTGTCGGTTACCTCCACGACGTGGCAAATCGAGAGCCCATCGGGCCGTGCGCGGCGCGGCGGCAAGCCACGACTAAAGCTTCACCCGCGCCTTGGTCTCGCGCTCGAGCTCGCGTCGCATGTCGCGCTCGGCAATGGTTCGGCGCTTGTCGTGCGTCTTCTTACCGCGGGCGACGCCGATCTCGAGCTTGGCTCGCCCGTCGCGCAGGTAGAGCCGCAATGGCACCAACGTCTGGCCCTTCGCCTGGGTGAGTCCGACGAGCTCGGCGATCTGGTCTCGATGCAGCAGCAGCTTGCGCGTACGTGTCGGCTCGTGGTTGTTGCGATTGCCCTGCTCATACGTTGCGATGTGCGCGCCAATGAGCCACGCCTCGCCGCGCTCGATGCGCGCGTACGCCTCGGCCAGGTTGACGCGGCCGGCGCGAATCGACTTGATCTCGGTGCCCGTCAGCACCAGCCCAGCCTCGATGGTCTCGTCGATGGTGTAGTTGTGGTGGGCGCGGCGGTTGAGAGCGACGGTGTGCTCGGACATCGGTCTGTCGGTGGTTCTCGTACAGCGAAGCGGACATGGAAAGAGCCGGCCGTATCAGCCGGCTCTCACCTCGCTACCACGCGAGAGGGTGTTACTTCACCGCCTCGGTGGTGGCGTGACAGGAACTACTCACTGCACACCACCTCCTTTCGTTGTGACGATCCTAGCACGCGATCCGTCGATCGCACAACGCCGGAAGTTTCAGCCGGCGGACCGCGTCAGCCCGGAGGTGTCGTAGCTCGTTTGTCCAGATGAGCCAGGCGAGGCCGATGGCGACTTGCTGGCCGCCGGCGATGGTCGCTCGCCCACCGCGCGCTTGGACAGGAAATCGACCGCGCGCTGCAGCACCGGGTCCTGCTCGGGCGGCGTTCCCTCTGGTACGGCGACGACGATATCGGGTTGCACACCGTCCGGATGCACGCTGTTGTGCTTCGGCGTGAACCAGCGCGAGATGGTAATGCGCACGCCGCCGTCGTTCTTGAGCGGCGCCCAGACCTGCACGGTGTTCTTGCCGAAGGTGTGCTGACCGATGATCGTCGCGCGACCGAGCTCCTTCAACGCTGCGCTGACGATCTCCGAGGCGGATGCGCTGCCATTGTTGACCAGCACCACGACCGGGATCGACTTGTTGGTCGCCAGTCCGTAGTCCAGCAGTGCGTCCCAGGTGCGGCCCCCGCCACCTGCCGATTCCTGCGTGAAGACCGTGCCCGAGTCGACAAACTCGCTGGCGATCTTGTGCGCGGCATCGATGTAGCCGCCGGGATTGCCGCGCAGGTCGAAGATGATCTTCTGCGCTCCCTGGTCCACCAATGATTTCAGCTCGGCGTGGAACTGGTCGGCGCTCGACTCGGAGAAGCCGTGCAGCGCGATGTAGCCGATGCGGCCGGCGAGCATCCGTGACTCGACCTCGCGCATGGTGATCTCGCCGCGCGTGATGGTCACGTCGAAGGTCTGGTCGCTTCGCCGGATGCCGAGCTTCACGTCGGTGCCGGCCTTGCCGCGCACCTTGCTGATCTGGTCGGACATCGTGGAGCCGTTGACCGACGTCCCGTTCACGGCGGTCACGATGTCGCCGGCCTTGAGCCCCGCCTTTTCGGCGGGCGAATCCTTGATCGGGGTCACCACCACGAGCACGCAGGTATCGGACAGCTGGTTGCACGCCGAGAGATCGGCCGGGTTCTTCAGGTTCTTGCGGGCCATCTCGGCGCCGATGCCCTCGAACTTCCCTGACAGATCGCCGAGTGCCTGGTCGTACTGCTGTGGCGGCATGTAGCCGCTGAACGGGTCGGCGACGCCGTACTGGAACATGCCTTGGATGGCGCCCTCGGCAAGCTTGGTGTCATCGAGCTTGTCGACGTACTCGGCCTTGAGCTTCTGGTATGCCTCGCACAGCGGGGCGAACGCTTGGTTGGGTGTTGCGCAGCCGGCGCCATTCGCACCGGCGGCCAGGTAGCCGCCGGCGAACAGCAGCGCGCCGACGACGGCAGCCAGCGCCAGCGAAACGACCCAGGCAGCGGTCGAAGCGGTGGCCGCGCGCGCCGAAGCATGCTCGGGAGACGGTTGGGTTGTGACGGGCGTGGAATCGGTCATCGGAACAGTCCCGCGAGTGTAGCACCGGATCCGTCCGGTACCGGTTACGCCGCCATTACGTTTGCTTATCGCGTCCCGGACTGGCGTCGCACGCTATTTCAGGTATGAACGCGTGCTGATCCAGCTCCCGAGAGCACCCACACCCACTCCGACTGAAAGAAGGATCGTCGACAAGGTTGCCAGGAACTGAGATCCGACCGATAGCGGCAATCGGAAGACGTTGAACATCACCGGCTGAATCGGATCCCAGACGATCGCCACCAGCACAATGGCCAACAGGGCTCCGACCAGGCCGCACATGATGCCTTCGAGGATGAATGGCCAACGGATGAACGGGTCGCTCGCTCCCACCAGGCGCATGATCTCGATCTCGTTCGCACGCGAGTACACGGCGATCCGAATGGTGTTGACGATCATGAACAGCACCGTCAGACCGACCAGGCCGACCGCCACCAGCCCCGCCGTGCGGATGACGTTGATGATCCCCAGCAGCTTGTCGACCTGTTCCTGCTGAGTCGTGATCTTGGTGACCTGCGGCTGCTCGCCAAGCGTCGCACCGACGCTGGAAGCAAATGAGGGATTCGTGAGCTCGATTTCGAGCGTTGCCTGAAGCTTGGGCTTCTTTCCGCCCGTATCGAGCTCTTTGCCTTGCTGCCTGAACGATTCCTGCAGGCGCCGAAATGCCTCATCCGGCGAAACGTAGGTGACGTTCTTCACGCCGGCCATGCTCTGGATATCGGCGACCAGCGCATCGCGGCCGGCTACGGACAGGTCGTCGACCAGCTCGGCCGTCACGCCGACCTTGCTCTCGATGAAGTCGATCCCGGAGTTCAGCCCGGTCAGCACGATGAACAGCCCGGAGAGCAGGACCAGCATCAGCACCACCGTCGCGGTGGCCGCCAGGCTCATCATCGCGTTGCGCCAGAAGCCCTGCCAGGCGCGGACCACGCTGAAGCCGACGAATCGGGCGAAGCCCATTTGACTAGTACTCCCGCTCGTATGCGGCGCTCGCCTCGTCACGCACGAGCGTGCCGTGCTCGAGCGCCAGGACGCGTCGGCGCATGGCGTTGACGATCTCCTGGTTGTGCGTCGCCATCAGGACCGTGGTGCCAAGCTCGTTGATCTGGATGAGCAGCTGGATGATCTCCCAGGAGGTGACCGGATCGATGTTTCCGGTCGGCTCGTCGGCCATCAGGATCGCCGGATCATGGACGAGGGCACGCGCGATGGCGACGCGCTGCTGCTCGCCACCCGAGAGCTGGTTGGTCAGGTGCTGGTCGTGCTCCTGCAGACCGACCAGGTTGAGCAGCTGCGGCACGCGTCGTCGAATGACGCCGCTGGGCGTGCCGGTCACCTCGAGCGCGAATGCGACGTTTTCGAAGACCGTCTTGTTCGGCAGCAGCCGGAAGTCCTGGAACACGATCCCGATACGCCGGCGCAGCTGCGGAACCTGCCGGCGGCGAAGTCGCGAAACGTCTCGTCCGGCCACCACCACGCGGCCGGCTGTCGGCAGTTGCTCGCGGATGAGCAGCCGGATGAAGGTCGACTTGCCGGCCCCGGACGGACCGACCAGAAAGACGAAGTCACCGGCCGGGATGGCGACGTTGACATCGGTCAGGGCGACCTTGCCGTTCGGGTAGGTCATTCCCACGTCGACCATGCTGATGACCGGCTCGGTGGTCACGGCGCCGGGCTCAGGCCGGCTCAACAGGGTGGTCATAACGAGTCGGGCGCCATGCTAGCACCAGCCGCCCATGCGATCAGATGGCGGCTCAGGCGCTCGCTCCGCTGGCCTCGCCGATCCGCGAGCGCAGGTAGCCCTCGATGAACGGGTCGAGGTCTCCGTCGAGCACCGCCGTTGGGTTGCTCGTCTCGACGTTGGTGCGCAGGTCCTTGACCATGGTGTAGGGCTGCAGCACGTAGGAGCGGATCTGGTTGCCCCAGCCCGCCTCGACGTGGTCACCGCGAAGGCGCGCCATCTCGGCCTCGCGCTCCTCCATCTGGCGTTCCACCAGCTTGGCACGCAGCACGGCCATGGCGCGCTCGCGATTCTGAGCCTGGCTGCGCTCGTTCTGGCAGGTGACCACGATGCCGGTGGGCAGGTGGGTCATGCGCACGGCCGAATCGGTCTTGTTGACATGCTGGCCTCCGGCGCCGCTGGCTCGATACGTGTCGACCCGGATCTCCTTCTCGTCGATCTCGATCTCGACATCCGCCTCGACCTCCGGCATCACTTCGACCAGCGCGAACGACGTATGGCGACGCTTCTGCGAGTCGAACGGGCTCATGCGCACCAGGCGGTGGACGCCGCGCTCGCTCTTGAGCTGGCCATAGGCCCATCGGCCGTCGATGCTGATCGTGACGCTCTTGATCCCCGCCTCCTCACCTTCGGTCTGGTCGAGGATCTCGGTCCTGAACCGATGCCGCTCTCCCCAGCGCAGGTACATTCGCAGCAGCATCTCCGCCCAGTCCTGGCTCTCGGTGCCGCCCGCCCCGGCGTGCACGGAGAGGATCGCCGGACGCGCGTCGTACGGCTCGGAGAGCAGGAGGCGCGATTCCATTCCGGTCCAATCGCGCTGCAGCTGCTCGAGGTCGTGCTGAAGGTCCGCAAGGAGGCTCACCGACCCATCGGGCTCGGCATCGGCCAGCTCTGCCATCTCGGCCAGGTCGCGCGCTCGCGCCTCGAGGCCGCGCCAGGCTCCGATCTCCTCGCGCAGCTCGTCGGCGCGGCGCAGCACGCGCTGCGCGGTGGTCGGATCGTTCCACAGATCGGCTTCGGCCGACTGCTCGGTCAGCGCGGTGAGCTCGGCGTCCTTGGCAGGGAGGTCAAAGGCGCACCGCCGTATCGGCAACGAGGCCGGCCAGCCGCAGCGCCTCGTCCTTAATTGCGTCCAAGGGTCGTCACCATCGGCAGCTCCATGTCCAGGCGCACGTTCTTGGAGCGCACCTTCGCCGGATTGACGCAGGGGCAGTACGACTGACGCGGGCAGGAGCCGCAGTTGCCATCGCAGCCGAGCGTCGCTGCGTAGCTGCAGCGCATGCAGTCGCGCTCGCACTGGATGAGGTCTTCGAAGGGGAGCTCCGGGTCGCGGAAGCGGGTCACCGGAGGGAGGGAGGGAGCTGAGGAGATCTCGATGGGGACGAATGTTCGAGCGGGTGCCGTCAGCTGCTTCACATAGCTCTCCACATGCGAGACGAGGAACGACGAACTCACCGTGTTCCGCCGTCGGCGTCCGATGTCCATCCTAACCGCTGCGGAGCACCGCGCCAAGGGGGTCGTTCGGGTTTATGCGCCGTGGCAGCGCTTGTACTTTTTGCCGGAGCCGCAGAAGCACGGATCGTTGCGGCCGATCTTCACGGCTGTTCGAACCGGTTGCGCCCCGCCGCCGTTGCCCGACCCGTTGTTGGCGGCGGTGGCGCTGCCCGGATCCGCGCCCGGGGCGACATCGGGCCGGCTTTCGGTCATCTGCTGGGGTGCCGACGGGGCGGCCGGCTCGCGGGTGACGGTGACGCGGAAGATGGTGTGCGTCACATCGTGCCGGATGGTGGTCTTCAGCTCCTCGAACATCTGGTAGGCCTCGACCTTGAACTCGTTCAGAGGGTCGCGCTGGCTGTAGGCGCGCAGTCCGATGCCCCGCCGCATGTCGTCCACCGCGGTCAGATGCTCGACCCACAGCGAGTCGATGACGCGCAGCAGGACCAGCCGCTCGAGGACGGCGATGTTCTCCTCACCGACCTCCTCGCGCTTGCGCTGATATTCCTGCTCAGAGAGCTCCGTCAGGCGCGCCGCCATGGCTTCGGAATCGACGATCTCGTCCAGCGCATTGAGCTCGGCGGTCGGCAGGCTGGGGATCATGGCGGTGAGCTGCGCGCGCAGCCCGTCGAGGTTCCAGTCCCCGACGTCGTCAGCGGCGGTGTGCTCCGTTACGAGCGTGCGCAGCTCGTCGGACAGCATGGCGAGGATTGTCGGAGACAGATCGTCGCTGCGCAGGATCCGCTCGCGCTCGTGGTAGATCGTCTCGCGCTGGCGGTTGATGACGTCGTCGTACTCGACCACGTGCTTGCGCGTGTCGAAGTTGAACCCCTCGACGCGCGTCTGCGCGCCCTCGATGGTCTTGCTGACCATCTTCGACTCGAGTGCGGTGTCGTCGTTGAAGCCCAGGGTGCGCATGATGGACTGGACCCGGTCCGATGCGAAGCGTTTCATCAGGTCGTCCTGCAGTGACAGGTAGAACCGGGTGCTGCCCGGATCGCCCTGCCGGCCGGCGCGGCCGCGCAGCTGGTTGTCAATGCGCCGGGCGTCATGCCGCTCGGTGCCCACGATATGCAGGCCTCCGGCGGCGAGCACCTTGTCGCGGTCCTCGGCGCAGACCCGATCCGCCTCGGCGAGCGCCGCGGCGTACTGCTGGGGTGTCGCCTCCAGCACGTTCGTCCCCTGCTTGTGCAGCAGGTCGGCGGCGAGCATCTCCGGGTTGCCGCCGAGCAGGATGTCGGTACCGCGTCCGGCCATATTGGTGGCGATCGTGACCGCCTCGCTGCGACCCGCCTGCGCGATGATCTCCGACTCGCGCTCGTGGAACTTGGCGTTCAAAACGTGGTGCTTGACGCCGCGCCGCTTCAGCAGCTCGCCCAACATCTCGGAAACCTCGACGCTGACCGTGCCGACCAGCACCGGTCGGCCGCGCTGATGCTCCTCGGCGATCTCATCGACCACCGCCTGCCACTTGCCGTCGCGGCTGGCGAAGACAAGGTCGGCGTAGTCATCCCTGACCATCGGTCTGTTGGTCGGAATGACCACGACTTCGAGGTTGTAGATCTTGGCGAACTCTTCCGCCTCGGTCTCGGCGGTGCCGGTCATCCCCGACAACTTGTCGTACCTGCGGAAGTAGTTCTGGAAGGTGATCGTGGCGAGCGTCCGCGACTCGTTCTGGATCTTGACGCCTTCCTTGGCCTCGACCGCCTGGTGCAGGCCTTCGCTCCATCGGCGTCCGGGCATCAGCCGCCCGGTGAACTCATCGACGATGACCACCTCGTCGTCCTTGACCACGTAGTCACGGTCGCGGTGGTAGAGGACCTCGGCTTTGAGTGCCTGCTCGAGGTGGCGTGCAAGGCTGAAGTCGTCGTCGAACATGTTCGCGACGCCCAGCCAGCGCTCCATCTTGTCGGTGCCCGCCTCGGTGATCGCCACCTGGCGGAACTTCTCATCGACGATGTAGTCCTCTTCGGCCTTCAGGCGCGGCACGATCCGCGCGAACTGCAGGTACTTGTCGGCCGATTCCTCCGCCGGGCCCGAGATGATCAGCGGGGTGCGTGCCTCGTCGATCAGGATGTTGTCGACCTCGTCGACGACCGCGAAGAAGTGGCTGCGCTGCACGCGCTGCGACAGGTCCACCACCAGGTTGTCACGCAGGTAGTCGAAGCCGAACTCATTGTTGGTGCCGTACGTCACGTCCGCCGCGTACGCCTCGCCGCGCGGGACCGGACGCAGGTCGCGCAGCCGCTCGTCGGTGGCGGGGAACTCCGGATCGAACAGGTAGGCGGCGTCGTGCTGGATGCTGCCGACGCTCATGCCCAGCCGATGGAAGACCTGGCCGATCCACTGCGCATCGCGCTTGGCCAGGTAGTCGTTCACCGTGACCACGTGCACGCCGCGGCCGGTCAGTCCGTTGAGGTAGGCGGCCAGCGGAGCGACGAAGGTCTTGCCCTCGCCGGTCTTCATCTCGGCGATCTGCCCGCGGTGGAGCACCATGCCGCCGATCAGCTGCACGTCGTAGTGGCGCTTGCTCAGTGCCCGGCGCATGGCCTCGCGCACCGCGGCGAAGGCTTCGGGCAGGACCTCGTCGAGCGCCTCGTTGATGGTCTTCAGCTCGCGCTTGCGGCGCTCCTTGCGCTGCTCGGCGAGCAGGCCCGGGTTGATGGCGCCGGCCAGCTCGGTATCGAGCTGATCGTCGTCCGCGGAGAGCTCGCGCTGCTCGATCGGAACCAGCAGCTCGCCCAGCTCGTCGCGCAGTCGGCCACGGAACTCTTCCGTCTTGGCGCGGAGCGCCTCGTCGGAAAGCTCGAGGTACTCGGACTCCAGCTCGTTGATGCGAGCGACAAGCGGGTCGAACCGGCGGACCTCGCGGTCATTCGAGTCCACCAGTCGGGAAAAGATCTTCAGCATGGGGTCGATGAGTATATCCGTTTGACCGATACGGTCCTTCCGGGCGCCCCGCCGCGGGTGTTGGCCGGCGCTGCGTTTCAGGACCACCTGGGCGCGCGCGTTTCAGCCGGTGGACGTATCGCACAAGGAGTGGGCGCCCTGAGCCCGTCGCGGGCGCCGACCGCGCCACTCCTGCTCCGCGGAGCGTCACGCGCTGGCAAATCGGCGAACGAGGGCCGGTGGAGGAGTCCGAACCGGCGTCCCGTTCTCCGATAGCTCCACCACGTGAAACGGGACTGTGGAGCGGAGCGCGATTCGACGGATCGAGC
>JBBSCG010000070.1:0-8330 GCA_038250515.1 Candidatus Limnocylindria bacterium
AAAGTAGGCACCGAAGAGAGCCCCAGCAGCTAGAGATTCAGGCGGCAAGGAAGCAAAGCGCACGCCGCCACGGAGACGCGGTCAGATCGCCTTGCATTGCCGAATTCACTGGTTCGCCATATCGCCTGGCAGTGTGGCACTGACATCGAGCGTTTCCATCGACCGATCGGCCAGGGACCTCGGCAGCCCAGGATGACCGTACCGGTTTGGCGCCCCTCGGTGCGATCGCGCACATTTCAAGCGCTAGAGTCGCAGGATGCCACGGCGTCGGATCATTACCCGCCTCGCCCGCGACGTGGCGCTGGCCGTTTCGGTCGCGTGGCTGGTCTACACACTCGCGTCCTGGTTCCTGGCCTGGAATCCCGCTGATGCAGGTGCCTATTACGACGCGGCCGAGCGGCTGAAATCCGGCGCCCCGCTCTATCCGGCGGTGAATCCGGAGGCGCACGAGGTGTACCGATACGCTCCGTGGTTTGCCGCCGCCTGGATCCCCATCACCATCATGCCGCGCGACCTGGCGCTCCACGGATGGTCGCTGCTCATGCTCGGTGCGAGCCTCGCTGCCGTATGGCCCCTGCTTCGCCGACCGTCGTGGGCATCGCTCATCCTTGCGGTGCTGTGCGCACAGGTGCTGGTCGAAACCGCAATGTTCGGCAACGCACACCCTCTGGTGGTCGCCATGCTGTCGCTCACGGTCAGGCGCCGAACCGGTCCATTCTGGGTTGGAGTAGCAACGTCGCTCAAGCTCGTACCCGTGCTGTTCGCCCTCGTCTGGCTCGTGCGAGGGGAGTGGCGGAAGGCCCTGATCGCCATCGGCACCGCGATCGTGTTGTGGTTGCCAGCGCTGGCGTTCGACCTGTCGCACTACGTCGTCAGCCCGGGGACCGGCCTGCTCTCGCTGTATGCCGTCTCCCCCGCACTGTGGCTGGTGGCGGCGTTGGCCTCCGTCGGGTGGCGGGGCTATGCGCTTGTGACCCGGTCGCGGTTCACCTGGACGTCTGCGGCGATCCTCATGTTCCTCGGCCCGCCACGCGTCGCGACTTCATACCTGGCCTTCCTCGTGCCCGGGCTCGAGCTCACGCGACGCGATGGATCGCTCCGCTCTTTCAGCTCCGATCATCCTCGAGCTTCCTCCTCGCCGGATGCCTCATCACGCGATTGGGAAGCGCCGACCAATAGGATTGCCGAGTCGTAGAGATAGAGCCGCGGCGTGACCAGGTAAGATGCGGCCGCTCCCGCCAAGGCGCCGTACCTGGGATACCGGCGTGCGACAAACAGAGCAGCGGCCGTGGCACCGCCTCCTAGGACCAGCCATGCCCATGGGGTAATGGCAGCGCCGCCTGAGTCGAAGGTCACCGGCGCCAGCTCGAACAGGGCGACGGGAGCCCACAGGACGGAGGCGACCATCCCCGCCAGCAGCGCGGCTCCCCACTGGCGCCGGCCGACGTACATGGCGCACAGCAGGAACGGGGTAATCTTCAGTGATGCCGCCACGCCGATCGCTATCGGTCAGAGGCGCGTACCCGTCGTCCAAACCAGCAGAGCGATCATCGGTGCTTCCACGTTGCCGGATGCGCTCACAGCAACCAGAAGCGGGCCGAAGATAGCCGCCAGCGCCAGCGCCTCGGCTCGGCCGTCTCGGATGAGCGGCAGCACCGCCAGGACCGAGCATGCGAGCGTAAAGCCCGTCCACGTCACGACGAGCAGACTCCAGGGCAGGTAGGAGAGCGGCACGAAGGCGTACGCGAACCACGGCGCATAGCGATACGCGGTCCACGGTGTCACGTCCCCGCCGTACAGTTGTCCATCATCGCGGATGCGAAGTGCAGCCGACTGGTACGCGTGCAGGTCGTTGAAGTGCCAGTCGGTGAAGGCCCAGCCGATAGTTACGAGGCCGATCGCGACAATGATGGCGATGACCACGAGGCGCGCGACCCGCTGCCGACCGAGCTCTTGGTGGCTGACACAGGTCGGACTCATTGGCCGTCAACCTGTTGTGGCTGCGAAGGCTCATGGGCACCACCAATGAGCATGTACGTGACGTCGTAGACAAAGAGTCTCGGGAGGCTCAGGCAAACGGTCGTGGCTGCGGCCAGCCAGGCCCACGGACTTCGCGCGAGCATCAAGGTCAGCAGGCCACTTGCCGCTGCGACGGCAAGGTAGAGGAGCGGCCATGCGATCAGAACCGCTGCTCCTCCCGCGCTCGTCGGATAGTGCTCCAGTCTGTAGACGAGGAACGGGCCGACGAAGAGGGCGGTCATGGCCAATGTAAGGCCTGCCTTCCTCCATTCACCTCGACCCACGTACACGAGCACGTACAACAGTGGGAACACCTTCAGCGAAGCGGCCATTGCGATCCAGAGCGGACCGGAGCGCCGCTCAACTCCGAGCATCAAAGCGGCAATCATCAGCGGCTGGACGTTGCCGATCGCTGAAATGCCGATGAGCACGGGCCAGAAAAAGACGATCCCCAGCCAGGCACCGCGCCGCGCCAGTGGCATCATCGCAATCGTGCTCGCCGCGACGAGAACGGCAGACCAGATGGCGCCCGCCAGCTGCATCGGCAGGTACGTGAACGGAATCGCCAGCCAGGCAAACCACGGCGAGTACCGGTAGACGTCGGAAGCCTCGACATTGGATACGACCGGATAGAGCTCCCGCCCATCACGCAGGCGCACCGCTGCATTCCAGTAAGCCGCTGCATCGGCCATGTGCCATGCGCTGGCGGCGAAGTACAGGTACGCAATCGCCATTCCGATGATGACCGCAAGGGCCACGATCCGCGCAAGCCGGACGAGGCGTCGCGGCGGACCGATCGCAAGCCCCGACCGCGGTCCGTGAAGCGCCCTGCGGGCGGGAAGATCGGCGATGCGTATCACGACGCGACGCGACATCGAGACAAGGGTGCTTCGATAGCTACTCCGCTGCGCGGTCTGCGCCCTCTTTCGCCGAGCCGGCCTGACCGACCTTCGACATCCGCACTCGCCCACGGGTCTTTGCCCGCGTGGCGTAAAAGAAGACGAAGATGAGCGTGCTAGCCAGAAGAAAGATGACGAGAAAGAATTCAGATGGCACCGGATGAATCCTCCGCTTCGGACCGCGTGCATGCGCGATCTCCACGCGCATCCTGCGTCCGGCCTGCGACATTCGAAATGGCCCGATAGGACCAGGTGCGACGTCAAAGCTCGGGGGTGGCCACCGTAATGCTCCCGGTGAGACTCCTTATCTCCGCGGAAGCGCTTCCCGAGGGCGACTTTGGTGGGTAGTGCCCCCCGTGGGAACCGGTATCGGCCCATTTGGTCGCATTCCCCGAATACCGGTTCCTGTCGGGACCGTTAGGCCGCAGCGCGGGCCTGTGGCCGAGCCAACAGGTCGTGAGGGGACTGTTACGCTGATTTGCGGCGCTCGCCCGTCGAGCCGCCCGCACGCCTGACCGCTTTGACTTGTAAAGCGCCTCACCTTACGATTCGCCCGTGACTCTCCCCACCGACTTTCGCACGCGTCTCCCTGGGCGGCTGAACCCATGACCCCCACCCGATCCCAACGTCCGCTCGCGCCTGAGCATGAAGGCGCCATCGGCAGCGCGGCCTACCGAAGGCACCGGCGGACGCATCGTTCCAGGGGACACTCCCGACCACGCATCCTCCAGCTGCTGGCGACCGGTGGCAACGGCGGCGCCCAGGAGAGCTACACCGGGCTGATGCTGCGCCTGGATCGCAGCCGGTACGAGATCCGCGCGCTCTCCCTCTCGGCGGGCAGTGCGGTGCAGCGCCTGCGGCGCCTTGGCCTGGCGGTCGACGTCATCGACGAGCCCGACGACGAAGCCGCCGTCCGTGAGCTCGCCGCTTACCTGCGTCGCGAGGAGTTCGACCTCGTGCACGCGCACATGTACCGCGCCGAAGTGATCGGGACCCGTGCGGCGGTCGCCGCTCGCACGCCGGTGATCATGGCCACCGTCCATTCTTCGCGCGTCCGTTCGCCTGCCGACATCGCGACGTTGGCGGCGCTTACCCCGCACATGGACCGCTTGATCGTGCCGTCCGGGAGCATCCGCGCCAAAGTGGAGCGCGAGGGTCGGCTTGGCGCCGAGTTCTCCATCATCCCCAACGGCGTCGACCTGTCGCGCTTCGCCGCGCCCGCTCCTCCCTGCTCACTGCGCGACGACTTCGGCATTCCCTGCGACGCCTTCCTGGCCGGCGTGGTCGCGCGCCTCGAGCCCGAGAAGGGGCATGCATACCTGATCGACGCCTGGCCATCGGTCGTCGCTTCGGTCGACGATGCCTGGCTGGCCATCGTCGGCGAAGGCTCACTGACCGATGCACTGCGTGCGCGTGCGGCGGGCTCACGTCAGATTGTGTTCACCGGGCGCCGCGACGACATCAGCGCGGTGACTTCCGACCTGTCCGTCGCCGTGCTGCCCAGCCTGCGCGAGGCCCAGGGCATCTCCATCCTTGAAGCCATGGCGCGATGCCGCCCGGTCGTCGCCTCCCGCGTCGGCGGCATTCCCGAAGTCATCACCGATGACTTCGACGGGTTGCTCGTGCCTCCGGCCTCGCCGCCAGCGTTGGCCGCCGCTCTCGTCCGGTTGGCGCGTTCGCCGGAACTGCGGTTGCGGTTGGGGGAGGCCGGTCGCAACACCGTGGTCGCGCGCTTCAGCATCGATGCCCAGGTGCGCCGCATTGAGGAGGTGTACGACGAGGAGTTCCTGCGTGCCGGCGTGCTGCCGGGGACTGCTACCGCGTCTTCGCCGGTTCGCGGGACCCCATCGGACCGTGGTGCCCTCGAGGTCCCGCCGGTCTAGCCGGTCCGCCGGCGGACCTTGCAGCATTTGGCCGTATCCGCCATAGGGCCCATCGGTATCGGTCCCAAATGGGTCTCTCGTTGGCGCTCAACTGTCTGCCGCGAAAGCGGCCATCAGCGAGCGTTCCGATGGCCGTCAGAGCCCGCCGCCAAATGCTGCAAAACGTCGCCAGGGAACCCTGCCTGTCGGCGGCCAGCCCGCGGCTAGGCGACGACCCGGTCGCGGTCTCCGAGCTTCAGCACGGCCAGGATCAGGAGCTCGATCAGCAGGTACCCGATCAGCCCCACCAGCGCAGCAACGTCGAAGACGCTGCGACCGACCGGTCGGACCGTGTCGAAGCTGAACACGCCGCGGAACGGCGCCACGAACGGCTCCGTGATGCCGTAGATGCCGTCCACGATCCCGTTCCCCTCATTGGCGCCCAGTGCCAGCAGCACGATGCGCAGGATCAGCAGCGCAAACAGGATGCCGAACAGCAGCGCAATCACACGCCGCGCGTAGTAGAGCGGTCCGGGTCCGGTCGCCACATGGCCGCCGCGATCGGCATTCACGTTCACCTGGCTGCCCGGGACTGGCGCCGAAGCCGGCGCAACGGGCCGCTCCCGCTCGACGATGCGCTCCCGCTCGATGACGTCGGTGTCGTCGCGTGTCGGATCATCTCGGTATGTCATGGCGACTTGCCGTTGCAGATCGCGTGCCAGCGCTTGCCCGCTATTCGTCGAACCCGTACTCGCCGATCAGAGGCACGAACACCACCGGCTCCAGCGCGCGCGTCTCGACATCGGGCCCGTGCCGCGTCACGACGGTCACCACCTGGTGCTCCCGCGTCCCGATCGGCATCACCAGCTTTCCGCCCTCGGTCGCTAACTGTTCCAGCAATGGCTGCGGGACCGATGGTCCGGCCGCGGTGACGACCACCACGTCGTACGGCGCGCCCTCCGGATCGCCACGGGTCCCATCACCCACCAGCAGCCTGACCGATACATAGCCCGCCGCCCGCAACCGTCGCTCCGCCTCCGCCGCCAGCTCCTCATGTCGTTCGATGCTCGTCACATCGGCCCCAAGCTCCGTCAAAATGGCCGCCTGATAGCCGCTCCCTGTGCCGACCTCGAGCACTCGTGCGCCGTGCCAACCGTTGAGAGGCCGGGCCGCATCGGTCATGGTCGCGACGACGTAGGGCTGCGAGATGGTCTGGCCGGAAGTGAGGGGAAGCGCGCGGTCAGCGTAGGCACCGGCGTCTTCGACGAAGAGGTGGCGCGGGACGCGCCGAAATGCGCGCAGCAGCTCAGGATCCGTGAGGCCACGTGCCTCGATCTGCTCATGGACCATGCGCTCGCGCGCGGCCGATGCCGGCTCCCTGCCGTGCAACCGGTGAAGGCGTGGGCGCAGTTGGCTCCAGCGCATGGATACCACGGCGACCGCGCGTTCGCGGCCGCTCGTTTTCAGCTCATTTCGTTGGCGGGCTGCCCAGTTACGCCTGGGCGGCGCTCGCCGTGCTGCCGGCCGTTGCCCGACTGCGGGTCCGGCCGTTGCCCGACTTGCGCATCGTCTCCGGCTCGCTGTCGCTGGCGCCGGACTCGTAGCTGCCCATCGTTGCGGCGTCAAGCACGTCGTTGAGGAGGCGGTCGGCCTTCTCGCGGACCATGCGCCGGGTCTCCTGACCGCTGCGCGGCGCCAGCAGGATGCCGACTGCGAGGCCCATGAAGAAGAATCGAATGGCGATCTTTACGCGGCTGAACATGCGTCAACCCTCGATGCATAGTGGTTGCCCCAGCAAGGGGCAAGAAGGATACCACCGCGCGACGATTACTCGCCGAGGTCGTACTCGCGCAGCTTGACGTAGAGCAGGCGACGATATATCCCGAGCTCCTCCGCCGCCTTCGACCGATTCCCGCCGGCACGCTCCAGGGCTTCGAGGATGAGCCGCTTTTCCAGCCCTGCCACGGCCTCCTTGAACGAGCCGCTCACGGCGCCGTTCTCCTCGGCGCCCACGGGCTCCGCGACGGCGACGTCGGTCTGGCCGTTGTCGTGCGCACCCGACTCACGCTTCGTCCGCGCGACCAGGCGTGCCCGGTCGCGGGCCTCGCGCGCGTCGCCGAACGGCAGGTGTTCGGGGGTGATCAGGTTGCCCCGCGACAGCACCACGGCGCGCTCAACGGCGTTCTCCAGCTCGCGCACGTTGCCCGGCCAGTCGTAGCCGACCAGCTTCTCGAGAGCCTCCTCGCTGATCGTCGTCGGGATGGTGCCCGGCGCGTGGCGGTACTTCACCAGGAAATGCTCGGTGAGTAGCGGGATGTCCTCTTTGCGCTCACGCAGCGGCGGCATGTGGATATGGATCACGTTCAGCCGGTAGTAGAGGTCCTCGCGGAATCGGCCCTTCTCGACCTCTTCGGACAGATTGCGGTTCGTGGCGGTGATCACCCGGATGTCGATCTTGATCGGCGTATTCGAGCCGATCCGCTCGAACTCGCGCTCCTGCAGGATGCGCAGCAGCTTCGTCTGGGTGCCGGCGGTCATCTCGCCGATCTCGTCGAGGAAGATGGTGCCCTTGTTGGCCATCTCGAATCGGCCCTTGCGCATGGTCATCGCGCCGGTGAACGAGCCCTTCTCGTGCCCGAACAGCTCCGCCTCGAGCAGGCTCTCCGGCAGCGCGGCGCAGCTGACTTTCACCAGCGGGAACGGGTTGCGCTTGCTGGCCCGATGCAGTGCCTCGGCCACCAGCTCCTTGCCGGTCCCCGACTCGCCCGTGATGAGGACGGTCGCGTCGGCGGAGGCCACCTTACCGATGAGCTTGTAGACCTCCATCATCGGTCGGGAGTTGCCGACGATGCGCTCGCGCTCGGCCGCGGACTTGCCCAGCTCGAGACGCAGTGCGCTGACCTCGTTCGACATGTCGGCGTGCTCGAAAACGCGCTTCAGGGTGGCGAGTAGGTCATCGATATCGAACGGCTTGGTGACGTAGTCGTAGGCGCCCTGCTCCATGGCCTTGATGGCGGTCGAGCTCCCGCCGAAGGCAGTCATCACAATGACCTCGAGGTCGACGTGCTCTTTCTTGAGCTGCTTCAGCACGCTGATGCCGTCCTGGTCGGGCAGCTTGACGTCCATCATCACCAGGTCGGGGCGTTCCTTCTCGACCTCGGCGAGGGCTTCCGCGCTGCTGGCCACGGCCTTTGCGCGATAGCCGTCGCCAGAGAGCAGATCGGTCAACAGCGAACGGATGTCGCCGTCGTCGTCCACCACGAGCACGTAGCGAGGGTCGGCCAAGAGTTCCTCCGGGTGCCGCAGGGGGTCTCGGGTCGGTTGAGCGGCTGCGCTCAGTATACGGATCGTCCGCTAACCGTACAAGTCTCGGCTCTGAATCACCACAAGCGGCCGGCAACGCGCCCCATCAGGGAGGGTGAATTGACGGCTACTGCGGCGACGCCTCCACCGAGCTGCTCGGCAGGAGGGTGAAGCTGGAGCTCGGCTGCACGCTGGGAAGTGGCGGTGCGGACGGCGACGGGAACAGCACGCTGGGGAACCCGGCGAA
>JBBSCG010000071.1:0-7696 GCA_038250515.1 Candidatus Limnocylindria bacterium
CCGCTTCGGGCTGGTTGAGCCGCTTCTCCTCGTCGGCGGCAGGGGTCAGGTAGCCGAGTGAGGAGTGTAGCCGGCTCCGGTTGTAGAAGACCTCGATGAACTCGAAGATCGCTGCCCGAGCGATCGCTCGCGTCGGGAACGGGAACGGTAGACGAGCTCCTCCTTGAGGGTGGCAAAGAAGCTCTCGGCGACCGCGTTGTCCCAACACTGACGGGGCCGAGACAGCGACTGAAACGCCTTGTGCTTGCCCAGGAGCGCGCGGACGGCTTCGGATGCTCGGCGTCGCTCGAGCCAAGATCGGCCCAGCGCTCGTCGCCGCGCGCGAGCCGGACGGTCGTGCCGCCAACCACGCCGCGCTAGTCGAAGACCGCGACGGGCAACGCATACCGGATGCTCACCAGGTTGGCAAGATCGACGAGCGTCCTGATCGAGGGCAGGCTGCCCTGCTTGGTCAGGCGACGCAAGAGAGCCTCGGCCGCCGAGCGGTACTGGGTCGGATCGACGCCGAACCCCCGGAAGACGCGCCGCCAGGCGGCTAGTGTCGGTAACTCGCTGAGCGGCGCGGCGCCGATCCGCTCGCGCACCGCGATGGCCTCGGCCTCGAACGCCGCAGCCAGGTCGGTCGGGGCGGGGTCAATGGTGAGCCCCGTCGCGTGGATCACCCCACCGACGGTCGTCGGGAAACGCTCGAGGATGGCCGAGTCGTAGCGGAACCGCATCACCGACCGAGTGTCGCACACACCTGCCAAGCTCACCTTCGTCGGGCACGCGCGGAGGTCGACCGGTCAGGTTGTCTGCCCGCCGATGATCATGAGCGCAATGATCACCAGCAGCAGGAAACCGAGGATCATGCCGCCACGCTGCATCTGAGCGCCAAGCTCGTGCAGACGCGGTGGCGGCCCGCCCGCCGACTGCGCGCCTGGACCGGCCATACCGTTGAGCAACTGGGCCAGCTCCCGCATGGCCGGGCTCTGGATCAGCAGCAGGTAGCCGATGGAGATGATGTACACGATGATCGAGACGATCAGCCACGGCTGGAACAGATCGATGCCGCCCACGATGATGAGCAGCACGCCGCTGACAGCCATCGACAGCGCCATGGGCAGCACCAGCCTGCTTCCGATCAGTAGATTGACCTCGGCCGCGAAGGCAGCGTGCTGCGGGTGTTTCCGGCCGGCGGCCGCGATCAGCGGGAACGCGAAGGTCGGCCCATAGGCGACGATGGCGGCCACGATGTGGAGGAACAGGAGCAGGACGAACCAACCGTTCATGACGCACTCCGAAGCTTCGGGACGAGGTAGTGGTGGAGCACGAGACTACGCCGCGCCATCAAGTAGTCGCCATGCGGCCTGAATCCACGCGGCATGTGGCCTGCAGTGACACCGATTGTGTTTCGCAGCAACTTGTTGGACCTGCAAGCCCCCGGGAGGGCGTGATGGCAAGTGAGATGACGCAGCGCGAGGCAGTCGCGCTGATGGCGAGTACGCCAGCGATGCTGAAGTCGCTGCTGGCAGCCTTCCCCGCCGGATGGCTCGATCAACGGCCAGCCGCCGAGGAGTGGTCCGCACGCGAGATCCTCGCCCACCTGCTCAACGTCGAGGCGCTGCTGTCCGCGCGGGTCGAATCCATGATCGCGGCCGAGGGCTCACCGATCACGCGGCACGATGCGGCTCCAAGCGAAGGGCTCGATGCGTTCGCATTGTTGGCCCGCTGGGGCAGGGCGCGCGCGCGGAGCCTGCGCCGTCTCAGGGAATTGACGCCTGACGACCTGCAGCATGGGGCCGAGCTGCCGCGATGGGGACTTATCACTGTTGAGCAACAGGTCTGCGAGTGGGCGTACCACGATGTGGAGCATCTGCGGCAGTTGCTCGCCAACCTTGAAGCCTCGCTCTATCCCTCGATCGGCGGGTTCCAGGGGCTCTATGCGCCGCCGTACCCTGCGGCGACCCGCGCATTGGACGGCCGTTCTTCGTGAACTGCTGACTTCGGCCGTCGGCGGATCCTCGTCGTCCCGACGCCCGCCCCACGGAGCAGCCGCTGGAGCGACGAGCGACCGATGACGATGGCCTCCTCCTCGGCCAGCAGCTCTGCCAGGTGGCTGTCGTTGACGCCCCGGTACCGGGTCCGGGCGAGCTCGACGATGCGGGCTCGGATCGGTTCGGGCAGACGGCGTGGCGAGCCGCGCCCACGGTTGCCGTGGACGATCCCGTCGGCACCCAGGGGTGGTGAAGCGGCGGCGCAGCCGCCAGGCGGTCCGCTGGCTCGTTCCGAGCAGGGCGCCGGTCTCCTCTACGGTCAGCGATCCCTCCCGCCATCGGCTCAGGACATCAATCCGTTGCTGGTCTCGTCGGTCCACGGTCAGTTTCTCCCTCATCGGTAAAGACTGACAAAGTCGCTGAGCAGTTAGCAGTGCCACATTCACGGAGCAATGACACGATCTCGAGACGGATCCGATCGATCTGCTAGATTCCGCGGGTCCCTGTGCGCGGCCCAGGCGTTGATTCCGGTTGCGCATCACAACCAGCAGTCTCCCCAATTGGCGGAGCCAGTGCCCCCAGTCCCCGTTCGACTCGCGCCTCGCCAATCAGGGCCGGTGGCACTCGCCCTCAGCCTCGTCTTGCTCCTCGGGGCCTGCTCAGGATCGACCTCTGTGGGTCCGTCATCGTCTGGCTCGCCTTCCACCGCGCCCGCGGTGACAGCCACACCGACCGCCGTCGGTTCTTCGCCGGGCACAGCGGGAAACCCTTCGAGCGCCTGCTCGGTCGCCACGAAGACCGACGTCGAAGCCGCGTTCGGTGGCTCATCGACGGAGGGCCAGGCGGGGGACTTCAGCGTATGCACCTTCGAGGTCTCCGGCGCGCTCAAGGCGGGCAACCCGGGAGATCCGCTGGGGCTCCGCGTCTTCTTCGACGCCAAATACGTACCGTTCGCAACGCCAAGTCGCTGATGGACAAGATCGGGCAAGCCGACGCCGTGACGCTGATCGATGGCCTCGGGACCGAGGCCTACTACTCGGCCGATCTGGGCACCGGAAGCCTGTTGCACGTCCAGGTTCCCGGCGGAATGCTCACCCTCGGCTTGAAGAACGCGGACCCTCTCGACGGAGCGATCGCGAAACAGGGTGCGATCGACCTCGCCAAGGCTGTCTTGGCGCACCTCTGACCGACGGCTTGGGGCGGTCCCCGCTGCCGGACATGGACCGCCTTCAGAGCCATGGACGATCCAACTGGGAGCATCGCGAGCACACGTGAGGGATTGGGCGCCTCGCGGAGTTGCACCGTCGCGAGATCGCGATCCACTGCTACAGGATGCTGGGGTCGATCCACGAGGCCGCTCCCGGTGTTGAGGATGGACTCGAAAGCTTGAGCCCGCGCGCAGGCCGAACTTAGAGCCACCTTAGCGCCCTTGTGGGCTGGTTGCGTGCGGTGGCCTCGGACCGCCCCTACGGGCAGTTCGATGTCCGAGAGAAGACGGTCCGCGACATTGGCGCCGACCGGATCGTGGAAGGCGTCAGCGACTGCGAGTCGAAGCAGGAGTACACGACCGCAGCCCACCAAGGCTCGCCAAACGCATCCGTGATCTCTCGCACGCGGGCGACGTCACGGCGGTTAGCGAGGCGCATCGAATTCACCACCTCCCTTTCGGCGGCCCAGGAGAGGAAGCGAGCGATCTGTTGACGCCTGAGGCCGACGAGGGCTGCCCAGTCGTCGTCGTCACCGGCCGGCATACGCATCCGCGCACTCATGTCGTCCCTCAGGTGGCTGGCTCGCCCGGAGAGGATACGAGACCTCAGGCAGTTTGCTGCGGGCGCCGGCCCGAGCCCACGGCTGCGGACTCGAGGGTCTTTTCATTTCGTGCGCGGTCCGAAACCGTTCGTCGCGATGTGGGGCACACGCTTTGACCAGGAACTCCGAGAGTTGGGTGTCTATATCAGGCCGAATAGATCGAGGGTCTCGGACCTTCTCTCCGACCATCGGCCTACCGCCCTCGTAAGGATGCTGGCCGTTGCAGAGCAGCATCACGCCGAGGCATCGCCGCTTTCGTCTTCGGTCGTGGCTTCCATGGCCTGCTGGCGCTGTACCCCATGGTGGTCGGCGTCAGTGTCGGCCTGGCGCTCGCACGACCGCGCCGCCTCGCCGCCGTCCGCAGTACCGTGCTGACGCTTGCGGTGATAGGACTCGCGGTCCTCGTCGCCTGGCCGGGCTCAACCCCACCGGTGCTCGGCGCTGATGGGCAGCCGGCATCGGGAAGTATCGCTGAGCTCACGAAGGCGGAGTTCAGCGGCCAGGAGCAGGGAGTCCTCATCCGCGCCGCCGACCCAGACAATCCCGTGCTGCTCTACCTGTCCGATGGTCCGGGTCAATCCGACCTGGCCTTCGCTCGCGCCCTGCTGGAGCCGCTGACGGAGGACTTCGTGGTCGTCTCCTGGGATCAGCGCGGCACCGGTACCTCGTACGGCGCGCTGGATCCGGAAAAGGATCGGACGCTGGACCAGGCGGTGGCGGACACCATCCAGCTCACGAACTATCTCCGGGACCGATTCGGCGAGGAGAAGATCTATCTGCTCGACGAGTCGTGGGGCTCCACGCGCTTGCCGAGCCGTCGAGTGCCATGTGGCTCGTGATCCGCGGGGCGAATGGCACTCGACGCTGGTTGGCGAGGAGAGCGATCGTCATCGGCACACAGGCGGGCGCCGATTCGGCCTCGATTGGCCGGCGCTCGCCGCGGTCGGGCGCGTCGCGAGCGACCACGGGCGGCTGACCACCGACTGCCGGCCCAACCGGGCCGGCGCCATCGGTCCGATGCAGTTCCTGGCGGCCTCGTTCGCCCAGGCGTCGGCGTGGGCCGGGCTGCGCGACACCGACATCTGCGACCCCGCCGCCGCCATCCCGGCCGCCGCCGCCTACCTCGCCCACTTCGGCGCTCCCGACGACTGGCGGCGTGCCCTGTCCGCCTACCACCCTTCCGACGCCTACGTCGACCTGGTGCTGGCCTGGGCGCAGCGCTACGGCTACGCCGCGACGCTGGTCTGGCCGATCGACGGTCCGATCACGCAGCGCTTCGGCCCCACCGACTTCGAGCTCGAGCCGGCGCTGTGGTACCGCGGCCAGTGGTACCCCCGCTTCCATGCCGGAATCGACATCGCCCTTGGCTGGGAGTGGCGCGCTGCGGCCCGAGATTTCGGCGCGCACCGCATCCGGACAGGAATCGAACCCGAGACCTGATGGTCCGAAGCCACCCGCTCTGTCCATTGAGCTACGGGGCGCGCGTTTCACGCTCAACCTGAGCGGAATGATGGACATCCTACCCCGCCATCGGCATGCACTCATCAGCCGATGCGACCACCAGTGAACCAATCTCACCGTTGGTGCGCCATACCATGCAGACGCGCCCCCTCAGTGGGTGCGATGAGGAGGCCTGGTGACCGACGAAGCCCTGGTAGAGGCAGCTGCTGCCGGCGATCGCGACGCGTTCGCCGCAATCGCCGCACCGCGTCTCGATCGACTGTTCGCCACCGCCTCGCTGATCCTGCGGGATCGGGGCCAAGCGGAGGACGCGGTGCAGGAGGCGCTCGTTCGAGCTTGGCGGGACCTACCGTCGTTGCGCGACCCACGCCGGCTCGACCCGTGGCTGCGCCGGCTGCTGGTGAACGCCTGCTATGACGAGTCGAGGCGACAGCGCCGACACGCATCCAACATCCGCCTGCTGCCCGACCACGACCGACCGACATCGGATTCCAGCGGCGAGCTCGGCGACCGCGACGCCCTCCAACGGGGGCTACGACAACTCTCCACCGATCATCGCGCCGTCATCGTGCATCACTACTATCTCGGCCTCTCGCTCTCCGAGATCGCCAATGCGCTCGACATCCCCGTCGGTACCGCCAAATCACGGCTCCATCACGCACGCCTGGCGCTGCGTGACGCCATCGGCCCCGACGCCCAGCCATCGGAGGGACACATCGCATGAACACCGAGGACCGCTTCGACGACCTGCTCACCGAGCGCCTGCGGGCCGATGCGCCGCGCGAGGCCCCCAGCCGGCTGCTCGATGCAACCATGAGCCGGATCGCGGACACCCCGCAGCGCGGCCGCCGACGGCTGGGAGGCCCCGCCGGCAGGCTCTTCGCCACCGCCGCGGTGCTGCTCCTCGCGGTGCTGGCGGGCACGCAGCTCGCAGGCCTGATCGGTCGGCCGGCGGGGACCGGTCCCTCCCCCAGCGCGTCGGTCGTTCCGAGCGCCTCCGCGACTCCGTCCTCGCCGACGCCAGCGGCTTCGTCCTCGCCGGCGACCGCCCCCACGTGGACCGCCACCGGGAGCATGATCGAGGCCCGCAGGGGTCACACGGCCACGCTGCTGCCCGCTGGCAAGGTGCTCATAGTCGGTGGCGCTGACAGCAGTGGCGGCTTACTGGCCACCGCCGAGCTGTTCGATCCGATCAGCGGGTCCTCGACCGCTACCGGGAGCATGACTACGCCCCGCACCATCCAGACGGCCACGCTCCTACCGGATGGCAGAGTGCTCGTAGCCGGTGGCGCCGACAGCATCGGCGAGATCAGCGTTCACGCCGTGGCCTCCGCCGAGCTGTACGACCCCAGCAGCGGGTCCTGGACCGCAACCGGGAACATGATCGAGGCCCGCACCTTCCACACGGCCACGTTCTTGCCGGATGGCAAGGTGCTGGTGGCGGGCGGCAACATCGGCGGCCCAGGCAGCGACGCCGTGGCTTCCGCCGAGCTGTACGACCCCAGCAGCGGGTCCTGGACCGCAACCGGGAACATGGTCGAGGCCCGCATCAACCACACGGCCACGCTGCTGCCCGACGGCAAGGTGCTGGTGGTGGGCGGCAGCGGCAGCCAGGGCCCTCAACTGGCCTCCGCCGAGCTGTACGACCCCAGCAGCGGGTCCTGGACCGCCACTGGGAACATGAACGGGGTACACAATGGGCACACGGCCACGCTGCTGCCCGATGGCGAGGTGCTGGTGGTGGGCGGCAACAGCAGCGGCGGCCCGCTGGCCTCGGCTGAGCTGTACGACCCGGGCAGCGGGTCCTGGACGCCAACCGGGAACATGATCGAGGCCCGCATCAACCACACCGCCACGCTGCTGCCCGATGGCAAGGTGCTGGTGGTGGGCGGGAACAGCAGCGGCGGCCCGCTGGCCTCGGCTGAGCTGTATGACCCCAGCAGCGAGTCCTGGACCGCCACTGGAAACATGAACGGGGTACGCGCCGGGCACACGGCCACGCTGCTGCCAGATGGCAAGGTGCTCGTGGTGGGCGGCGGCACCAGCAGCGGTACGCTGGCCTCGGCCGAGCTGTACGACCCGGGCAGCGGGTCGTGAGCTGCCGCTGACAAGCCCTGAGCTCTCCGACGGGAGCCTGTGCGGCAAAGGTGGGCTCGGGCTGCTACGGGTGACCGTTGGTTAGGAAGGCGAGGCACCTTCCCGACAGCGGATAACTCGGCCCCGTTCAGTCCATGAGCCGCGCTCGTGGCACAGCGCATCCACGGCCGTGCTCCGAAGCCACCCGCTCTGCCCGCTGAGCTACGGGCGCGCGTTTCACGCTCAAACTGGCGCTGGTCAAGACGTTCCTGAAGGCCGGCATCCTGTCCGAGGATGGCGTCACCAGGAATACGTCAACCGGCACGCCCCAGGGTGGCATTCTCTCGCCGTTGCTTGCCAACATCGCCCTGTCA
>JBBSCG010000072.1:0-7558 GCA_038250515.1 Candidatus Limnocylindria bacterium
AGCTTTCGCGCCTCAGCGTCAAGAATGGGCCAGGTAGCCGCCTTCGCCACTGGTGTTCCTCCCGATATCTACGCATTTCACCACTACACCGGGAATTCCGCTACCCTCTCCCACCTTCAAGCCGACCAGTTTCCGATGCAATTTCCCAGTTAAGCCGGGAGCTTTCACATCGGACTTGGTCAGCCGCCTGCGCGCTCTTTACGCCCAGTAATTCCGGACAACGCTCGCCACCTACGTATTACCGCGGCTGCTGGCACGTAGTTAGCCGTGGCTTATTCCTCAGGTACCGTCTTGTATCTTCCCTGAGAAAAGAGGTTTACGACCCGAGAGCCTTCGTCCCTCACGCGGAGTTGCTGCCTCAGACTTTCGTCCATTGGGCAAAATTCCCGACTGCTGCCTCCCGTAGGAGTCTGGGCCGTATCTCAGTCCCAGTCTGGCTGATCATCCTCTCAGACCAGCTACCGATCGTCGCCTTGGTGGGCCGTTACCCCACCAACTAGCTAATCGGACGCAGGCTCCTCCGGAAGCGCCTTACGGCTTTGGACGACGAAACGAATCGTCGACCACATGCGGTATTAGCCACCCTTTCGGGCAGTTATTCCCCACTTCCGGGCAGATCACCTACGCGTTACTCAGCCGTTCGCCACTAGGTGACCATCGAGCAAGCCCGATGGTCACCCCGTTCGACTTGCATGTCTCATGCACCCCGCCAGCGTTTGTCCTGAGCCAGGATCAAACTCTCCGAACAAAAAACAACAGTGGTCGTGCCCGAGGGCGCTACCACCGTCAAAGTTCAGACTTGATCCCAATTGACTCGTGTGGATTCCTGTCACTCTTCAGCTGTTAAGGTCACTTCGCCGACGAATCGGCTTCGTTCTAATTCGAGGCCTCCATGAATGGAACCTCGGCGCCAAGCCGCACGACCAATGGCCGCCGTCCTTGAGTCGCCGCCCGGTTGACACCGGCGCGACCACGAATACTAGGCGCGGCACCCGCCACTGTCAAGTGAGCGTGGCGGCCTGATCAGCGCTCGACCTGACGGCGTCCCTGGAGCGAGCGGGTGAGGGTCACGTCGTCGGCATACTCGAGGTCGCCACCCACCGGCAGCCCCCGCGCGATGCGTGTGATGGCGGGCACGAGATCGGCCAGCAGGTCGGCGAGATACATGGCCGTCGCTTCTCCCTCGAGATTCGGATTGGTGGCCAGGATCACCTCCTCGAGGTCTCCCGCCTGGGCACGGTTCACCAGCTCGCGCGCACGAATCCGATCAGGACCGATGCCGTCGATGGGGCTGATCGCGCCATGCAGCACGTGATAGCGACCGTGGAACTCCCCGGTGCGTTCGATGGCAAGCACATCGAGCGGCTCCTCGACGACGCAGATGCGCGTCGCGTCGCGTCGCGTGTCGGCGCAGATGGCGCAGGGGTCGACCCCCGTCTCGGTGATGTTCGAGCAGACCGAGCAGTAGGCAACCTGTTCCTTGAGGGCGACCAGCGCCGCGGCGAGCCCGCGGGCGTCGTCCGCCGACGTGCGCAGCATGTGGTAGGTGAGGCGCTGCGCCGTCTTCTGGCCCACGCCCGGAAGCTTGCTGAACTCCTCGATGAGGCGCGCGACGGGCGCGATCAGGCCAGCCATGCGGACGCTCGGGTGGTGGGCGTGGCTAGCGCAGCGGGGGCGGGATCATCGGGCTGCCCATGCCGGGCATCCCGGGCAGACCCATCCCGCCCGCGACGGACGCGAGGCGCTCCTCGGAGAGCTGCTTGCTGCGCGCGATCGCGTCGTTGACCGCGGTCATCACCAGGTCCTGCAGCATATCGACCTCCTCCGGGTCGACCGCGCTCGGGTCGATCTCGACTGAGCGGACCTCCTGGGCGCCGGTGATGACCACGCGGACGGCTCCGCCGCCGGCGGTTGCCTCCAGCGTTGTCTCCTTCAGCTCCGCCTGGATCTGAGCCATCTGCGCCTGCATCTGCTGCGCCATCTTGGCGATCTGACCGATATTCACATTCGTCTCCGTTGGGGATTCTGATTGCCGACCGACCTCATGCCTAGCGGACCTCCTGGACGTCGACCAGCTCACCTCCGGTGATCTTGAGCACGCCCTCGAGCAGTGCTCTGCCGTCGGCGTCGTCACCGTCCGACGCGACGGCCTGCTCGACGGTGAGGAGCTCGAGTTCCACGTTGCTGGCGACGCACTCGATCGCCCAACTGCCGCCGAAGATGGTACCGAGCAGCTGCTCGATCGAGGAAGCGCGCGTCGTCGCCTTCTCGCGCATGAAGGCGCGTTCCTCCGGGAAGCCGAGTGTCAGCCGCGCGCCGTCCTGGCTGACCGGCCGGCACTCCTTGACGAGCGGCTTGATGGCAGGGCTCGCCCGCTCGAGGACCTCGGGCCAGCGCGCCTGCATCTGCGCGAGCGTCGGCCGCTCGCCCGATGCCGGACCAACCGCCACCACCGACGATGGAGCGGGCTTCGGCGCGGCGATACGCGGCGCGGCGGCGGTCGCTGCGGCGGGTCGTGGCGCTTCGATGACTGCCGCCCGAGCAGCCGCAGCCTCCGGCCGCGGACCGAACGGCGCGGGCTCGACCGCCAGCAGCTCGAGCAACAGCCGCGCGCGTCCCTCGCGAGCACCGACGCCCGCGGCCTCGGCGACGGTGCGCAGGATGCTCGCCAGTCGCCGTGCCAGCGGCGGATTCCCGGCAGACGCCAGCAGCCGCCGGCGTGCCTCGCCCTCGGCCTGTGCCGCGACCTGTGCCATGTCGCGACCGGCGTCGGCGAGTGCCTCGAGGCCGTCGAGGGCCGCGCCAATATCCCCGGCGACGTAGGCATCGAGGAGCGCTACGATGGCCGCCTCGTCGGCCAGGCCGACCGCCTCGCGAACCGCATCGGCGGTCACGCTGCCTTCGACGAAGGCAAGCACCTGGTCGAGCAACGACTCGGCATCGCGCATTCCGCCGTCTGCCAGGCGGGCGAGCAGCGCGAGCGCCTCGGGCTCGGCATCGGTCCCTTCGGCGGCACAGATGCGCGCCAGCTTATCGGCGATCAGGGCCTCGGGGAAACGGCGAAAGTCAAAGCGCTGGGTGCGGCTGACGATGGTCGGCAGCACCTTGTGGGTATCGGTCGTGGCCAGGATGAAGACGACGTGGTCGGGAGGCTCCTCGATCAGCTTGAGCAGCGCATTGAAGGCATGCGTGCTCAACATGTGGACCTCGTCGATGATGTAGACCCGCTTGCGCAGCTCGGAGGGTGCCGTCAGAGCGCGCATCACTAGGTCGCGCGCGTCCTCAACCAGGCCGTGGCTGGCGGCGTCGATCTCTATCACGTCGAGTGCGCGCCCTTCACGAATCGAAACGCAGGCCGAGCAGGCGTCGCATGGCTCGCCGTCAGGCGCGCGGTTCGTGCAGTTGATGGCCTTCGCCAGGATGCGTGCCGTCGAGGTCTTGCCGGTGCCGCGCGGGCCGACGAACAGGTAGGCATGCGCCAGCCGATCCGTGGCGATGGCACGCCGCAGTGTGGCGACCGTGGCGTCCTGGCCGAGCAGCTCCGAGAAGCGCTGTGAGCGCCAGCGTCGGTAGAGCGCCCGGTGCGGCTCGGAGGAGGGTTCGGCTGTGCTGAGGACGGGCTCTGGCATGGCCTCCTAACCGTACACCGATCGAGGGATTGAGTCGGCCGTGCACCCGGCGTCGATCGACAACGCCCGCACAAACAAGCACCGACCGGCTCCAGCCAGGTCGCCCCACGGCACCCGAGGGTGATCGCTTACCGCTGCTTCCTTCCGGACCTGACGGGGTTCACGGACCTTCGCTGCGTGGGACCCGACTCTCAACGTCGGTCGATGTCGTCCGGAGGCGGAGGCTGAAGACCTCGGCCGGGAATTCCGTCCCGCTGTAGCGGATTGCGGGTTCAGGGCACCGCTAGTTCCCCACCTAGCACGGCCTCGGCGATGGTAGTTGAGCGGTCCATATCGGTCAATTCGAAGTGCTGGCGGAGAGGGGGGGATTCGAACCCCCGACGGGTTGCCCCGAACCGCATTTCCAATGCGGCGCCATAGGCCACTAGGCGACCTCTCCGCGGGCGATGCGACGCCGGGCATCTGAGCTTCGAAAAAGGGGACGAGTGGCGGAGAGGGAGGGATTCGAACCCTCGGTGCTATTCGCACACCGCTTTTCGAGAGCGGCACCTTAAACCACTCGGACACCTCTCCGGCGCGAGTCTACCAGACGCGACCGGTGGCATCGCCGCTCTCAGGCGGTCGCCGGCTGCTCATCGCCGAGGCGCCGCGCCTCGGCTTCGCGCACCCCGGAGATGACCGACAGCTGGTGCGGCAGCGAGGCATCGCGGGCCAGCTGCAGCACGCTGCCCGCTGCGCCGCGACGCTCGTCGGGAACGGCGAAGACCAGCGCGCGCACCTGTGCCTCGACGAGAGCCCCGACGCACATGGCGCACGGCTCGTGAGTGGTGAAGATGGTCACGTCCGACAGGCGGCGTGTCTCGAGCTTGCGCGCAGCGGCCTGGATGGTGAGGAGCACGGCGTGGGCGGTCGGATCACGCTGGAGCTGCATGCGGTCGTGGTCGCGCCCGATCATCGCGTCGTCGAGAACGGCGACCGCGCCGACCGGCTGCTCACCCTCTTCGCCGCCGCGTCGCGCCTCGGCGATCGCCTCGGCCATGTACAGCTCGTAGTTCAAGAGACCTCCCCACGCCCGTCGCGGGCCAGCGGAATGCACCGGCTGGACGTCGCCCGAGTCTAGCAGAGCATCGGTACAGATCCTGCTCTATCCTTCAGGCCGGCAGCGACGTGGCGCCGGGGCCTACGCCTCACCGACGGGAAACCCAAGACGACATGCGAATTCACCTACATGTGCGCCGGTTCGCGGCGCTTCCACTGCTGGGCGGCATCTTGGCGCTCGCGCTGTGGATGCCGATCCCGGCCACCGGCAACGCTCAGCTGAGCACGGTCGTCAGCGAGGTGCACGAGCGCCTGCCCGGCTGGCGCATCGTGCGCGCCAACGCTTCATGGGAGGGTGCCTTCACGGTCGTTGCCGCATGCGGCTCGCGCGAACTCGGCTTCCAACTGGTGCCGGAGCATGGCCTGCCGATCGGCGACTCGTGGGTGCAGCCCAATGACGCCTACGCCCGCAGCCGGTTGGAGTACGTTTCCGACCACGAGCAGTATCTCGTGTGGTATCGCAACCCGCTGAAGGAGCGAAGTCTCAGCTGCCGATCGGAGCTGGCGCGAGACCTGCGCAACGGCGCAAGCACGCGCAGCGACTGAAGCCCGATTTGTGCGGAGCATCGGCGCGCTGACAAAGAGATCTGAGGAGGCTTGCGATGATACGCTCCGCGGTGACGTCGAGTCGATCGACGTCCTCGAGGAGCTGCTCGGCATCGTCGGCGACGTTCCGGGCGTCCAAGACGTCGTCGACCAGGTGCGAATTGCCGGCATCTGACTCCAGCGTGATGCGCCGGCGCCAGTCGCTCGTTTACCAGGCAGAAGAGCGTCTGACGTTGGCCACGAGGTGCATCGGTTGACCGATACTTCCCAGCCGCCAGACGACGCTCGCCTGGCGAAACGAATCCAAGCAGGCGACCGCGACGCGCTTGGCGAGCTCTATGACCGATACGCCTCGGTCGCGCTGGCTACGGCTCTGCGCGTGGTCGCCAATCGACAGCTGGCGGAGGACCTGGTGCACGACTCGTTTGTCGCGGTATGGCAGAAGATCGACCGTTTCGATGGCAATCGAGGCAACATGCGGTCGTGGCTGCTGACCATCGTGCGCAATCGTGCCATCGATGGGATTCGCGCCACGCGGCCGACCGTGGAGGTGGGCGACGCGGACGAGCGGTCGCTGCTGCGCAGCTCGCACAACCCCACCTGGGAGGCGGCACTCTCGAGCCTGTCGCACCATGAGCTGCGGGCGGCGATGGGTCAGTTGCCCGAAGAGCAGCGCACAGCGATCGAGCTGGCCTACTTCGGCGGCCACACCTATCGCGAGATCGCCACGATGACCGGCGTGCCGCAGGGCACAGCAAACGGACGCCTTCGGCTGGCCCTTGCCAAGCTGCGCGAGGCCCTCCACCAGACCGATGCGGCGCCAATGGGCACGTACGCCGGGCGGGGCGGACAGGGAGGCGCGAGGTGAAGGTTCACGACCAGGTTCTGGACTGCGCTGAGGTCGATGAGCTTGACGCGGCGTACGTGCTCGATGCGGTCGACCCGATCGAAGCACAGAGCGTCGCGGAGCACCTGAGCTCGTGCCCTGAGCCTCATGCCGAACTACGGGCACTGCTCGGCTCCGGCGACGTGCTGGCGATGAGCCTCGCTCCGGTCGAGGCCGGACCCCATCTGCGCGCCCGCCTGATGTCGACGATCGCCGCGACCCGGCAGGAGCACGTCGGGGTCGCGGAGCGTTCGGCTGCGTCGACGACGGAACCGCGTCGCGGGTGGCTCGGGTGGCTCTCGCCGGGTCTGGCGCGAGCCCTTGCCGCCGCCGCCGTGATGCTCGCCATCGCGGTGGGTGCCTGGAACGTTTCGCTGCAATCCCGGTTGAGCGACGCGGAGCGAGTGACGGCCGCGATTGCATCGGCCACGGCAGCGCACGCGGTGAGCGGCGATGCGGGTCGCGGCCTGCTGCTCGAGACGAACGACGGCGCCGTCTTCGTGGCCTCGGCGTTGAAGGCCCTGCCGGCGAACCGCATCTATGAGCTGTGGCTGCTCGACGAGGCGGGAGCGTCGCGGCCGGTCGGGACGCTGACCTCGGCGCCCAGCGATCCGACCCTCGTGCCGCTTGACCAGGATCTGAGCGGCTTTGCGACATTTGTCGTGACGGTCGAGCGGTCGCGCGTCGATGCGCCGACCGGGACGCCGGTGATGAGCGGAAGCGTCGCGGGCTGACCTTCGCGACACCGGCCGGGATTGTGCATAGTACGAAGGTCATGCACACCCGCCTGATCCTCGCCGGCCTGCTGGCGGCACAGCTCGGAGACGCGATCAGCTTTGCCATCGGAGTTCACGCCATTGGCATTGGCGCCGAATCCAACGGCGTGATGGCGGTCGCCTATCGCGCCGGCGGCGTGAGCGCAGTCCTGCTCGTGAAGGGAACCGCGATCCTGGTCAGCCTGGCGATCCTGGTGCTGTCCGCGCGGCGCTTCCCCAAGCTGGTCGTCCTCGGCGGAGCGACCGCGACCGCTCTGGGACTCTTGGGCGTGTTGCTGAACAGCATCTCGATCGCGATCGCTCACAGCTGAGCCGCCGGGTGGCTGCAGCACTGCGGCTGGCGACCGTTGGGCGTGTCCACCCTTCATCCTGAAAGGTCCCAGCCCCACCGCCGCCAGGGCGCACAACAACGGAACCACGTATGCGTGGTATCTCGTTGGACTTCGAAACCACGAGGGCGCCCCAGACGAAGAACGCTCGTACGATCGCGACGATCCTGCTGACACGCAATCCGCTAGTCACAGGACGACTGCATTGGACCCTGGACGAGGATACGCTGTCACCGGCCTTACGGTAGCGCGTCCGACGGTGCGGCGCGGGGAATGCGTGGCGTGCCCGAGAGG
>JBBSCG010000073.1:0-7233 GCA_038250515.1 Candidatus Limnocylindria bacterium
AGATCGAGGCTGAGCTCGTTGACGCCGTACACGACCTTGCAGGTCGTGTCCTCGTAGGTCTGCACGATGGATCTCCTTGTGCTTGCTTGAAGAGCGAACACGAAAAAGGACCGGGCAGCTCAAGCGAGGTGCGTTCGCACAGATCACCTCGTTCGCTTTACACCGCACGCGATGCGGCCGAGCCCGGTCCGGAGCGCGTCCTTTGACGAACGATCAACCGGCGGGCGCTCAGCGCCGGTGCCGATCGAGACAGCTGAGGGCATCCCTCCTTTCTGGGCGCGGAGACTTCCGCCGCCGATGGGGAGCGAGCCCGCTGTCGCCGATCGCACCTGCGAGGAGACATCCCGGTATCCCGAGACGGCCCGACGCACTCGCCCTCATTCGAGAGCGAGCCCGATCGAGCCGAGGCGAGACATCGAAAGGAGCGTTCCTCAACAGATGAACCGATCGGTCGAGCGAGCCCGTCCCGTAAGCGGGGGCGGAGGCGCCGTGGTGGTGCGTGCGGATCGCGCGAACGAAGTTGAAGCGCGAATGGCAGCGTGTATGCGGTTGGTAAGGTGAGCTATCGCCTGCCGAGCCCGTAGTTAGGCCCCGACGCCGACACTAACCGAGACCACCGACGCAACGCCGGTGGGAGTCCGTGGCGGAGAACTCCGCGATCCCTCGATGTGAGGTGATGGCGGCGGCCGGTCAACCTGCTGCTTTGAGAGAGCCAGCTGTGAGACCGGCCGCCGTGATCGACATTAGTGCCTCCCAGCTGGCGAATCAATACCTAGTGTGTGAGGAAGTGTGTGAGGAATCTCACAGCGCCTCGCCGCGAGCATCGCGGCCCGAATGCGGCGGTCATCAAACCGCGCTTGCGGTGGTTCACCTGAGCGGCGCATCTCCTATGCGAGAGTCACCGCGAAGTCTTCACCACCCCCGCTGCCCAGCAGCCTGACCCATTCCTCGCTGGGCACCGGCGTCCTTGAACGCCGCGGACTTGGATCGTCGAGCAGTGCGGAGAGGCTGCCACTCGCGCTCCTCCAGCCTACGGGCCTCACGCTCGCCGACGTGCCCAGACGCCGCAGATCATCGAGCACCACGACCCACGATCGGTCCCGCAGCCGCGCGGCGCCGTGATGTCCCGCGACGCGCCCCAGCCACTCGGCGCGCATCGGGTCATTGACCACGAACAGCAGCTTCCAGGTCGGGCGACTGGGCAGTGCCTGGGCGTATGCGTTGAGCTTGGCGCGGACGACCGAGATGCGCTCGGTTGCCTCGTCGATCTCGAGGCAGACGGCGCCGGAGCCGCTCGCGGCTTGGAGCGCGACAGCGCTATCCGGGCGGATGCCCTCGAGCAGCTTGCCGCACATCGATTCGGCCATCCACGCCTGCAGGAGGCCGTGCCTGGCGAGGACGCAGACGGTCTCCACGGTATCCAGCGTATGGCGCAGGTGGGCGATGCCGCGTGGTCGCCAGTCGGTGTAGCCCAGCCGCTGCCGCGCGCGGTGCGTCAGGCGGTAGGCGATCGGTACCCCGCCGCGTTCGGGCTGGAGGGCGGCGCGCTCGAGGAGGCCCAGGCGCCACAGACGGCGCAGGCGGTAGTGCGCGTTCCAGCGGCTCCAGCACAGCAGGGTGGCCAGCTGGCTGGCGGTTGCGGCCTCGCTGCGGTACAGCAGGCGCAGGCAGGCGCGCTCGCGCACGAGCAGCTGTCCGATGTCGAGCCTGGCGACGTGGACGCGTTGGGGCGCGCTGCGGAACAGGGTGGCCATGCTAGTGAGGCAGTTGCAGCGAAGCGCGATGCTCGACGAGCACCGGATCCTCCCAACGGCTTCCCACAGGTGGGAGGTAGCCGTTGTGGGCTCCCGTGTGATGTGCCGCGACAGTCGGGCGACCCAGCCGTGTCACCTGCGGTCTCCCTCCTGCAGCGCTCGTGGGAGGTAGTCGCCAGCTGGCGGGCCTGCCGCCCGTGCCGGACTTGTGACGGGGGCAGCGACGGTCTACCTTACGATGGGCTTTATTCGGGTTCGCGCCACCCATCGGCAAGGACCCAGACGTGGCCATGAATTCGCGACCGACACGTCTGCTGCTAGGGCTCGACGACGACAGCTATCGACTCGACGAAAGAATCACCATGCACCTCAAGAACATAGCAGCCTGCACGAGGCACGAGGAGATCGGCCGGCCACTCTCGGCTGCCTTCGAGTTGGTCCTCATGGTGAGCCCACGCTTCGGCGGGCAACTCGAGAACGTCGGACGTCCCGGTGCCTTGTCCACGAAACAAGACCTCGCTGGTAGAGCCCGGCCGATTACGAATCGTCAACTCACCACGATACTCCGGCGCGCTGATCCAAAGTACCCGAACGACCTGCCGCCCGTCCTCATGGGCAGCACCCTGCAGGTTGACACGACTGGGCGCCAGATAGACTGGACCCGTTCCGCGCGCAGCCGCCACCCCCGGAAACACCAGTACCGGACTAACACTACAGGCGCCACCCGCAGGTGAGGCGGACCCGCTTGGAATTGGTCGCGATTCGCAGCCAAGCAGGCTGATAATCAAGGCGACCCATACGAGTCGCAATGGCCGCCGGGTGACGTTAACGCGTGGTGGACACACGCGAAAGCTCTTTCACGACATCCTGAGGTGTCAGACAGTTGCAGCATCGACACGCTCCTTGGCAGCCGCACGTCTTCGTGCAGCCTCCGCCCGATGGACAGATGCAGTCGTAACATTCACGACAGCCGTATCCGCCTGGCCCACAACCGCAGGAACTCCAATGACCAGCCGAATAGATGCATGGACTGCAACCGCTCGCCGTGGTGCAGACGCTGCATCCACTTGGGCAACCACCCCAACTCGTCTGTGGACACGAATAGCCCCGACTCCCACAGCTCGTACCGTTTGGGTAGCTGCAGGCGCATCCGATCGTCGCGAGGGTCTCGCGCGCAGGTGGCCCGAGAACGATGGCCGCCAAGAGGGAGAAAATCGCTTGTGACGATCGCTTTAGGAATCGGCGGCGATCGACCTCCCTTGCGAAAGCCTCGACGCTCAATTTGGCGCGTTGCTCTAAATCGTTCATCAGAATGCGCTCGACTCGAAACTTGTTGCGCTATGGACGTGCGACTTCAGGGCAGGATCGTCGACGCCAGCTTCGGCTAAGAAGTGCTCGACATGGCCGCGTTCGTTCACAAGGCCTTTTGCTCGGACCGTCTTCTGCGCGTCGATGACTTGTAGGTACGGGCTCACCCGCACGCGGTATCTGTTCGCAATCTCGTTCTCGCCGATCGCGATGACTCGAAGCGCATGGTCCGTCGCCTCCCAGAACAAGCGGGCGTCGTCGACACCGCCTCTGAGGAGCACGAGGAACTGAACAGCTTCACCGAGGTCTTGGCTTAGTGCGGCTAGGGTGGGAATCACGGACCGGCAAATTGAACATGCCGGGGAGGCAAAGATAAGTGCGACCCACTGCGAACTAGATTGCGAGAGAAGAAATTTTTCTCCAGTAACGGTGTATCCGGTGAAGTCGGGAGCCGCTGATCCCAGCACCAAACCGTCACGCTCGATCGCCTCGCGAGATCCGAGCATGATGCTGCCGACAATACGAACCAGTACCAGAATCGCAATCGACTCAGCTGCAACGATAATCCATAGCAGTATGTAACTCGTCGATTGGAGGTCCAATTTTCAAACCTCCTCAATCCCGCGCCTAACTGACCAAAGAAGCCAGCTTGTCCCTACGAGCAGCGCAAACAGCACCAAGATGGCTGCGCTCAAGAGGAGTTGCTCGAAAGGTTCAACCAGAGTCATCATGTTGGGATCCCGCGATGCGACCGCGATCAAGAGAATGGCTAGCGCCAAGAGTGCCGACGCGCGAGCCACAACCCACCAACTCAAGTTTTGTGGCAACAGCACGCCGAAACATCCGCAGTCGGAAGTTCGACCTTGCAGGACGGCGCCAATAGCCGCTGCGGTCACGATCATCAGCATTCCGGTGGATAGAATCGCGCCCGCGAGCCAGGTCGACGGGAAGAGAATCAATGTCCCCGATGTTATCTCCAAGGCAGGAACCGAGCGAGATACGAGCGGTATCCACCGGTGGGGGAGCTGATAACTGCCTTCAAGCGCGGAGGCAAATGCCCCTATTGCGGCTAACTTCGAGGACCCTGAAACAAGGAGCGCAATCCCCAAGATTACAGAAGCTATCTGGGTGAGGACCAACACTCTACGAGCCCCCCTCGAGCATCGAGACGACGGCTTGCAAAAGGAGGGCAGAGGCCGCCGCTCCCGTTGCCCAGCTCATGAATCCGGTCAATGCGTGGCCCGCGAGGCGGAGTTCAAGGCTGCGCATGACGAAGAAGTCTGAGGCGCATCGGCGCGACACTACGGCGGCGATCGCCGGCGTCGATCTGACCGCTCCGTAGAGGGCTAGCAGCCCAGCGCCAAGTGGAAATGGAAGTAGGATCGCGAGAAGAAGGAGCCCGTGGAAGCTAGGATGGGGCATCCATGTCGACAGCCCAGAGCCCAAGAAGACTCCCCAAATAACCGGCGCTCGACGGCCTCGTACCCACGGAGCAGGCACTTGCCATTGTGATGTCAGAACCGCTCTTCCTCCAGGCGATCCTCGGTATTCCCGGTAACCGAGGTAGATGAGGATAGGACCTGCCATGCCAAGCGCCCTACTGGCATGCAAATAGTCACCGGATACGGAGAGGACGAAACCGATCACACCCCCAACGACTGTGCTAACGACTGCATACAGCGCGGCATCCAGCAATCTCGAGCGACGCGAGCGGCTGTAATCAGAGAAAGTCCCGATCGCATTCAGACCGCATGCTGTAGCGGTCTTAGCCACAGCGACGGGAATAGTTAACCCTGCCGCGAGGAGCGCAATCGTTTCAGCCGGACCGACGACTGGCGCGGAGAGGGCGAAAACCGCAATCCCAAGGAGGAGAGCAGCGAGCAAAGCTGCCCAGCCCGACCGGCGGTCGACGAATACCGAATGCTCACCCCAGAGCAGACTCGTCATGCTTCCCCGCTTCGTCCTACGCTCACGCGATCCGGCTGGTGACCACGAACGGCGTAATCAAAGAATTGTACGACCTTCGTCAAGTAGTTTTCGCGGCAAACAGCACTCGCTGTTCGGCTTGATGAGCTGCTGGAACCTAGGAGCCTGCGTCGATAAGCCGCTGAGTGAGCCGGCGGCGATGCGGCGCGGTCAGGATTGACCGATTCGGCGGCTTCATCAGCAACCAGTTGGCCCACCAGGTGCAGCAAGGCATGGCTCCCCGGTTCATGCCGCCATCACCGCGGCAGTCATTGGCCGTCGCATCTCCCGCGTGGCCAGGATCCGGCCGCCATGGCCGCTGCCGAACAGCTTGCCGAGGTTGTGGACCAGGTTGATGAGCACCCACTCGGCGCGGGCGTTGGCCTCGCCGCGCAGGCTGACGCGACGGAAGCCGCGACACTCCTTGATCTGGCCGAAGACCGGCTCGACGATGGCCTTGCGCCGTGCGTAGTGGCGGTGGCCTGCCTTCGTGCGCAGCTTGCGAGCCATGCGCTGGCGGCGGGTCAGCCCGCTGGGGATCCGGCCGCGGGGTGGGGCCGGCGGCGGGTCGCTGTGCTTGCTGCGCCCGGTGGCGATGAAGGCTTCGATCTGCGCGTTGTCGAGATGCTCGAGGTTGGCGTCGGAGCAGTAGCCGGCGTCGGCCAGCACCCGTTTCGGGCGGCGCCCGAGGTTGCGCTCGATCTGGTCGACCAGGCCCGGCAGGGCGCGGGTGTCGGTCGGGTCGGCGCTCAGATCACAGGCGACCACGACCTGGTGCGCCTCGCCGACCGCGGCCTGCGCGTTGTAGCCGGCGATGAAGCCGTCGTTGCGGGAGCGCATGATGCGCGACTGCGGGTCGGTGAAGTTGCGTTGGGCCTTGGGCTCGGGCACGGCGTCGGGGTTGCCCTTGCGCTCTCGCGCCTCGGCCTGCAGCACGGCCTTGGCCTCGCGGATCTTCGCCAGCCTGGTCTCGCGCCGTGCCAGCTCGGGCGGCGTCCTCGGCGGCGTCGATGGCCTCGGCCTCAGCCAGGATGGCCTTGACCTCGGCTTCGAGCTCGGCCTGGCGGCGGGTCATGCGGCCATAGCTCATGGCCTTGTGCTTGGATGCGTTGGCCTTCAGCTTGGTGCCGTCCAGGGCCACCCGTCCGAGCTTGACCAGCCCCGCCTTCTGGCAGAGCTGCAGAACCTCCACAAAGAGCGTGGAGAAAGCGGCCAGGTGGCGGCGCCGGAACTCGCTGATGGTCTTGTGGTCGGGACGCGCCTGCCCGGCGAGGAACATGAAGTTCACGTCGGCCGCCAGGCGAGCCTCGAGCTTTCGTGAGCTGCGCACGCCGCTGGCGTAGCCATACAGCAGCACCTTGAGCATCAGCGCCGGGTGGTAGGGCGGCTTGCCTCTGGCTTCATCGTGGGCGGCCAGCAGGGGGCTGAGATCGAGCTCGTCGACGAGGTCGTTGAGGTAGGCGGCCAGGCCGTCATCGGCTACCCAGTCGTGCAGGCTGGGCGGCATGAGCAGGAGGGTGTGCTGGTCGTAGGGGCGGAAGGTCTTGTGCAGCATGGCCTATTGTCCCAAGCCGTGCCCCACCGCCGCCGGCATTATCGACACAGCCTCCTAGGGCGACGTTATTTCTTCACCGCGCGGATCGGAAGAAGTGACTCAATGGTCCAATAATTGTCGACTCGGCCCCACACATCCAATGAGGCCCGGATATGCTGAAGGTAGCGCGGCCCAAGATGAGGCGGCCTGTCCAGATAGAGGGAGAATCTTCTGTGGTACGCCAGCTTGGTTTTTGGGTGAGCCTCTTGATCCTGCTGACAGTTGTCGCCAGCCCGGCGCTCGCGGCTGAGCCCGTCGGTGGACAACCGCCCAATGACAACGCGCTGTCCACTCTGAACGCAAAGGACAAGCAGATCCTCGCGCGGAAGATGGCGATGATCGCCAGCATGCGGGAACCTTCTGACGCTTTCTCGAATGCTGCCTCAACCGAGTCGGTCAGTCCCGATTCCATCTGCCCCTCCCCGGATAGCTGCGATCCGTGGACGCCACCTTCGAGCAAGATTCTCTCTGCGTATGCTCGCCAGCAGACGAATGGCTACTACTGTGGGCCGGCGACCGGCCAAGTGATCAGCAACGAGTCGTGGGGCTACAACTACACCTCTACCAGTGGCACTAGCATATCGACGAACAAGTACACCCAAGCGCAAATTG
>JBBSCG010000074.1:0-7003 GCA_038250515.1 Candidatus Limnocylindria bacterium
CTTCCGCGGTGCCACCCTGGTTCGGATCCGCCGAGCAGATCCGCGCTTGGTTCGAGCCCGATGCTAACGGTGGCTCACGTCCGTCGCCGCCTACTGCCCGTATGGGGGTTCGGAGCGAAGCTCGCGGGTCCAGTTCGTCCGTGCGGTCCACGCCGGCTTGCACCATCCCGGCTCGCTGCTGTGGCCTGTCGAGGCGGAGTACTCGTCCCGGTCGACGCCTGTCGTGTTCGATTGAGCGCGCATCATGAGCCGACGGCGCGATGGCGTCAAGGCGGATGCGGTCGGCTCTACCCATTGCGACCATGGGCGACGCCTGCTGCCCAGCGGGTGCAGAGGATCATCGACGCCCCGAAGGTCGTAGTTCCTTGCGAGCAGCTGTTCGGGCGGTTTTGGTGGGCTGCCGTCGCTAATGCTCCACGTCAGAACCGTTCTCTGCGCCACCGCTGAGCGCAGCTCAGCCTTTACTGCGCTTCCGCGGAATCGTTATCTGAGCGGCGACAGCATCCGGCGGAGATACCGGGTCTCATGGGGAGCGATATGCGCCGACGAGCGGCGGCCGTCGAGATAACGGGTCCCAGCGGAATCGGTATGCGTTCTTCCAGGGGCGGCGGCTGAGATAGCGGGTCCCAGCGGAACCGCTATGCGCTTGGCGGGTAACGCGGCCCACATAGCGGGTCCCAGCGGAACCGGTAGACGCGCGCTGAGTAGTAGCGGCCGCCACGCAGCGCAACTACGCCTCCATGCGCAACTCTTCGAGGTCGAGCTCACGCTCCAGGCGACGCAGCACGTCGTCGTTGATCTCGCCGCTGTCGCGGAGATGGATGACGGCGAGGCGCTCCGCCTCGATCACCTCGTGGCGAATCTGCTGGTGCTCGAGCAGCTCCTGGTCGGCCGCCTCGTCGTTCGGATCGGCGTTGGCGTGCTCCGTCCGATGCTCGTACCGCTCCGCCAGCTGCTGCACCAGCGGCACGTGGTCAGGCCACTCCCGGCGCAGGCCGGCGATCCGGCTCAGCGCCGCCTCGGTTGCGACCTGGCGCGCGCGGGCCTCTTCTTCAACGAATTCAGTGTCGCCGGTGAAGCCAAGCCGCCGGATGAGGATCGGCAGCGTCAGTCCCTGGCCAACCAGGGTCACCAGGATGACGGAGAAGGCCGCAAAGATGATCAGCTCCCGCGCGGGAAAGTCTTTCGTTGGCAGCGCCAGCGCGGCTGCCAGCGACACGGAGCCGCGCATGCCCGCCCACGAGACCACCAGCAGGCCCTTCCAGCCTGGATAGCGGTGCCCGGGACGGCGCCGGCCGAGCCATGACGTTGCGTACGTGCTCAAGAAGATCCAGCCGATGCGCACCAGCACGACCACTGCGGTCACCACGCCGCCGACCAGCAGGAACTCGCTCAGCGAGCGGCCGCCGGAGCCGAGGATCGCGGGCAGCTGAAGCCCGATCAGCACGAACACGAAGGCGTTGATCAGGAAGATGACCATCTCCCACACCGAGCCCGCCGAAACGCGCGACTGCGACGTCAGGACGCGCGCCGCGCCGCGGCCGAGCATCAGCCCGGCGGTCACGCAGGCAAGGACCCCGGAAACTCCGAGGCGCTCGGCGGGCAGATACGCGGCGAACGGCGCGATGAGGCTGACGGTGGTCTCGACCGGCGCATCGTTCAGGCGGCCAACCACCTGCAGGATCAGCCAGCCGACGACGAGGCCGATGACGACCCCACCCACCAGCGTCACCAGCAGCTGCACGCCTGCCTGCTCCACCACGAATGCGCCTCCAGCGGCGCCGAGCGCGACGCGATACGCGGTCGGCGCCGTGGCGTCGTTGACCAGGCTCTCGCCCTCCAGGATCACGACGGCGCGTCGGGGCAGGCCGACCCGCTGCGCGATGGCCGTGGCGGCGATCGCATCGGGCGGAGCCACGATCGCGCCCAGCACGAATGCCGCGGGCCAGCCGATCTCGGGCAGCAGTCAATGGGCGACGATGGCCACCACCGTCATGGTGATCAGCACGAGCACGAATGCGAGCTGGCCGATCTGGCGAATGTTGGCGCGCAGGTCCCGGAACGAGGTGAAGAAGGCGGCCGAGAAGATGATCGGTGGCAGGAAGATGAGCAGCACCAGCTCGGGCTGGAGTGCCACGCGCGGCAAGCCGGGCACAAGGCCCAGCAGCAGGCCGCCGATGACCATCAGGATGGGATACGGCACGCCCACGCGTCGCGACAGCGTGGAGATCAGGGCGACCACCACGAGCAGGCCCAGGACGAGCTCGATCTCCCCCACGGCGGAAGGGCAGCCGGGCGAGGGCCCCTCGCGTGCTACGGTCCGCGACATGAATGTCTGGCCCGGGCAGCCCTACCCGCTGGGTGCCTCGTACGACGGTGGCGGAACGAACTTCTCGGTCTTCTCGTCGGTCGCCGAGCAGGTTTGGCTGTGCCTGTTCGACGACGAGGGAAACGAGGAGCGCATCAAGCTGCCGCAGGTTGACTCGTACTGCTGGCACGGCTACCTGCCCGACACAGGGCCGGGCCAGCGCTACGGCTTCCGCGTCGACGGTCCGTGGGATCCGGCCAACGGGCAGCGCTGCCAGCCGGAAAAGCTGCTGCTCGATCCGTACGCCAGGGCCATCGAGGGCGAGGTGCGCTGGAACCCGGCCGTCTTCTCGTACGATTTCGACGATCCCGACCAGCGCAACAGCGACGACAGCGCGCCGTTCGTGCCACGTTCCGTGGTGGTGAGCCCGTTCTTCGACTGGGGGAGCGATCGGCCACCGAATCGGCCGCTGGATCGGACGGTCATCTATGAGACCCATGTGAAGGGCTTCACCGAAGGGCATCCGGATATCCCCGCAGAGATGCGCGGGACGTATCGGGCGCTCGGTCATCCGGTGGTGATCGCGTACCTGCGCGAGCTGGGTGTGACCGCGGTGGAGCTGATGCCGGTGCAGCAGTTCATCCATGACGCACAGCTGGTCGAGCGTCGGCTGCGCAACTACTGGGGCTACAACTCGATCGGGTTTATGGCGCCGCACAACGGGTACGCGGCCGGTCGCTCGGGTGAGCAGGTCACCGAGTTCAAGCAGATGGTGCGTGCGCTGCACGAGGCGCGCATCGAGGTGATCCTGGACGTCGTCTACAACCACACCGCCGAGGGCAACCACCTTGGGCCGACGCTCAGCATGAGAGGGCTGGACAACGCCGCCTACTACCGGCTGATGCCCGACGACGGGCGCCACTACATGGACTACACCGGCACCGGCAACAGCCTGAACGTGCGCAACCCCCACGTCCTGCAGCTGATCATGGACAGCCTGCGCTACTGGATCACCGAGATGCATGTCGATGGATTCCGCTTCGATCTCGCCTCGGCGCTGGCCCGCGATCTTCACGAGGTGGATCGCCTCTCGCCCTTCTTCGACCTCATCCAGCAGGATCCCGTGGTGCGCGGCGTGAAGCTGATCGCCGAGCCGTGGGACGTCGGCGAGGGCGGCTATCAGGTCGGCAACTTCCCGCCGGGCTGGAGCGAATGGAACGGCCGCTATCGCGATGCGGTGCGCGACTACTGGCGCGGCGCTGAGCAGACCCTCGGCGAGTTCGCCAACCGGCTCTCGGGCAGCTCGGACCTGTACGAGGGCACCGGCCGCCGTCCGCACGCCAGCATCAATTTCGTGACCGCGCACGATGGCTTCACGCTGCGGGATCTGGTCAGCTACGACCACAAGCACAACGAGGCGAACGGCGAGGACAACCGCGACGGCACCGATGACAACCGCTCGTGGAACCACGGTGCCGAGGGACCGACCGACGACTCCGAGGTGCTGGCGCGGCGAGCGCGCGCCCAGCGGACGTTCCTGGCCACCCTCTTCCTGTCGCAGGGCACGCCCATGCTTTCGGGCGGCGACGAGATCGGTCGCAGCCAGGGCGGCAACAACAACGCCTACTGCCAGGACAGCGAGGTCAGCTGGTACGACTGGGCCGGGGCCGACGCAGCGCTGCTGGCATTCACCCGCACGTTGATCGCGCTGCGTAAGGCTCATCCGGTCTTTCGCCGCCATCGGTGGTTCGATGGCGAGATCCGCGGCGCGCGCGCAAACGCGGATATCGGCTGGTTCAACCCGGACGGCAACGAGATGACCGATGACGACTGGCAAGTCGACTATGCCCGCTCGCTGGGCGTCTTCCTCAACGGCGAGCAGATCGGCATGGTCGACGAGCGCGGCGCGCCGATCAAGGACGCGTCCTTCTATCTGCTGCTCAACGCGCACCACGAGGCGCTCGGCTTCACGCTCCCTCGCGAGCGATGGGGCCGCCGCTGGGTGCGCCTGGTCGATACCGATGCTGGCGTCGCCGTCAGGGACCCCGGCGAGGATGCACCCATCACCACGGCGGGGGCCGAGATCCAGGTCGCGCCGCGTTCGCTGATGCTGCTGCGCCGTGTCGACTGAGCCGCGGGCCACCTATCGGCTCCAGCTCCGGTCGGAATTCCGCTTCGCGGAGGCGGCCGACCTGATTCCCTACCTGGCGGAGCTGGGCATCAGCCACGTCTACAGCTCGCCGGTGCTGCAGGCCGTGCCCGGGAGCACGCACGGCTACGACGTGGTGGATCACGCCGCGTTCAGCGCCGAGCTGGGCGGCGAGGCCGGTTTCTCAAACCTTGTCGCGGCTCTGCGTGCGCACGGCATGGGACTGCTCCTCGACATCGTGCCGAACCACATGGCGATCGCCAGTCCGGCGAATCGCTGGTGGGGGGACGTCCTGACTCATGGGCGGCAGAGCCGCCATGCGCCCGCCTTCGACATCGACTGGCAGCCGTCGGAGCCGCCCATGCGCGACACGATCCTTGGCTACCGCCGCTTCTTCGATGTCGACACGCTCATCGGTCTGCGGGTGGAGGACCCCGCCGTATACGAAGCGACCCACGAGCTGATCTTGGCGCAGGTGAGGGCCGGAGCGGTCGACGGACTGCGCGTTGACCACCCTGACGGAATGCGCGACCCGACCGGCTACTTCGAGCGACTGCGCGCCGAGGCGCCGGATGCCTGGCTGCTGGCCGAGAAGATCCTGGCGCCAGACGAGGCGCTCCCGGAGGCCTGGCCGATCGAGGGTACGACCGGCTACGACTTCGCAAACCTGGCGCTGGGCCTCTTCGTGGACCCTGCCGGCGAGGCGCCGCTGACCGAGCTGTACCAGGCGTTCATCGGCGAAACGGCGTCGTGGGATGACGTCGCGCGCGCGTCGAAGCTGCTCGTGCTGCACGACAGGCTGGGCAGCGACCTCAACCGGCTGGCGGCGCTCTTCCTTGCCATCTGCGAGGCGGATCGGCGGCATCGCGACTACACGCGCCACGAGCTGCGCGAAGCGCTCACCGAGGTGCTTGCCTCGTTTGAGGTGTATCGGACGTACGTCAGGGCGGAGTCCAACGCAGTGACCGATACCGATGCGCGGCGCATTCGCGCCGCGGTGGCGGGGGCGGCTGCGCATCGGTCCGACATGGATCCCGAGCTCTTCGACTTCCTGGAGCGCATCCTGACCCTGCGGTACCGTGGCGCGGGCGCCGGCGAGCTGGCGATGCGATTTCAGCAGCTCAGCGGGCCGGCCATGGCGAAGGGCGTCGAGGACACGGCCTTCTACCGATACAACCGGTTTGTCGCTCTCAACGAGGTCGGCGGCGATCCCGGGCGCTTCGGCCGATCCGTCGACGAGTTTCATGCGTGGTGCGCCTCGGCGTCGCGGCGGACCATCCTGGCGGGCACCACCCACGACACCAAGCGGGGGGAGGACGTCCGGGCGCGGCTGGTGCTCCTGTCGCAGCTCCCCGGTGAGTGGCGCGCGGCGGTGGAGCGCTGGTCGGCGCTGGCCGATCGCTTCCGCACTGCCGGCTTGCCCGACCGAAACGCCGAGTACCTGCTCTACCAGACGCTGGTCGGCGCGTGGCCCATCTCGGTCGAGCGGGCTGTGGCGTACGCGCAGAAGGCGGCGCGCGAGGCGAAGCTGCACACCTCGTGGACGGCGCCTGACGAGCGCTACGAGACCGCGCTCGAGTCGTTCGTGCATGGCCTGCTGGACGATTCCACGTTCATCGACGATGTCGGCGCATTCGTGGAGACGCTCGAGGACGCGGCGCGACGCACGTCGTTGTCGCTCCTGCTGCTGCGGCTCACGGCCCCGGGCGTGCCGGACATCTACCAGGGCAGCGAGCTGTGGGATCGGTCGTTGGTGGATCCGGACAACCGCCGTCCGGTGGACTTCGAGGCGCGACGCCGGCTGCTCGGTGAGGTGATGCACATGTCGGCCGTCGAGGCCTGGGATCGTGCCGCCGAGGGCGTCGCGAAGCTGTGGCTGCTGCAGCACGTCCTCGCGCTCCGTGCTCGACGGCCCGAAGCGTTCGACGGCTCGTACCAGCCCCTGGTCGTCGAGGGAGCGATGCATGATCGCGTTGTCGCGTTCGTGCGTGACGGTTCGCTGGCGATCGTTGCGCCGGCCCTGGTGGTGGACCTGGATGCATGGGCCGATACCGCACTCCCGCTTCCCGACGGGCAGTGGCATGACGTGCTGGGCGACCGGGGGGTCGGCGGCCGCGTCCCGCTCGCCGAGCTGCTCGCGACCTTCCCGGTCGCCCTGCTGGAGCGGCGATGACCGACTTCGCGGCCTCCGGCTGGGGGCTCGTCCGCGGTTACCTGAGCACCACCGGTGAGTGGCGCACGCTGGCACCCGACGTCGAGCGCGGGATCCTCGAAGCCATGGAGGTCGAGCCGGGCGAGCCGCGTCCCGCGTCACCGGTGCGCCTGGTCGCGGCGGGCGACCCGTCGCCGGGCCTCGGGGAGCTGATCCTCGAGGACGGCACCGCGTTGGGCACGCTGGATCGGTTGCCAATTGACCTGCCGTACGGTTACCACCGCCTGGTCAGCGACGATGGCGAGCTGCTGCTGATCGCCGCGCCGCTGCGCTGTCCGCTGCCCGCCGAACGCGCGTGGGGCTGGGCGGCGCAGCTGTACGCGGTGCGTTCCGC
>JBBSCG010000075.1:0-6410 GCA_038250515.1 Candidatus Limnocylindria bacterium
GCGGTGAAGCACATGATGGTGACCACCGTACGCGGCTCGATGGCAATCGAGGACGCGACGCTGAACATCGACGAAGAGCATCCGGAGCAGTCGACCATCGCCGTTCGACTCAACGCGGGCTCGATCAATACCGGCATGGCGCCGCGCGACGCGCACCTGCGCTCGCCCGACTTCCTCGATGCCGAGCAGTTCCCATACCTCACCTTCCAGAGCACGTCCATCCAGCAGCGCGGCGATGACTACAAGCTTCACGGCGACCTCACGATTCGCGACGTCACCCGCCCGGTGATCCTCGATCTCGAGTTTGGCGGCGTGGTGCCGAACCTGCAGGGCGGCCGGCGTGCGGCGTTCAGCGCCCGCACCAAGATCAACCGTGAGGACTTCGGCCTGACCTGGAACGTCGCCCTGGAGCAGGGCGGCTGGATGGTCAGCAAGGAGATCAAGATCGAGATCGACCTGGCGGCCGTCGACGCAGCGGCGACCACCGAGGCTGACCAGGCCGCGTAGAGACGACCGATGATCGCTTCCGGAGCTTCAGCTCCCCAGAATCGGGCGCAGGATCAGATACGCAACGGCCGCCGTCAGCGCGGCGGCGGGGATGGTCAGGATCCACGCCCCGACGATGCTGCGCGCCACGCCCCAGCGCACCGCGCTGAGCCGGCCGGTCGAGCCCACGCCCATGATCGCCGTGGAAATGACGTGGGTCGTGCTCACCGGCATCCCGAAATGCGAGGCGCCGAAGATGATCGAGGCGGCGGTCGTTTCCGCGGCGAAGCCATGCACCGGATCAAGCTTGACCACCTTGGTGCCCATGGTCTTGATGATCCGCCAGCCGCCCGCGGCGGTTCCCAGCGAGATGGCCGTGGCGGCGGCGATGATCACCGGCAGCGGAACGGTGAAGTCCTTGATGACGCCGGCGGTCAGCAGCGCGATGGTCATGACGCCCATCGTCTTCTGGGCATCGTTACTGCCGTGGCTGAAGGCCATATAGGCAGCCGATAGCACCTGCAGGCGTCTGAATCGGTCATTCATCAGCTTCGGATGTGCGCGGCGGAACACGTTGAGGATGAGCACCATGAGGCCGAAGCCGAGTACCAGGCCGAGAATGGGCGAGCTGACCAGCGGCACGAGCACCTTGCCCACGACGCCGTCCATCTTCCACGTCCCGAAGCCGGCGGCGACGGCGGTCGCTCCGAGCAGACCACCGATCAGGGCGTGACTGCTTGACGAGGGCAGGCCGACGCGCCAGGTGAGCAGGTTCCACGCGATCGCTCCGAGCAGGGCAGCGATCACGACGACCTGGCTCTCGACCTTCGGGTCGACCAGTCCGGCGCCCACGGTATGCGCCACCGCGGTTCCGGTCAGAGCGCCGGCGAAGTTGGCCACGGCGCTCATCACGATCGCCCACTGCGGCTTGAGCGCACGCGTGGAGACCGATGTGGCGATCGCGTTGGCGGTGTCGTGGAAGCCGTTGATGTAGTCGAACAGGACCGCCAGGCCCAGGACGGCGACCAGCAGCAGCGTGAAGTTTTCAAGCACGAGGCTAAGGATAGCAACGCGTCATTTGCCGCGTGGGCCAATGGTCCGGCTGCAGCGTCGGTGCAGATCCAGTATCATGTGGAACACGTGTTCGATTGGCGCACCGGTCCGCGCCGCGGTCTCAACCCCGTTCCGACCTCGATTTCACCCTGCCCTGACCGGGCCCCGCATTCGCGGGAGGGCCTCGTCAGGAGCTTTCTCACCGTGTTATTCAATCAACTCGGGCTGACGCCCGAACTGCTCCGCGCTGTCGCGGACGAAAACTACACCGATCCAACACCCGTCCAGACCGAGTCCATCCCGCTCGTCCTGGCCGGACGCGATCTGATGGCCGGCGCACAGACCGGCACAGGCAAGACGGCCGCCTTCGTGCTGCCGATCCTGCAGCGGCTCAACGCGACCCGGCCGAATGGCCGCCGCGTGATTCGCGCCCTCATCCTCGAGCCGACGCGCGAGCTCGCGCTGCAGGTCGAGGAGAGCGTGCGCGTCTACGGCAAGCATCGGCCGATACGATCCGTGCCGATCTACGGCGGCGTCGGCTTCTCTCCGCAGGAGCGGGCACTGCGCAACGGGCCGGAGATCGTGGTTGCCACGCCCGGTCGTCTGCTCGACCACGTGCAGCAGCGGACCATCGACCTGTCGAACGTCGAGGTGCTCGTGCTGGACGAGGCCGACCGCATGCTCGACATGGGTTTCATCCGCGACATTCGCAAGATCCTGGCGATGCTGCCGCCGCGCCGCCAGAACCTGCTCTTCTCCGCGACATTCTCGAACGAGATCCGGCAGTTGGCCAACGGCCTGCTCGATCGGCCGGCCTCGGTGCAGGTCGCAACACGCAACATGGCCGCCGAGCTCGTCAGCCAGGTGGTCCACCCGGTAGACCGCGAGCGCAAGCGCGAGCTGCTGAGCCACCTGGTGCGTCATCACATCATCGAGCAGGCGCTCGTCTTCACGCGCACCAAGCACGGGGCCAACCGCCTCGCGGAGCAGCTGCAGCACGACGGCATCGCCACGTCGGCGATCCACGGCAACAAGAGCCAGCCCCAGCGCATTCGCGCGCTGGCCGACTTCAAGGCTGGTCGCACCACGCTCCTGATCGCCACCGAGGTCGCGGCGCGCGGCCTGGACATCGATGCCCTGCCGCACGTCGTCAACTACGAGCTGCCGATGGTTCCCTCCGACTACGTCCATCGCATCGGTCGTACCGGTCGGGCAGGGCTGGTCGGCAAGGCCGTTTCGCTGGTCTGCGTTGACGAGCACGGGATGCAGCGTGACATCGAGCGGATGCTGGGCCACGCCATTCCGACCGAGGTGGTCGCCGGCTTCGAGCCGGACCGCGCCATTCGGGCGGAGCCGATTCGCCTGCGCACCGGACAGGGTCATGCGCCCAGCGGCCGCCGCTCGGCGCCATCGCACGGGCCGAACCGATCGCAGCCGCCGCGTGGCGGGCAGCATCGGTCCCGTGATGCACGTTCGAGCTCGCGTCCGGCACCGCGCCGCGGCGGAAGCATCGGTCGATCGTGGAGCGCGCTGCCGGGAGAACGCCGCCCCCGCGACTAGCGCTAGGCGTGCTTGACGACGATGCGCTCGATCACGTTTGCGGCGTCCTCGCAGGAGTCGATGGCGTCTTCCAGCAGGCTGTAGACGTCCTTCCACTTGATGACGTCGGTGGGATCCTGGCCGTGGGTGAAGAGCTCGGCGATGGCATGTCGCACGATCCGATCACCCTCGTTCTCCAGCCGATGGACCTCGATCCAGTAGGCGGATAGATCCTTGAAGTGGCGCAGGTTGATGATCGCCGATTGCAGCTGCTCGCACTGGCGCACGATGATCTCGGCCTGCTGCAGCGCCACCGGCGTGGGCGCGCTGATGCCGTACAGGATGCAGGTGTCGGCGACCTCCTCGATGAGGTCGACGATGTCGTCGAGGCGGCTGATCAGGACCGAGATGTCCTCGCGGTCGATAGGCGTGACAAAGGTCGCTTCCAGCTTGTGACCGATGTCGTGGCTGATCGAGTCGCCGGTGTGCTCGATGTCGCGCAGCTGGATCGCCAGCCGCTCGCGCTCACCGTAGTTGCGAAAGAACTGCTCCAGCAGGCGCGCGGCGCTCAGCATGTTCGCCGCATCGTCGATGAACATGTCGAAGAATTTCTCTTCGCGCGGGATGAACGGGAGGCGCATCGGTCGATGGTACGCGATGCATCCTGAACTCGTGCCGTAGTTCCCCGTTTGATCAATGGAATGCAGGGTTCGTGCCGAGAACGTCTGCCGGTCGGTAACGAGGAAGAGCCGTCCCGGACGGTTGACGGCCTCGGTCTGGACGATCTGGAGCAGCGGCACGTACTTGCGGTTGTCACCGTGCGGGTTCTGCCGCAGGTCGATCACGATCCGGTCGTCGTCGTCGTTCGCGGCGGGTCCCGGCATCACCGAAGCCGCCAGGGCCAGCGTGCCGTCCTTATTCGCTAGTTGTTGCGGCCGCCTGGGCTACCGGCCCACGCTCACGACAAGGCGACTGGGGCGACGCGCTGGCCCACGACCTCGCGTAGATCAGGACAGCTGCAGCAGTCGTTGCAGGTCCTTGACGGCATCGACGAGCGGATCGGGCAAGTGCGCGGAGGCATCTGACAGCTCGCGACTGTGCCTTCCCCCGACCGCGATCAACAGGTCGGGCTGCCGGTCGCGGAGGGCTGTTATTACCGCTGCCGCACCGGCCACGTCTTCGGCCGTCATGACCCCGATGACCGCCGCTCGAACATGCGCCTGTCGGACGGCGGTGACCCACGATTTGATGGGGACATCCGGCCCGAGGTAGGTGGGACTTATCCCGGCGCGGCGAAGGGCTGTGGCGAAACCCAGTGCAGGCAGCTCGTGGCGGGAGCCGGGAGGAAGCCCGACCAGCACCGACGCATCGCCGGCTCCCGCACTTCCGGCCGCGTCGAAGGCCATCCCGAGTCGTCGCAGTGCTGCGGCGCTGGCGGCGTGCTCGCCCGCGACATCGACCTCGCCGCGTGCCCAGGCGTCGCCCAGTGCCACGAGGGCTGGATACAGATGGTCGTCGACCATTCGCTCGAAGCTCCCCATCGCGAAGATGTCGTCCAGCGCGCGTTCGATGGCGGGCCCGTCGATCCGGGCCGCGGCCTCCACCAGCCCCCTGGCCTCCTCGGTGGGCGGTCGCGGGTCGATGGGTTGCGTAGCCACTGCCGCCAAAGGGAATTCTTTGCCTTGCGTGGAAACGATGTTCGCCGCGGCCTGTCGCGGCGACCAGCCATCCGCCACCAGCGTACGCATCGCTCGGATCCGGCCAATCGCGGCATCGTCATAGATCCGATACCCCGTCTCAGTGCGCAAGGGCGCCACGATGCCATAGCGGCGCTCCCAGGCGCGCAACAGGGCGACGCTGACGCCCGTCCGCTGCGCGGCCTCTTTGATCGTGTACATGCTGTCGAAGCATACCATGGACAAACACTTGACACCAACGTGACGAGGAGCTTACGCTGCTGCCATGACTGAACAAACCATAGACATTACTGAGCCGGACCTAGACCTCATCGCTCGAATCGCGGAGGGCGACGCGAGCAGCCTGGGCACCCTCTACGATCGCCACAGTCCCATTGCATTTCGCGTTGCGCTGTCCATCGTTCACGATCGCGGTCGGGCGGAGGACGTCGTGCAGGAGGCGTTCCTCTCGGTCTGGCGCAAGGGCGGCTTTTACACGCCCGGTCGCGGCAGCGTTAGGTCCTGGCTGATCAGCATCGTGCGCAACCGTGCGATCGACACGCTTCGGGCCCGGCGTGGGTCGGACGTGGACGACGAGGCAACTCTGTTCTCGCTCCGGGACGCAGGACCGAGCGTGGTGGACCAGGTGGTCGCCAAACTCGAGGGCGAGAGTATTCGGACGGCCCTCCGCAAGCTGTCGCGCCAACAGCGACAGGCGATCTCCATCGCCTATTACGAGTCCCGTCCGCACGCGGAAATCGCGACGATCACCGGGCTCCCCCTGGGTACCGTCCACGGCCGCATTCGACTTGGGTTGCGGCACCTCAGGACCCACCTGCTGGCGGCGGGCGTCGGGGGGTCGAGCGACGAAAGCGCTGGAATCGGTGCGATCATGGCCGGGGTGCCGCCTCCGCGCCGATGACGCCGGTGAGCGCTTCGTCGCCTCGATGGACAAGGCGTTCTATGTCTCGCCGTTCATCGCCGCCGCGGGCCGGTACGCGGTCAGCGTTCGGGACGAGAAATCGCGCATGCGGATAACGATCAACGAGCAGGACGGGGCACCCTCCTCCTCCACAGGAGCCTCGACCTCACCCGACGCCTCACCGACCGAACCGTGGCTCGCATGCTCATGAGTTACCCATTAGGCCCGCACCGCACGATCGGCATGATTCATTGGCATGCGCTCCAGCTCTGGTGGCACGGCCTGCGCAATTACCGTCACCGTGCGGCCGCCTCCTGAGCAGGCAGATCACGATCATCCGCGCCCGCGCTGGCGCCGACTCGATCCTCGTCCGGCTGGCCGAGCGAATCATCCTTGTGGCGGTCTCGAGAATCCGTGTCGGAAGCCTGGCGGTCGTCCTCCCCGACCGATCGCGGACCCGCCGGTCAACCAACGCATCGCCTACGGAGCGGGTCTCTCCAAGGGCATGCATGTCTGCGACCCAGGACCTCCAGATCGTCTTCAGAGGCGCCGCGCGATCGCGTGATCCGGCGAACGGGCAAGCGCCATCCGTCGGCCGGCGCTCAGAACTTGGCGCTGGGACGAATGAGTCGGTGGTACAGGCCGAACAAGATGAACGTTGGCGGCCACTGCCCGACAAAGAGCGCCCAATCGTTCTTGCTCGCAAGCTTGAGAGAGGCGGACACCCCGATGGA
>JBBSCG010000076.1:0-5870 GCA_038250515.1 Candidatus Limnocylindria bacterium
AATGGCAAGCCAAGGTTCACCTGCCGTGTATGCGTCAGATGCCTCAAAGCGGCGGCTTTGACGGACTCGCATGGCCAAACCGGTCAGTTTCAGGCGCCTGACGACTCATCTGCACGACAGGCGCGCGTTTACCGTCGTTTGAGTCACCACGCAATCAGCGGAAACGGCCGTTACTCGGTGAGCGCCTCGCGGACGATCCGCTGCTGCTCGTCGGCGTGGGCGGCGGGGTAGCCCTCGGCAGGGCGCGAACGTTCTGGCCGCGAGATGTCGCCCAGTGGGATCTTGTACGGCACGAGGTGCCGGATCTTGGGCATCACGAACTTACGCGCGCCCATGTTGCGTGGCTCTTCTTGGACCCAAGAGAGCTTCTCGATCTTCGGGTAGCGGGCCAGTACGCCGCGCAGCTCATCGGTCGGGAACGGGTAGAGCCGCTCGACGCGGATGATGGCCATATCGGTCTGCTGCTCGCGGAGTTCGGAGCCGATCAGGTCGTAGTAGACCTTGCCGCTGCACAGCACCACGCGCTTCACGGAGGCCGCGCCCTTGTCTGACGTGCGAGTCGCGTCGTCGAGCACCGGCTGGAAGCGCCCCGTCGCCAGCTCCGAGAGTCGCGACCCCGCCGCCGGCAGGCGCAGCAGCGACTTGGGCGTCATGATCACCAACGGCCGCAGCTCGGCGTGGCGGCCCTGGCGCCGCAGCAGGTGGAAGTACTGCGCCGGCGTGGTCGGGTAGGCGACGCGGATATTGCCCTCCGCGCCCAACGCCAGGAACCGCTCGAGGCGCGCCGACGAATGCTCCGGGCCTGATCCCTCGTAGCCGTGGGGCAGCAGCAGGGTCAGCCGCGAGGTCTGTCGCCATTTCGCCAGCCCGGCGATGATGAACTGGTCGACGATGATCTCCGCGCCGTTGACGAAATCACCGTACTGCGCCTCCCAGACGACGAGGGTGCGCGGTGCGGTGACCGCGTAGCCGTACTCGAAGCCCAGGCAGGCGTACTCGCTCAGCGGCGAGTTATGAAGCTCGAACGACGCGGCGGCGCCGGTTATGTGCTGGATGGGGACGTATTGCTCGCCGGTCGACGCGTCGTGCAGCGCCTGGTGGCGCTGGCTGAACGTGCCGCGCACGGTGTCCTGGCCGGTGAGCCGGATGGGCGTTCCGTCGACCAGCAAGGATGCGAAGGCGAGCGATTCCGCCTGCGCCCACTCGATCTTCGGCTCGTCTCCCTCCAACGCAACGCGCCGTCGCTGAAGCTGACGTTCGAGCTTCGGATTCATGGTGAACGCCGACGGCCACGAGGTGAGCTGCTCGTTCAACGACCGCAGTTGCTCGACCGGCACCGCGGTCTCGGGCTCGCCGGCGACCTCCGGCTCCAATGCGTCTGATCCGCGGTCGAGGCCCGGCTCGACCGCGCTGTTGCGCAGCGACGCCTGCCGCGCGGCGAGGTCACGGTTGAGTGCCTTCAGCGCAGCGTCGGCATCGGTCCGTTGGATGGCGCCGGAGGCGACCAGCTTGTCGAGGTAGAGCGAGCGGACCGAGGGATGCGAGGCGATCTGCGCGTACATCCGCGGCTGGGTATACGCGGGCTCGTCGCCCTCGTTGTGGCCGTAGCGCCGGTAGCCGACCAGGTCGATCACCACGTCGTGGCCGAATCGATCGCGGTACATCATGGCCAGCCGCGCGGCCGCCAGGCAGGCCTCCGGATCGTCGGCGTTGACGTGGACGATGGGCGCGTCGAATCCCTTGGCCAGGTCGGATGAGTAGTCCGTCGAGCGGCCCTCGTTCGGACCCGTGGTGAAGCCGATCTGGTTGTTCGAGATGATGTGCAGCGTGCCGCCGGTGGCGTAACCGGGGAGGCGGCCCAGGTTGAACGTCTCGGCCACCACGCCCTGCGCCGCGAACGCGGCGTCGCCGTGGATCAGCACCGGCAGCGTTGCGGCGTGGTCGACCTTCGCCACCCGGCCCGAGCGATCCGTTTGACGCGCACGGGCAAGCCCCTCGACCACCGGATCGACCGCCTCGAGGTGGCTCGGGTTTGGCGCGACCTCGACGTGTACGTCGCCGTCGGGCGCCGGGTACGTCCCGGAGGCACCGAGATGGTATTTCACGTCGTCCAGGCCGCCCTTCGGTGCGTGGACGCCCGTCCCGGCCTTGCCCGCCTCGAACTCCGAAAGGATGGACTCGTAGCTGATGCCCACGATGTGTGCCAGCACGTTCAGCCGTCCGCGGTGCGCCATACCGATGACCACGTCGCGCGTGCCCTCGGCCGCCGTGTGGCGCAGCACGAGGTCGAGCATCGGCACCATGCTGTCCAGGCCCTCGATGCTGAAGCGCTTCTGGCCGAGGTAGGCCTTGTGCAGGAACTGCTCGAGGGCCTCGACCTGGGTGAGCCGTTGCAGCAGCAGCCGCTGCTGTTCGGCGCTCATCGGCTGCCGATGCTGGCCCGACTCTATCACCTGGCGCAGCCAGAGCCGTTCCTCGTGGCTGGCGATGTGCTCGACCTCGTACGCGATGTCGCCGCAGTACGTGGCCTTGAGGTGCGGCAACGCCTCCGCCAGCGTCGCCCCCGGGACGTAGATGCGCATCAGCTCGGCCGGGATGCGCGACATGTTCAGCTCATTCAGACCCAGCGGTCCGGGTTCCAGCGAAGGGTCGCGGGGCGGCTCGCCACCCAAGGGGTCGAGGTGCGCCGCGAGGTGTCCGAAGTGGCGGTACGCCTTGACCAGCGCCATCCCGGCGGCCACCGCCTTCAGATCGTCGTGGCTCGCCGCTTGGCTGGGCTTGGCCGATGCCGATACCACCTGGGCGCGCATGGTTGCGCCGAGCGCGGCGAAGAGATCCGCGTACAGCTTGCCGTCGCCGTTCAACGCGTCGTCGATGCGCTTCAGAAACGTGCCCGACTCGGCGCCCTGGATGATCCGATGGTCGTAGGTGCTGCTGATGGTCATCATCCGCGCCTGTCCGACGTCGCGAATGCTGCCGGTTGCGACGATGGTGCCCTGGTTGGGCATCAGCCGCGGCACGCTGGAAGTGGTGCCAAGTGTGCCCGGATTGGTTAGGCTGATCGTCGCCCCGACAAAGTCATCCGGGCCGAGCTTGTTGCTGCGCGCCTTGTCGACCAGCTCCTCGTAGCGCCCGTGGAAGGCGGCGAAGTCCATGTCGTCGGCACCCTTGATGACCGGCACGACCAGGAAGTGGCTGCCGTCCTTCCGCTCGACGTCGACGGCCAGGCCGAGGTTCACGGCCCCCGGGTCGACGCGGTACGGCTGCTCACCTTCTTCGGTGTAGTAGTGCGTCATGGCCCGCTGCTCGGACGCGGCCTGCACGATGGCCCAGCCGATGAGGTGGGTGAAGCTCACTTTCTTTGGCGCGATGGCTGCGTTCAGCTCGCGTCGGCGTGCCTCGAGCAGCTCGACGTTCAGGTCTCGGAAGCTGGTGGCGGTCGGTACGGCCAGCGAGGCTTTCATGTTCGACGCCAGACGCGCTGCGGGCCCCTTGATCGGCGTGGCGCCGGCTGGAGGCGCCGTGGTGCTACCGGATCCGTTGCCGCCCGACGGAGGTTTCTGCGGCGGAGCCGGTTCGAAGCCGCCGGCGCCCGATTCGAAAAGGCTGCGCCACTCTTGGTCGACGCTCGCCGGGTCGCGGCGGTACTGCTCATACAGCTCGGCGACGTAGCCGGCGTTCAGGCTGTCGAGGGCGCGCTCGATGCGCGACTCTTCGGCGGATTCGTGGGGTGGCATCTCGCCACTAAGGATAGGCGGCGTGATGGTCTCTAGCGAACCACCATGCAGCAGGCGCCCGTCCGCGGCTCGAGCGCCGCGATCAGCGATGGGCCGAGGCTGGCAGCGAAGCCCTCGAACAGCGCGCGGTTCATCTCGCCGCAAATCAACTCCTGATGCGACCGCGCCAGGTCATCGAACGGGCAGTTCTCGAGCCGGATCTCACCATCCTCGAGCCGCGCGGCGTAGCCTTCCTGGTTGAGCCGCGCGACGCCGGCTTCGAGAAGTGCCAGTCGCAAGGCGTCCTCGCCGGCGGCCCGCCGCGCCTCCCTTCCGAGCTGCCGGCCGTGTTCGCGAGCGACCTCACGCAGCGCGTCGCTCGGGAGCTCCTGGCCGAAGGCATCTGCCAGCCAGCCGGCCGCGAGTCGGTAGCGCCGCGGCGGCAGCGAGACTTCGAGGTCGTGCTCCACTCGCCGATACAGCTTCGAAGGTCGGCCCGCGCCCGGCCCTGTTCGCCCGGAGAGCCGCCGAAACTCTGCGGTGAGCAGTCCGGCCGCGACGAGCCGATCGAGGTGAAACGCGGCGAGCGAACGCGCGATGCCGAGTCCCTGCGCCGCCTCGTCACGCGAGACCGCATCGCGACCGGCCGTGACGAACTCGAAGAGGGCGCGACGAACCGGGTCGCCGAGAACGGCGAGGCTGGCCAGTGTGTCGCGGCGCTTGATCGTCACTGTGACATTGTAAAAGCAATACCTATTCGCACAAGGGTTGACATTTGCGCAGGATGGGTCTAAAACTAACACAAAGATGCGTTAGACCACGGAAAGGCACTCATGAGGACTCTGCGGCCCCTCGCCGTGACGATCGGGATCTTCCTGATCGGCATCGGGCTGATCGCAGCGATCACCGCTGAACTGTCGGGCGGCGGACATATCGGTCACCTGCTGGCGTTGGCCGGCATGGTCTTCGTGCTGGTGGGTGTCCTCGCCGAGGCTGCACGTCCGCATCGGTCCAACTACTGAGAGGAGAGGTCCTGCCATGCCAATCGGAGACTTCATCAACTTCATTCCCGTGTGGGGATTCCTGCTGATCCATATCGCCCTATTCCTGATCGGTGCGTACTTCGCGCAGCGCAGCTTCGGCGCTTCCGCACCGACGCTCGGCTGGGCATTCAGCCTGTTTGCGCTCGCTGAGATCAGCTACATGACATATCACCTCGACTGGACCACCTTCCTGTTCGCCCACACGATCAGCGAAGTGCTCGACGCCGTGGCATTCATCCTGGTCTTCACCGCAGCAACCAAGTCGGTGCTGTCCTCTGCCATGGCCACCAGCCGGTGAGACCGATTCGTCCGGACCTCGGGCGCGGGCTCCATGTCTCAGGCGCGAGGGTCGCTCTCCTCCTGGCGGCCCTCGCGCTGACCGCCTGCTCGGCCGCCAGCAGCGCTGCTCCGCTGGCTACCTCGCAGGTCGATTTGCCGCCCTCGTACAAGTTCGCTCCAGCCGATATCACCGTGCCATCGGGCACGACCGTCACCTGGACGAACCACGACAACTTCACCCACTCGGTGCGCCTGATCGATGACGGCGGCAAGGTCATGGACATGAAGCCCGGGGCGAGCGTGTCGTTCACCTTCGACAAGCCTGGGCTCCACCACTACGACTGCTCGTTCCATCCACAGAATATGAAGGGAACGGTGCTGGTCACCCAGGCCAGCAGCTGAAAGGTCTTCCCAACACACCGACATCTGGGGAGTCGCGCCTTTATCAGGCGGGTGTCGGGCCCTCGATCTCTTCCTGCGGGCAGAAGACGAGCTGTGTCTCGCCGTCCTCGGCGGCGACGTCGATCATCGTCTTGTCAAGCGGTCCCGCGACCTCGGGGGCGACGAACAGGCGCACGCCCTCCTGCTCGGTCACCTGGTCGCCGGGCATCGGATTATCGATGAAGCCGACGCCGATGCTGACCTGATCGTCGGTCGCCTGCTCGGCGTAGACGCGGACGCCCGCGTCGTTCGGAATCTCGGACGACGAGCGGATCTGATTGAGCAGCTCTGCGGCCCTGGTAGTCATCTGCAGCATGTGGAACTTCCTCCGGTGTTGCTTGGCTGAGCCGATGGTGGCCGCAAGATCGGCGCCAAAGGACCGATGCACGCT
>JBBSCG010000077.1:0-5651 GCA_038250515.1 Candidatus Limnocylindria bacterium
CAGGATCGGTCCGTCGCCGAGAAGGTGACGTACGCGTACGACCCGCACCTTGATCCGCAGCTGATCTGGTCCGGCAAGGCGGAGCACACCAGCTTCGAGGTCGACACCGTCAGCCTGCACATCCACGAGCGAGTGAGCACCGAGGCGATCATGCGCGCCGTGCGCCGCGAGGAGGTCCAGCGCACCCTCTTCGCCGATCCGCAGCTGTCGCCCGCGCAGGAGCTCGACTTCTACCAGCACCAGACCGATTGGGCGAATCGGCTCATTCTGGGCGACTCGCTGCTGGTGATGAACTCGCTCATCCGCCGCGAGGGAATGGCCGGCAAGGTCCAGTGCATCTACATCGATCCGCCGTACGGCGTGAACTACAACTCCAACTTCCAGCCACGGACCGATCAGCGCGACGTGCGCGACGGCGATGACAAGTCACTCACCCGCGAGCCCGAGCAGATCCGCGCCTATCGCGACACCTGGAAGCTTGGCATCCACTCGTACCTGACCTACCTGCGAGACCGATTGCTCCTGGCCAAGGATCTCCTGACCGATTCCGGTTCCGTCTTCGTTCAGATCAATGCTGAGAACTCCCACATGATCCGGAGTCTTCTCGATGAGATATTTGGAACTGCCAACTTTGTGGCTGCGATCCCATTCCAGAAAACCGCCGGCCTAAGCAGTCCTGTAGCTCGGGTAAATGCTCTAGCGTCCGTCGCTGACTATCTGCTCTGGTATGCGAGAGAAGGGTCGAGCATGAAGTATCGGCAGCTCTACCAGCCGAAGACGGTAGGCGGGGCTGGTTCCGGCCAATACACATGGATACTCGAGCCTGATGGCTCAGAGCGCCCCATGAGCAAAGAGGAGCGGGCAGCTCCCGACCTCATCGAGAACGGCTTACGAGTATTCGCCGCCGATAACCTGATGTCAGCCGGATACAGCCAGAGCTTGACCGTCCCGTTCGAATACGAAGGGCGCACATTCAAGCCCTCCGCGAATAGCCATTGGAAGACGACAGTCGCCGGTCTTGAGCGGCTGGCGGCGCACGGCAGGCTCAAGGTCGTAGGCAATGGGATCTACTACAAGCGTTTCATCGATGACTTTGCGGTCTTCCCACTCACGAACGTATGGTCCGACACCAGCGCAAGCTTCGCCGATAAAACGTACGTGGTTCAGACGGTGCCGAAGGTGATTCAGCGCGCCGTCCTCATGACGACGGATCCGGGCGATCTCGTCTTCGACCCGACGTGCGGATCGGGCACGACCGCGTACGTCGCCGAGCAATGGGGCCGACGCTGGATCACCGCCGACACAAGCCGCGTGGCACTCGCCCTGGCGCGGCAGCGGGTGATGACCGCCAGCTACGACTGGTACGAGCTGGCCGATCGCGATCGCGGCGTGGACGGCGGCTTAGTGTACAAGACGGTGCCGCACGTGACCCTGCGCAGCATCGCGCAGGACGAGCCGCCGGAGACGGAGACGCTGTACGACCAGCCCAAGGTCGAGCGCCGCAAGACGCGTGTCTCCGGGCCCTTCACCGTCGAGCAGATTCCGAGCTTCGGCATCGAGCAGACTGCTGGCGACGGCATGGCCGCATACGATCCGGGTGCACTCGAGGAGCGGGATCGGTCCGACGACGTGCACCATCGGTCAGACGAGAACCCGGTGAGCAGCATCGGTGAATTGATCGACCTGCTCCGGATTGACGGCGTGCGGCTGCCGGGCGGGCCGCACCTCGAGTTCACCACGCTGAGCCCCAGCCTCGATGGCAGCCAGGTCCATGCCGAGGGCGAATATCCGGAAGCGGGGGAGCCGAAACGCATTGCGGTCAGCTTCGGTCCGCTGCACGGACCGGTCAGCGCGCGGCAGGTGGAGGAGGTGCTGCGCGACGTCGTCTTCCAGCCGTTCCATGCCGTCCTGTTCGCCGGCTTCGCCTTCGACGCCGGGGCGCAGCAGTACATCCAGAACTATCGGGCGCCCAAGAATCTCCAGGTGCTGTCCGCCAACATCGCGGCCGATGTGCTGGTGCCGGATCTCCTGAAGAACCGTCGCGGCCAGCAGTTGTTCGCCGTGTTCGGCGAGCCAGATGCACAGTTGCATCGGTCTGGGTCGGACTTCAGCGTCCAGCTGCTCGGAATGGATGTGTACGACCCGACCACCGGCGAGGTCACCTCCGCCGGGACCGATGGCGTGGCCGCCTGGTTCCTGGACACTGACTACGACCGGCGCAGCTTCCTGGTCAGCCAGGCCTTCTTTCCCGGAGCGTCAGGTGACGCCGATCCATGGGCGCGCCTGGGACGCGCGCTGCGCGGCTGGGTGGATCCCGATGCCTTCGAGATGCTGCGCGGCACGGTCTCGTTGCCGTTCACTCGCGGCGAGCAGGGGCGCGTGGCGGTCAAGGTGATCGACTTCCGGGGGAACGAGGCGATCAAGATCATCGAGCTGCCAGAGGACGAGTTGATTTGATCGCATTTCTGGAGTAGTGGTGAATCCACTGCTTGAGTTGATTTGATCAAGTTTCTGGGTAGCAATGAATCCAGCCGGTGATAGACTATTCCAGCTTGCCTCGCCTCCACAGGAGGACGGGAGATGAATAGTCAACGTGTCGGCGGCCGGCCAAGCCGTGCCGCACTCTACCGCCTCGTGGACGATGGGCTTGCCGACCTTGCGCGCGTGGGCGGCCTTCCGCATCCAGTCGAGGCACAGTCCATCTGGCGAAGCATCTGGCACGAGGAGACCCACAATTCCACGGCGATCGAGGGAAACACGCTCGCACTCCGACAGGTCAAGGCGCTTCTCGAACGCGGCTTGGCGGTCGGCGACAAGGAGATGCGTGAGTACCTCGAAGTCCAGGCGTATGCCGACGCGGCCCAGTGGGTCTACGAGCAGGCATCCGGACAGGGGGACTGGGCTTCCGACCGGTGGCTGACGATAACGGAACTGCGTCAGATCCACAGGCTCGTGGTGGAGCCGGTGTGGAGCCATACGCCGCCTGAGGAGCTTCATCCGGAAGAGGGACCGGGATCGTTTCGACATCACGAAATCGCCGAGTTTCCAGGCGGCTTGAGGCCGCCAGCATTCGTGACGGTGCCTGCGCTCATCGACGATTGGCTCGCATCGGTGAACAGTGGCCCCATCGAAGGGCAGCACCTGATGGAGCACCTGGCTCGGAAGCATGTCGCGTTCGAGAGCATCCACCCATTTCGCGACGGCAACGGTCGGACGGGACGGTTGGTGATGAACCTCCTCCTCGTGCGCCGCGGCTACCCGCCAGCCATCATCTACAACAGAGACCGATCCCGCTACATCGCGGCGCTGATTCGCGCCGAGCAACGTCGCGAATTCGGTGCGCTTGGCGAGTTGATCGCCCGTTCAGTTCGCGATGGGATTGACCGCTTCTTGCTGCCCGCCCTCGCCGGCCCACAGCGCCTCGTGCCGATCACGACGCTCGTCACGCCGGTGGTATCGCTGACCGCCCTCCGGCTCGCATCAGAGCGTGGGCGGCTCCGGGCGCAGCGGCGGAACCAACGGTGGTACTCGACACGGCAATGGGTCGACGAATACGTCGCGTCGCGCCAGTCGAGGCCTCGTCGCAAGGCCACGGCCAGCTGACCCATGGCCATCGTCGTCGACCAGCCGATCATCAACGATCCCTTCGCCGAACCGACGCGGCACTATCGCTCGCGAAACGACGAGGCGGAGCGGGTGCCGGAGCGACGGCCATCCGGCTATACGCCGGGGCTGCGGACACGTGGCGGGCAGTCGAGCGTGCTCGAGGAGGAGTACGTCGAGCTGCCGGTCGTCAACGAGGTCCGCCGGCGCGTGGCGCGCTGGCGCGAAGCCGGCTATCCGGGCGCCACCCGCACAACACTTGACCTGCTCAGGCATTGGGCGCGACGCGACCGTGACCGAAGGCTCTTCTTCTGCCAGCTGGAGGCTGCCGAGACGGCGATCTGGCTGATCGAGGGGCCGCAGCAGGATCGCGCGATCGGATCGGCCCTTGAGCAGCAGGAGGCGTACACGCGCCATTGCCTGAAGATGGCGACCGGCTCGGGCAAGACCATCGTGATGGGCATGCTCATCGCCTGGAGCCTGCTCAACAAGGCGCGCCAGCCGACGGATCGCCGTTTCAGCGATGCCGTCCTCGTTGTGTGCCCGAACCTCACGGTGAAAGAGCGACTGCGCGTCCTGCGGCCATCCGAGCCGGACAACATCTACGAGGACTTCGATCTCGTGCCGCCAGGAACCGGAAGCGCGCTGCTGTCGGGACGCATCATGGTGACCAACTGGCACGCCTTCGCCGTGGCCGACGACGCTCGTCGGCGGGGCGTGGTCAAGCGCGGCCGCGAGTCCCCAACTGCGTTTGCGTCGCGCGTCCTGCGCGGCGAGCTGGGCAGCAAGGGCAACCTGCTGGTGATCAACGACGAGGCGCATCACGCCTGGCGGCAGGCGCCCGCCGAGCCGCGCGAGGACCCGCCAGCGGCAGGCCGCATGGAGGCGTCGGCATCGGTCTCGGAGGAGGAGGACGAGGCTCGCGTCTGGCTCGAGGGCCTCGCCTTGGTCAACAAGGCGCGTGGCATCAACCGCGCCCTCGATCTGTCGGCCACGCCGTATTACCTCTCCGGCTCCGGGCATGCGGAGGGCGAGCCGTTCGGCTGGATCGTCAGCGACTTCAGCCTGCTCGATGCCATCGAATCGGGCATCGTGAAGGTGCCGCGCGTTCCAGTCGATGACAACTCCGGTGATCCTGATCCACGCTACCTCGACCTGTGGGAGCGGGTGAAGGGCAAGCTGCCGAAGCGTATTCGCGGGACGGCGGCCCTGGCCCGCCACGACGAACGGCTGGTGGAGGAGATTGCGGGCGCCGTGGCGACGCTGGCATCGGCTTGGAAGGACGAGTTCGACCGATGGGCCGCGGAGGATCGCCCGGTGCCGCCGGCGATGATTGTGGTCTGCGACCAGACCGCCACCGCGGAGCGCGTCGCGGATCACATCGGCAAGGCCGGAGCGGTGCTGCCAGAGCTCGAGAACCAGCCGGATGGACCGATGCGCACGCTGCGCATCGACTCGCGCCTGCTCGAGAAGGCGGAGGAGCAGCTCGAGCCGGGACAGACGAAAGAGAAGTTGGCCGAAGAGCTGCGCAAGATGGTGGCGACCGTCGGCAAGCCGGGCGAGCCCGGAGCATCGGTCCGCTGCGTCGTGAGCGTACAGATGCTGTCTGAAGGCTGGGACGCGCGTAACGTGACCCAGATCCTGGGACTCCGGGCCTTCCAGTCACAGTTGCTGTGTGAGCAGGTCGTGGGTCGCGGGCTCCGCCGCTACTCGTACGACGACATGAGCGTGCCGGAATACGTCGACGTCTACGGCATCCCGTTCCAGGCCTTCCCCGTCAAGGGTGAGCGGCGTGGCTCGACCGTGGTGCCGAAGCCGCAGACCCTGGTGCAGGCGTTACGCGATCGTCGCGAGCTGGAGCTGCGGTTTCCGCGCGTGGTTGGCTATATCAGCGACGCGAAGTTCCGTATTACGGCCGACGTGGAGGCCATGCCGCGCCTGGAGATCGACCCGACACGCGACCCCTACTGGGTCAAGGTTGGCCAGCGCGGACTCGGCAAGGGCGCGGTCCACGAGCGGCGCGCCTACTACGACGCGCATCGACTGCA
>JBBSCG010000078.1:0-5543 GCA_038250515.1 Candidatus Limnocylindria bacterium
CGCCATGCCGGTATTGATCGAGCCCGCGTTGAGTCGAACGGCGATGGTCGACTGCTCCGGATGCTCTTCGTCGATGTTCAGCGTCGCGTCCTCGATTGCCATCGAGCCGCGTACGGTGGTCACCATCATGTGCTTCACCGCGAGGGTGACGCTGCTGTGAGCGGAATCGAGCTGCCAGGTCATTGTCAAAGGTCTCCTTGTCGTCAGGTCGACGACCGCATATGATTGATGGCGCAACTATACAGCACTGTTGTTGAATACGCAACTATTTTTGACATGAGCATGTCCATACCGATGCAGACGACCCGACTCAGCCCCGGCGATCCGCGCCTTGACGCTTGGCTTGCCTTCCTGCGCGCCCACGCGCGGCTGACGCAGCAGCTCGAGCGCGAGCTCCAGGCGGAGCATGCGATGACGCTGGCCGAGTACGACGTCCTGGTCCAGCTGGCCGTCGCCGAGGAGGACCGGCTGCGCATGAGCGAGCTGGCCGATCGCGTCCTGCTCTCGCGCAGCGGCATCACGCGGCTGGTCGACCGGCTGGTGGCCAGCGGGCTGGTCGAACGCGTGACCTGCGAGTCGGACCGACGTGGTGCCTGGGCGCAGCTGACGAAGGCCGGGCTGGAGCGCCTGCGTTCGGCCTCACCGACGCATCTGCGGGGCGTGGCGGCCCACTTCCTGGATCGCATCCCGGCCGAGGAGCTGGATCAACTGCGGATGACGCTCGACCGCGTCGCGGAATAACCGCGGCTTCCGACTCAGTCGATGAGCGAACGGACCATCGGAACGCGCGGATCGTCCGGCGCGAGCTTGAGAAATGCCTCGAACTGGCGCTTCGCCTCGGCCTGGTCGCCCTGGCCCCGTGCGATCAACCCCCGGAAGAAGGGCACATCCGGCGAGTCCGGCGTCAGCTTCGTCAGTGAGTCGGTCACCGAGCTCGCGTCCTTCCAGTCGGCGACGCGGATGTAGGTGCTGATCAGCTTGTCATGCGCGTCGACGTTGTTCGGCTCGAGGGTGATGAGGGCGAGCAGCGCAGCGGCGCCCCGCTGCATGTCCGCATAGCTGTCGCCGGCGAGCAGCGCATCGGCCAGGTCGGAGAACGCCTGCGCGTCGCGCGGATTCGCCTGCAGCGTGTCGAGCGCCGCCTGGATCGCCTGCTGGCGGGTATCCACGACCTGATTGGCGAGACCGATGGGGGGCGGCACGAAGAATCCGGCGACCAGGACGGCGGCAATGGCAAGTCCGGCGATGGTGGCGGGCCGTCGCGAGTGAACAGGGCCCGGCGCCGGCGGGTGAGCCGTTGGCGCCTCCAGCTCGGCGAGGGTCTGGGCTGCACGCTCCTCCGCCTCGGCGCGCTGTAACGGATAGGCCACCTCGTCGAGGGAGCCGGCGCGGTGGTCGGCTTCGACGTCGCGCAGCGATTCGATCGCGATCCGATGCCGCAGCCCCAGCGTCTCGCGCTCGTCGTCGACGACCGTCACTCGGTCACGACGCAGGATCGGCACGGCGATGACGACCGCGGCCAGACCGCCGACCGCGAGGAGCAGGACCAGCTGGGCGAGGTCAGGCATCGAGCGCCTCAGCCTCGTCGCGCACGCGACGCAGTTCGGCAGCCGCAACCGGGGCGGCCGCGGCCGGCGCCGGCGAACGCCAGCGCAGCAGCCAGGCCGCAAGGCCGACGCACGCAGCCAGCAGCAGACCGATCGGCAGCAGCCACGCAATCGGCGAGGTCGGGCTGAGCAGGATCCACTCGCCATAACGCTGGACGAAGTGGCGGCGAACCTCGTCGGGCGTCGCGCCGGCCGCGAGCTGCGCGTTGATCTCCGCGCGGATGGTCGCCGCCGATGACGTGGTCGACTGGGCGACCGAGAGTCCCGCGCAGTCCGGGCAGCGCAGCTCTGTGGCCAACCGGGCTGCCTGCTCGACGCGCGTCGGCGCGACCGCCGGCTGGAGCGCGGTGAACAGCGCCAATGCACCGAGGGCCAGCAACGCGGCGACGGAGACGGGCAGCAGCAAAGCCCTCATTCGCTGACCCCGATCATGGCGAGCTTCGTCTGCAGCGCCGGCGCGTCGAGCGGGCCGAACTGCTTGGCCCGCACGACCCCGGAACTGTCGATGAAGTAGGTCTCCGGCGGTCCGGTGACACCGAAGTCCAGCGCCAGGCGGCTCCCCTCGTCAACAGCATCCGGGTAGCCGCCGTCGCCGTGTTTGTCCAGGAAGGCGCGTGCGGCATCGGTCGAATCCTGGTAGATGACGCCGACGATGGCCAGACGGTCGCCGTAGCGACGCTGGGCATCAAGCAGCAGCGGATGCTCCGTCACGCAGGGACCGCACCAGCTCGCCCAGAAGTTGACCATCACGGGGCGCCCGGCGAGATCGGCGGAGTCGAGCGTCTCCCCGGACAGCGTCTGCAGAGAGAACGACGGCATCGGTTTGCCGATGAGCGCCGACGGAACCTCGTTAGGATTGACCGAAAAGCCGGTGAGCAGGACCCAGCTCAGCGGGATCACCAACAGCGGCAGGATGAGCCAGCGCAGCATCCGCATCGGTCCTTACGAACCCTCCGCTGGAACGCGCGCGGGCACCTTGGCCGGCACAGCGGCGGGTGCTGCAGCGGGCACGCGACGGCCGTCCGGCCAGATGGCGAAGGCGGCGCCAAGCGCCAGGATGAAGCCGCCGATCCAGATCCAGACCACCATCGGATTGACGAAGATGCGCACGATCACGCTGCCGGTCTTGGGGTCCGAGCTGAGCAGCGTGACGTACAGGTCCTCGCCGAGCGCCGTGCGGACCGCCGGGGTCGCGATGGCAGTCGACGAGTTGGGGTAGTCGCGCAACGCGGTTGCGAGGGTTCCCGACTGCGGGCCCGAGAAGGTCATCTCGGCGCGGGTCTCGGTCACGCGCGCGTCATCGGGAAGTGGCTCGACCACCAGTCGATCGTTGGTGAGTGTGTAGCCGGCCAGGGTCGCGCTCTCGCCGGGTGCCAGGGTGGCGGTCGTGGACTGCGCCATGGTCGAGCTGATGGCCACCGCGACCGCCATGATCAGCACGCCGAAGTGGGCGACGTAGCCGCCATAGCGCCGCCGGTTGCGGGTGGCGAGGCGCCAGACGGCGGTCGGCGGGGCTTCGCCTCGGCCGCGAGACCGCGCTCGAGAGCCGCGGATGATCTCGTCACCCATCACCGAGCCGACGAACACGGCGAGGCCGATCGTGAGCAGCGGCGCCAGCGAGCGCATGCCGAGCGCCCAGGCCGTGACGACCGCGAGGACGGCGAGCAGGACCGGGATGGCGAACCGCTCCCGCACGCTCGACCACGACGCACGACCCCACGGCAGCGCCGGGCCGACGCCCATCAGGAACAGCAGCGCCGCGAAGATCGGCACGTTCAGGCCGTTGTAGTACGGCGTCCCGACGCTGATGCGCTGACCGCCCGTCGCCTGGAAGATGAGCGGCATGAGCGTGCCGAACAGGACGACGAAGGTCAGGCCCAGGAACAGCACGTTATTGAACAGGAAGGCTGATTCGCGACTCACCGCGCGGGGCGGGGCACCCCGGTCGCCGAGATCGGGCAGGCGCCAGAGCAGCAGGGCCACGGAGCCGGTCAGCGCCAGGACGATGGCGGCCAGGAACCACGGCCCGATGGCCGATTGGGTGAACGAATGGACGCTCTGCACCACGCCCGAGCGGGTGAGAAAGGTGCCGAGCACGGTCAGCACGAAGGTGGCGATCACCAGCCCCATGCTCCACACCTTGAGCGTTCCGCGGCGCTCGGCCACCATCGAGGAGTGGATGAAGGCGGTGGCCGTCAGCCACGGCAGCAGCGCGGCGTTCTCGACCGGGTCCCAGGCCCAATAGCCGCCCCAGCCGAGCACCTCGTAGCTCCACCATGCCCCCGCCACGATGCCGCACGACAGGAAGATCCACGGAATGATCGTCCAGCGCCGCACGATCCCCAGCCACGCCTCGTCGGTGCGCCGCGTGATGAGCGCCGCGATGCCGAAGGCGAAGGGCACGGCAAGGCCGGTGTAGCCGATGTACAGCAACGGCGGATGAAGGCCCATGAACGGGTGGTTCTGGAGCAGCGCGTTCGGCCCGTTGCCCTCGATCGGGATGGGGGTGATGCGCGTGAACGGGTTGCCCGGCCAGACCATGACGCTGAACAGGAAGATGCCGACCAGCGCCAGTGTCATGCCGACCCATGGCATCAGTGCGGCATGGCGCGCACGGTACCGATGCAGGACGAGGCCCGACCAGCCGAGCGCCAGGAGGGTCCAGAACAGGATCGAGCCCTCGAGCGCCGCCCACAGCGAGATGATCGAGTAGAACGGCGGCGTGGTGGTCGCGTTGTTGCGAGCGATGTACTCGACGCTGAAGTCGTGCGTCAGCAGCGAGATCATCATCGCGGCGCTGGCGACCGCAGCCAGGCCGAAGGCCGCGTACATCGCGCGTCGGGCGCTGCTCAGCACGGCCGGATCGCGCCGCCGTCCGCCCATCACGAAGGCAATCGCGGCATACGCGCAGGCGCCAAGACCGATGACGATCGCCACGTGCCCGAGGGTGGGAAGCATCGGTCCGATCAGGGAGCGATGTGGCTGGGAATCGCGTTGCCGCTGGGGGCGACGTAGTTCTCGTCGTGCTTGACCAGGACCTGGCTCGCCTCGAAGACGCCGTCGCGGCCGAGCGTCCCCTCGACGACGGCGCCGGCGCCCTCGCGGAACGAGGTGGTGGGCAGCACGTCGCTGTGGACCGTCACGCGCGTCGTCTCATCGGTCAGGACGAAGGTCAGGTCGGCCGAGCCGCCGTGCTCGACGCTGCCCGCCGCAACGAGGCCGCCCAGGCGCACCGGCTGACCGTAGGCGGCATCGCCACGCGCCATCAGCTCGGTAGGGGTCAGGTAGTAGACCAGCGCGTCACCGATGCTGCTGAAGGCGAAGTAGGCGATCACCGCCGCGACGACCGCGACCGCGGCGATCAGGCCCCATCGTCGACGCCGGGGCGGCAACGGCGGCGCCACGGGCCGGGCCATGCTCATGGTCGGGATTCTGGGCGCTCGCCGGCCGCGTCTGCCTCGTGTCGGATGCGCACCGATGCCTCGCGAGCCGCCCGGACGCGTCGCCGCAGCGTGATCGCATAGACCGCGAGACCACCGAGAATGACGACGTAGGCAGCCAGGATGAAGGCGAGATCGCTCATGAGCCGGCTTCCTCGGGCCGGGCGTCGACAGGAAGCGACGCGCTGACGCGGCGCGCGGCGCTGACGCGGCGCGCGGCGCTGACGCGACCGAGCCGACCGTGCTCTTCAATCTGCCAGTCAATCCGGGCAAGCTGGTAGCGACGGATCATCAGGTAGGCCCACACCACGGTGAAGGCGGTGAGCATACCCATCAGCGCGATGACGAAGAGCGCAGGGGCGGACGGATGCAGCAGCTTGCTCGGGTCGCCGAAGGTGGCGGTCTGATGCAGGCCGCGCCACCAGACCACGCTGAAGTGGACGATCGGGATGTCAATGGCGGCCACCAGTCCGACGATCGCGGCTCGCGTCGCGCG
>JBBSCG010000079.1:0-5370 GCA_038250515.1 Candidatus Limnocylindria bacterium
GCGGGTGTGCTGACGGGCGAGGCCGCGGTGACGGTCGGCGCCGTTGGCCAGGGAATCGTGACCGGCGACCTGGTGAACACCGCCTCGCGTCTCCAGTCGGCGGCGGCGCCGGGGACGGTGTACGTGGGTGATGCAACCTATCGCGCCGCGGCCAAGGCGATCGCCTTCGAGCCGGTAGGTGAGCAGCAGCTGAAGGGCAAAGCGGCGCCGGTCGCCGCCTGGCGAGCCAAGAGCGTGGTCTCGCGCCGCGGCGGCGAAGGGCGCAGCGAGGGTCTCGAGCCGCCGTTCGTCGGCCGTGAGGACGAGGTCCGGCTCCTCAAGGATCTCTTCCATGCGACCGAGCGTGAGCGAAAGGCGCGGCTGGTCAGCGTCATCGGGCAGGGAGGCATCGGTAAGTCCAGGCTCACCTGGGAGCTCGAGAAGTACCTCGACGGCGTCGCCGGCACGATCTACTGGCACGCTGGGCGCTCACCAGCCTATGGCGACGGAATCAGCTACTGGGCGCTGGCCGAGATGGTGCGCCAGCGAACCACGATTGCAGAGACCGATGACGAAGCCGCCGCCCAGGCGAAGCTGCGCGCGACAGTCGCGGAGTGGATCCCGGATGCCGCCGAGCGCGCCTGGGTCGAACCGCGGCTCGCGGGCCTGCTGGCACTGGCGCCGATGCCGTCTGGCAGCCGCGACGAGCTCTTCGCGGCGTGGCGCACGCTCTTCGAGCGGGTCGCCGAGCAGGGGCCGACGGTCCTGCTATTCGAGGATGTGCAGTGGGCCGACCAGGGATTGCTGGACTTCATCGAGCATCTGCTGGATGCGTCGCGCAACGCTCCCTTCTTCGTCATCACCCTGGCACGACCGGAGCTCGCCGAGCGGCGCCCGGGATGGGGCAGCGGCGTGCGCAGCGCGACGACGATGCAGCTCGAGCCGCTCCCGCGCGCCGACGTCGAGGCCATGATCCGGGGCCTCATTCCCGCCATCCCGAGCGATGCACTGGCGGCGATCGTCGACCGCAGCGAGGGCATTCCGCTGTATGCCGTTGAAACGCTGCGGATGCTGGTCGACCGCGGGCAGCTGGCGCCAGCCCTGGATGGGAACCACTGGGAGCTGACAAGCCGACTCGAGCAGCTCGCCGTACCCGAGACGCTGCAGGCGCTCATCGCCTCGCGGCTGGACGCCCTCGATCCGGCGGAGCGGATGCTGCTCCAGCAGGCCGCCGTTCTGGGGCAGAGCTTTACCGTCGTCGGGTTGGCCGGCGTGGCCGGCGAGGACGAGGCGACGCTCGTTTCGCGCCTCGCCGCCCTTGTGCGACGCGACCTGCTGCTGCACGAGACCAACCCGCGCTCCCCCGAGCGGGGGCAATATCAGTTTGTGCAGGGCATCGTCCGCGAAGTGGCCTACGGCTCGCTGTCACGGGCCGATCGCCGTGCGCTGCACCTCGCCGCGGCCCGTCACTTCGAGTCGCTGGGCGAGGAGGAGCTGGCCGGAGTGCTGGCCAGCCACTACATGGACGCGCACGCGGCCACCGGGCCCGGTGCCGAGGCTGACGCGCTCGCGGCGCAGGCTCGCATTGCGCTGCGGGCGGCGGCGGATCGGTCGCTGGTGCTCCATTCTTACGACGGCGCGCTGGTCTATCTCGAGCAGGCGCTCTCGATCACGACAGTCGATGGCGACCTGGCTGCCCTTGAAGAGCGAGCTGCCCGTGCAGCGATGAACGCCAACCGCTACGAATCGGCGGTCGCCCACGCCGACCGGGCGATCGAGCTCCTGCGGTCGATCGGCGACCGCCTGGGCCTCCTGCGAGCTCGAGCGCTGCGTGGAGCGGTGGAAATGTCGCAGCACCACGATCGGACGGCCGTTGTCATCCTCCGTGAGGCACTCGACGAGGCTGCCGATCTCCCACCATCGGTCGAGCATGCGCACGCGGAAGCCGAGGTGGCGCGAGCGCTGATGATCCAAGGCGCCCCCGAGGCTGTCGAATGGGCCGATCGCGTCCTCGCCTCGCCCGCGACACGCGACCAGCCGGAACTCATTCTCGAGACGATCATCACCAAGGGCCCGGCACTCCAGGTCCTCGGCCGTTGGCGCGAGATGGAGATCCTTCTGCGCGGTGCGATCGACGTGGCGCAGCGAGACGGGAATATCCAGGCGCAGCTCCGCGCCCGAAACAACATCGCCGCGGTGCTGTCCATGGACGATCGGCGGTCCGCGCAGGCGAATGCCCAGGACGCCTACGAGATCGCGTCGCGCCTCGGCGCCCGCACCTGGTCGGCCCAGTTCCTCGGTGTGCTCATCTCGGGTGCGGGCGAACTCGGCGATCTCGACGCGTGGGTCGATATTGCGACAGAGGCGACCACCGAGACGAGCGACTTCTACCGGGGCTGGTTCCTCAGCGAGACGGCTGTCCGATATGCGCTGCATGGCGACTTGCAGCGCGCGGCGGCGCTGGCCTCCGAGGCAAAGGCGGCCGTGGGTTCCGCCAGCCAGCAGGCGGAGCACAGCCTGCTCGGCGTGGCAAGCGTGCTGCATCTGGCTGCCGGCAGATACGTCGAGGCCTTTGACGTCACCCGGCCCACCTGGGGCGGCGAGCAGAGCTCCGTCAACGTTCGCTGGGCGATCGCGGCCGCGCTGATGGCGCAGGACCAGGACCGTCTCGAGGCGCTGGCCGCCGCCTCCCCCGATTTCCAGGTCACCGGCAGGCTCAAGGACGCGATCGATGCTGCGATTTCGGCGGCACTGCGGCTGATGGGTTCCGACGCGAGCCCGATGCCGGCGCACCACGTCGACGCGCGCAGTGCCTTCATCGACGCGCTCGATCTGGCCGACAAGGCCGGCGTACTGCTCTGGCGCGCCCTCCTCTGCCTGGGATTGGGAACGATCGCGCGCGGTCGATTTCCGGAGGCGGAGGCAGCTGTCGTCGAGGGCGAAGCGTTCTTCCGCTCGCGCGGCGCCGGGACGGTGGTTGATCATTTTCTGGAGTCGCTACCTGCTGCCGCCGCCGACGCGCGCTCAGTGCCCACATCGCCCGAGACCGCTACGAACCGCATCGCCAGCGAGCGCCAGGTCTCCGCGCCTCCGCCGGCCATCCGACGGCAGGGCTGATACGCTCCGATACATGAAACGAACAAGTATTGACGCCGTCTCGTCGGCTCCCGCCGGTAATGAGCACTTCTCGGGATCGGTTGCCATGAAGGACCTGGCCTCGGTGGACGCCCCGCGCGGTACGGCGTTGCTGGTGACCTTCCAGGCCGGTGCCAGGACGTACTGGCATGCACACCCGAACGGCCAGTTTCTGTACGTGACCGACGGTGAGGGACGCACCGCGACGCGCGATGGCGAGAGTGCTCCGCTGCGGCCCGGGGATTTGGTCTACGCCTCGCCTGATGAGCAGCATTGGCACGGCGCATCGGCTGCGCATGCGGTGTCGCACCTCGCGCTGTCGTTCGAGGAGACCCAGTGGTTCGAAGAGGTCGACCAGCAGGCGTACGACGAGGCAGCGCGCTGACTCAGCCCTGGTCGAGGCCGATCTCCTTCAGCACCTCGTCGGTGTGCTGACCAAGCGTCGGCGGCGGCCGATCGACGGGCGCGCGCGCGCCATCGATGCGGATCGGATTCGGAGCGAGGCGCATGCCGTCGACACTCTCCGCCCAGCCATCATCGTGCGCCGCCTCCATCGACTGCACGGCTTCGCCGACCGTCAGGACCGGACCGGCCGGAACGTCCGAAGCGAGCAGGGCATCGACAAGCTCGTCACGACCGCGCGTCGAGATCGTCGTGCCGAGCCAGCTCGCCAGCTCGTCGTGATGGGCGAGCCGAGCCGGGTTGGTCGCGACTCGACGGTCGGCATCGGTCAATCCAAGCGTGTCGAGAAGGCGCTGAAACTGCGCGTCGTTGCCGACGGCGATGACGAGGTGGCCGTCGCGCGCCGTGAATGCCTCGTACGGCGCGATGTTCGGATGTGCGTTGCCATGGCGATCCGGCTCATCGCCGGTCGCCAGGTGGTTGGCCAGCACGTTGATGAGCGACGTGACGCCAACCTCGACCAGGCTGACGTCGACGGTTCGGCCTTTGCCGCGTGAGGCGAGGGATGCGAGTGCGCCGACCGCCAGCTGCAGGCCGGCGATGAGGTCGAGCAGCGCGACGCCGACCTTCATCGGCTGTCCGTCCGGCTCGCCGGTGATCGACATCAGGCCCGATGCCGCCTGCGCCAACAGGTCGTATGCCGGACGATCGGGATCCTGTGGAAACCCGCCGACGACCGCGACCACGAGGTCCGGATGCGCCGCTCGAAGGCGAGCGGTCTCAAGGCCAAGCCGCGCCGCGGTCGCCGGGCGGAAGTTGTGGACGAGCAGGTCCGAACGTGCCGCCAGGCGGTCGAGGATCTCGCGGCCGGCATCGGTCCGAAGGTCGACCGCGATGCTGCGCTTGTTGCGGTTGATCGCCGCGAAGTAGGCGCTGCGGCCGTCGTCGGGATCGCCCCAGAATGGCGGTCCCCAGGTGCGCGTCTCGTCGCCGGCGGGCGATTCGAGCTTGATGACATCCGCGCCAAGATCGGCGAGCAGCATGGTGGCGAACGGGCCGGCCAGTACGCGGCTGCAATCGAGCACGCGAATGCCGCTCAGCGGCAGCTCGGTCACCGCCGCGAACCGGCGCGCATCAGCGCGGGCTGCTTCGGGCGAGCCACTCGGTGATCCCTGGTACATGGTCGTCGTACAGATGTCCGGCGCTGCCGTGGACGATCGCGGCGGCGGCGTAGCCACCCAGCCAGGGATATCGGTCAGTCGCGAAGAGGTCCGCTTCGGGGAGGGTCAGGAGGGCGGACTCGAGGCGATCGAACGTGTCTCGCGAATCGCGCAGCACGGCGGCGACGGGGCGATCGCGGTTGGCGGCGTAGGCCTGCTGGTTGATCCGCTCAGTGTCTTCGGCGTCATCCTCGTCGAGGCCGCTCTCCCACGGGGGCACCGGCACCGCGTTCCGCACCGCGGCTTCCATGCGGGCGACCGACCACCAGCGCCAGTAGGTAAGGTGCGCGATGACGCCTTTGAACGTCCAGTCACCGGCCGCGCCCGGCAGCTCCATGCGGGTCGGTCCGGCCTCGGCGATCAGTCGCTCAAGGTCGGCGCGCATCCGCCACAGCAGCGCCTGGAGCTGCACAGCGGAGGACACGCCGTCCTGTTCCGACGCAGTCTTGCCGTTCGGCTCCATGCCCCGCTCCCTTCGTCATACGGTTGCCCCGAAACCGCAAGCGTAGCGCGAGGCGTCAGGCGGCTGCAGTTGAGCAACGGAAACGCCGGCCTACGTGAGGGAAGCGCCAGTCACGCGTCGAGATCGCTTCGGACCAAGGAGAACATCACGATGTCATGCGCCGCTCCGGCC
>JBBSCG010000080.1:0-5339 GCA_038250515.1 Candidatus Limnocylindria bacterium
GGGGCTGGGGGAGGACGAAGCCGTTGCCGACTCAGAAGCGGACGGCGACGGTGAGGTGGTCGCCGTCGGCGTTGGTGTTTCGCTGGGCCGGATGGTTGAGGAGGCTGTCGCGCTCGGACTCGATGAGGCCGGCACGCTCGGTGTCGAGGTTGGGCGGGAAGCCTGGGGCGTCGGGGTCCCACCTGGATGCGCCGTTGGGGTCGGGCGTGGCCGAAGCGTAGCGGCGGCCGGGGCTGACGCGATCGAGGATCGGCTGGGCAATGGCGCTGGCGTGCCAGTCTCGAGCTCCGGGGATGTCGCGGCCGGCGATTCAACCGCCGTGGCCAATGGCTGAGCCCGTGGCGTTCCCGTCGCGCCGAGCACGCCGCCCGTGCCGTGATTCGGCGACGGTCCCGGCCGGCCGTCGAGCAGCAGCGGACCGCTGATGCCGAGGACCAGCGCCGCGAGCGCGCCGGCTGCCGTGAGCGTGACGAGGCGACCGGAGAGGGTCGGCCGCCGCGGTCGAGCCGCGACGCTTGGCCGAGAAGCGGGCAGGGCGGCGCGGCCGACGTCGATCGACGTCAGCGAATCGAGCGCGACCAATTGACGCATGCACTCGGGGCAGACCGATGCGTGGAGGGCTGCGTCGCGTGCCGGCTCGCCGACCGCTCCGTCTGCCAGCCAGGCCGCAAAGGTCTGATGTGGGTCGCTCACCGTTCTCCGGCGGGAGAGACGATTCGGGCCGCGATGCGCAGCACCCCTTCGGTGAGGGGACCCGGCTGAAAATCAGCCTCCCCGTTGCGCGAGGCTGCGAGGTACCGCGCTCGTGCCCTTGCGATAAGGCGCCGCGTGGCGCCCGGGGCCGCGTCGACAATCGCCTCGACGTCCGAAGGCGCGAGCCGCTCGATGCCTGACGCCACCAAGACAGCGCGCTCGGTCGTCGAGAGCGTCGACAGCGCCTGGAGCACCGACCGGCCAATGCGCATCGGACGTAAAGCTGCCAGGCGAGCTTCGGTGGTCGGCGCATCCTGGTGATCGAATGAGACGCGGACCACGGAGCGCAGGACGCGTGCTCGGAGCCAAGCGGCCGAGCGTTCCGGATGGCGCAGCTCGTCGACACGACGCGCCCCTTCGGCCAGCGCTTGACGCGCCGCATCCGCAGCCCGCCGCCGATCCCCGAGCGTCACCAGCAGCGCGAAGCCGTGCAGGCGCGTGCCGTGCACGTCGCGGAAGGCCACGCGCAGTAGCTCGTCCTCGGACGGCGTCGGCAATGCATCCTCCGGTGCAGTCAGGTACGCAATGGTCGGTTGTCGGTTGGAGTGTAGTTTACGGGTGCAACCATGGGGAATCGGTCGACAACGCTTGACAGCATGCTAAAATGGAGTCCCAGCCCTTGACAAACCCCTTGACAGCGCCTCGAGGCGCCGAGAACCTGCCCGTCGTATGACTTCATCTGGCATCGTCGCCGAGATAAAATCGAAGCTGAGTATCGTCGACGTGGTCGGCGAGACCGTCGCGCTGAAGCGTGCCGGTACCGCGTACAAGGGTCTCTGCCCATTTCATGCCGAGAAGACCCCCTCGTTCGTGGTCAATCCCGATCGGGAGAGCTGGCATTGCTTCGGCTGCGGCGAGGGCGGCGACATCTTCAGCTTCCTGATGCGGCGTGACGGCCTCGAGTTCCGCGAAGCGCTCGGTCGGCTCGCGGAGAAGGCCGGGGTCGAGCTCAGCGAGCGCACGGCGCGCGAGGATCGGCAGCGCAAGCGCCTGCGCGAGGCGCTCGAAGCGGCGATTGGCTGGTATCGCGAGGTCCTGCTGCGCACACCGCAGGCGGAACGCGCCCGCGCCTACCTGGTCGAGCGGCAGCTCAGCGAGGATACGCTCGAGCGCTTCACCATCGGCTTCGCGCCGACGACCTGGGACGCGCTGACCAAGCGGCTGCGTTCACGCGGCTTCAGCGACGACGAGCTGGTCGGCGCCGGACTGGCGAGCGCATCGAACCGTGGCGGGGTGATCGACAAGTTCCGCGGCCGGATCATCATTCCGATCCGCGACCAGTCCGGGCGCGCGGTCGGGCTTGGCGGCCGCATCATGCCGGATGGGGAAGGCCCGAAGTACCTGAACTCGCCGGCCACGCTGCTCTTCGACAAGAGCCGCACGCTGTTTGCCATCGACCTTGCCAAGGTCGCCATTCGACGCGAGAAGCTGGCGGTGATCGTCGAGGGCTATACCGATGTGATGGCCGCTCACCAGGCCGGCTTCACCAACGTCGTCGCGTCGCTCGGCACGGCGCTGACGCACGGGCAGATCGAGTTGGCGACGCGCTATGCGGACGGCGTGGCGCTGGCCTACGACGTCGATCTGGCGGGCGAGGCCGCGACCCAGCGCGGGCTGCTCGCCGAGCTCGGCCCGGACCAGAGCGTGAGCAAGGTGCGGGTCATCCGCATTGCCGCGGGCAAGGATCCAGATGAGCTCATCCGGACCGATCCCGATGCGTGGCGTGACGCCGTCGCCGCAGCCAAGCCGGTGGTGGAGTACTTCATGGACCGCACCGCGGCGAGCGTGGATCTGAACAGCGTCGCCGGCCGACGAGAGCTGACCGCTCGCGTCATCGATCTGCTGCGCCGCGTCGGGGACCCGATCGAGCGGGCACTGTATATCCAGCAGCTCGCACGGACGGTCAACGTCGAGGAGCGCGTCCTCAACGAGGCACTGGCGCAGGCGCCCGCGCCGCGGCACGAACCCGTTCGTCCGCCGCCGTCGGCACAGCCGGAAGCAGCTCCGATGCTCACGCCGCTGGAGGCCGAGACGATCCAGCTGCTGCTGCTGAATCCGGCGGCCGTCGACGAGCTCGACGATTACGCCGCGAGCGACGCTACCGGACGGCTTCCGTTCCGTGACGCCGTCGCGCTGTCACTGATCGGTGCGTGGCGGCAACGGGCTGCCGCCGGCGGCGTATCCGGCGCCGAACTGGAGGCATTCGTGGCCTCACTGGATCCTGCCACCACCTCGCTGGCGCGCGCTCTGCTGGCTGATGTGGCACGCGCCGAAGCGGAACCGCGGCTGGGTGGCGAGGCGGCCCGTGAGGCGTTGCGAACCTGCCTGATGCGATTGCGCACCGCGCGCATCGAGGAGCAGATACGCGACGGGAGGCTGCTCCTCGAGGAGGCGCAGCGCGAGGGGGATCGACGACGGCTCGAAACGATTGAACAACAGATCATGCGACTCGGCCGCGAGAAGGCCGAGGTGACCAAAACGATGCGAGAACCGGCGCGAGCCGGTGCCAGGAGGAGTTGAGCGTGGCGACCACGACCACAAAGAAGCGCGACACGACCGTTGACGAGGAAGCGCAGTCGAAGGCCAAGCCGACCAGGCCGGCGGCTGCATCGGCCTCGAAGGCGACGACGACTGCCAAGGCGGCCAGCGGCAAGCCGAAGTCGTCAGGCGGCGGTAAAGCCGCAACCAACGGAAAGGCGCGCGGCAACGCGCTGAGCCGCCTGCTGCAGAAGGGCCGCAGCGAGGGCTTCATTACGCAGGACCAGATCCTCGAGGTGATGCCGCAGCCCGAGGAGCATTCCGACGAGGTCGAGGAGTTCTACGCCGCCGCGGAGGAGCAGGGCGTCGAGGTCCTGGACGCCCAGAACCAGCCGACCCTGCTCGCCGAGCCCGAAGCCGAGAAGCAGGAGAAGAAGGCGGGCGGCAGCGGCGAGGTCGAGGAGGATCTCGAGGCGCTGGCCGCGGACCTGATCGGCATCGACGACCCGGTGCGGATGTACCTCAAGGAGATCGGCAAGGTCGCGCTGCTGACCGCGGAGGAAGAGGTCGTCCTGGCCAAGGCGATCGAGCTCGGCGAGCTCGCCGTGGAAGACGCGGCGCGCGCCATGGTCGATCTCTACACGTGGGTCACGCTGAGCAGCGAGCCGAAGGCCCGGGCGATGGCCGCCATGCGCGCCTTCGACCTGCCGAAGGAGTCGCCGCGGGTCACGCGTGACGCGATCGACTGGTGGGTCGGCCGCCGGGCGGAGGCCATCACGCCGCCGGTCATCAAGCTCACCAAGGCGCGCAGGGCCGAGGATCTCGACGATGCTGCCCGTGAGCGGATCATGCATGCCGAATCGATCCTCAAGCTGATCGTGACCGATCCGGCCGAGGGCCTCAAGCAGGCGGTCCTGTTCGGCCACACCTATCGGTTCCGATCCATCGACCACGCCGGTTCGACCGAGCTCTATGAGCTCGAGCGCTGGGCCCGCGAGACGGCGCAGCAGATCGTGCGCGCCTACATCGAGGACGGCAACGACGCCGCCTACCTGCGCGAGCTCGGGTACGACCCGACCATCCCGGTGGATGTGCCGCTTGAGCAGCGGCGTGGCGTGCTGGTCGAGCAGAGCACCGATGCGCGCAAGCGCCTGACCGAAGCCAACCTGCGCCTGGTGGTCAGCATCGCCAAGAAGTACATCGGTCGCGGGATGAGCTTCCTGGACCTGATCCAGGAGGGCAACATCGGGCTCATCCGTGCGGTCGAGAAGTTCGACTACGAGAAGGGCTTCAAGTTCAGCACCTACGCCACGTGGTGGATCCGGCAGGCCATCACGCGGGCCATCGCCGACCAGGCGCGCACCATCCGCATCCCGGTGCACATGGTCGAGACCATCAATCGCCTGATCCGTGTCAGTCGCACGCTGCTGCAGGAGCTGGGCCGCGAGCCCACCGTGGAGGAGATCGCGCGACGCATGAGCCGCGATGAGATCGTGCGCGAACTGCGCGACAAGCTGCAGCGCGAACCGACCGAGCCCGAGGTCGACGAGCGCGAGGACGTCGGCCCGCAGACGGTCAGCCCGGAGAAGGTGCGCGAGATCATGAAGGTTTCCCAGGAGCCGGTCAGCCTCGAAACGCCGATCGGCGAGGAGGAGGACTCGCACCTTGGTGACTTCATTCCCGACCTCGCATCGGTGGCACCCGCGGATGCCGCCTCGCATCAGCTCCTCAAGGAGCAGGTGGAGGGCGTGCTCGACTCGCTCACACTGCGTGAACGCCGCGTGCTTCAGCTCCGCTTCGGCCTGGAGGATGGCCGATCCAGGACGCTCGAGGAGGTGGGCCGCGACTTCAACGTGACCCGTGAGCGGATCCGCCAGATCGAGGCAAAGGCGCTACGCAAGCTGCGTCATCCCTCGCGGTCGCGCAAGCTCAAGGACTACCTGGAGTAAGGGACCGATACGGGCGGCCCGTTGGCCGCCCGTTTTTGACCAGGCGCCCGGCCGGACCCTATAATCCCGGCCGTTCCCCTTCGTTCCGGCGTAGCTCAGTGGTAGAGCGGGCGGCTGTTAACCGCTTGGTCGTAGGTTCGAATCCTACCGCCGGAGCCA
>JBBSCG010000081.1:0-5331 GCA_038250515.1 Candidatus Limnocylindria bacterium
CTGGAGGCCACGATCGTCAACACGCTGTCACCCGGTGACCGCGTGCTCGCCGTGTCGATCGGTGCGTTCGGTGACCGCTTCGCCGCAATCGCCAAGATGCACGGCGCGCAGGTCGAGCGGCTCGACGTTCCGTGGGGCGAAGCCGCCGATCCCGACGCGCTGCGTACGCATCTGGCGGGCACCCCGCCGTATGCCGCGGTCCTGCTGACCCACAACGAGACCTCCACCGGCGTGGTCAACCCGCTGCGCGAGCTGGTCGCCGTCGTGCGCGGGGCGCCGGGCGCGCCGCTCGCCCTGGTCGACGGCATCAGCGGGCTGGGCGCGATCCCCTTCGAGATGGACGCCTGGGGCGTCGACGTCGTCGTCAGCGCCAGCCAGAAGGCGTGGATGGCATCGCCGGGGATCACCATCGTGGCGGTCGGCGAGCGCGCACGAGCCGCCGAGGAGCACGCCCGCATGCCGCGTTTCTATTTCGACTTCGGCCAGGCGCGAAACTGGGCCGAGAAGGGCCAGACACCCTGGACGCCCGCGGTCAGCGTGCTGTACGGACTGCGTGTCGGCGTTCGCCGCCTGCTCGACGAGGGTCCGCGGCGGACCTGGCTACGACATGCCGCACAGGCGGCCGCCGTGCAGACAGGCCTGGAGGCGCTGGGACTGCGGCTTGTGGGACCCGCCGCATGTCGTTCACACACCGTCACCGCGGCGTGGCTGCCGGACGGGCTGGAATGGCCGTCTCTCAACCGCGCGATGCGCGATCGCGGACTGGCAATGGCCGGCGGACAGGGCAAGTGGGCCGGCAAGATCCTGCGATTCGGCCACATGGGCGACGTATCGCTCGCCGAGCTGACCGATGCGATACGCGTCCTGGGCGACACGCTGACCGAGTTCGGCGTCGCGGCCGACACGGACACCGCCATGGCCGCCACGTCCGACACCTACGAGAGGCTCAGAGCAACGGCCGCCGCCACCACCCGGTGAGTGTCGACCACCGGCTGCTGCTGGTCCGGCACGGCGTCACCGACTGGAATCGCGAGGGCCGCTTTCAGGGCCATCTCGACCCGCCGCTCTCTGAGAAGGGACGCGAGGAGGCGCGGCTGCTGGGCCGGCGCCTGGGCAGCGGCGAGGAGCCGCCGGCACGGATCATCGCCTCGTCGTTGCGTCGTGCCCGGGAGACGGCTGAGCTGATTGCCGCCGCGGTCGGCGACATCGCCGTCGAGGCCGAGCCGCGCCTCATGGAGATCGGGCAGGGCGAGTGGGAGGGCCGCACGCATGCCGAACTCGAGCAGCACGACTCCGCCCGCTATGCCGCCTGGCGCCGGCACGACGAAATGCAACCTCCCGGCGGCGAGCCGCTGCCGGATGCGTCTCGGCGCGTCAGCCAACTGCTCGACGAGGTCCAGTCGAGCAGCACATGGCCGATCTGCCTCGTCTCGCACGGCGGCACGCTGCGGCTGGTCGCCCGGCATCTGCTCGACCTGTCGCCGCCGCTGACCTGGGCTCTCGACCTGGACAACGCGTCACTTTCGATCCTGCTCTGGACCGATGACGCCGGCTGGCGCCTGGAAGACTGGAACGATGCGCAGCACCTGCTCGGCCGCGGACCGACGCACGTCGACGAGTCCGAAGGAGAGCCGCTGGCTCTCTAGGGTGCCTCGCAGGGTGCCTCGCAGAGACGCCGCTCAGTTGTCGCGCGCGCTCCCGCCCGGATGCAGGAACGCACGCAGCCGACGTCGCGCGCCGAGCCACAGCAGCGGCAGCCGCATGCGCGACCATGCCCGCTCGATGCGCTCGATCATGGACTCGCCCATCGAGCGTCCCGAGTAGCTCTGCCACACCTTGGCATCGGCGATGGTCTGGATCTCCGGTTGCCGCTGAGGTATCTGACCCTCGAGCCAACCCGCGTACTCGTAGATCGTCTCGGACGCCTGCTGACCCACGCCCGCGCGGTCGGTGGCGAGCGTGAGCCGATGCCACTGTCGATCGCCCGGCGCCATGAAGCGCCAGCGACGACGCGAGCGAAGCAACTGCCACGCGAGCAGCGCCAACGCCGCCAGGATGATGACCACGATCACCGTCGCGTTCCCCTGGCGCGCCGCATCCGGCGTCGCGGTCGCTCCCGGCTGGACGGCACCCGGCGCCGGGTGGAAGGACGGCAGCGCGGAGACGTGTCCCGGATCGGTCTCGATCAGGCCGATTCCTCCGGCGTTGCCGCCCGGACCCGCGTTCTCGTTGACGGGCGAAGGCGTGCCACGCTCGCGCGCCGGCGGGCTGATCGATTTCGTCGCCTCGAAGATCTGCCAACCGTAGCCGGGGAAGTAGACCTCCGCCCAGGCATGCGCGTTCCGCTCGCGATAGTCGTAGATGCCCTCCGCCAGCCGCTTGCCGGGCGCGAAGCCGACCGCCACGCGGGACGGCAGCCCGACGCTGCGCGCCATGACCGCCATGGCCGAAGCGAAGTACTCGCAGTAGCCGCGCCGACCGTTGGGATCGAACAGGAATTGGTCGACGAGGTCTCGGCTCGGGTCCGGCGCATCCACCGACGTCGAGTAGGTGAAGTCCGGGCTGGTGCGAAGATAATCGGCCAGCTTATCGGCCATGTGATACGGATCTTTCTCGCCGGCGATGATGTTTTCGGCCAGCGCGCGGGTGCGCTCGGTCACGCCATCGGTCCCGAGGTAGAACTGGGCGATCTGGGCCGGATACTTCGTGCCCGCAGCCGCCAGCTGCGACTCGGTGGCATTCGAGATCGCGGCGGTGACCTGGTAGCCATCGCCGCTGGCAATCGAGTTGGCCGATTCCAAACCTCCCAGCAACGGCTGGCCGGCCGACTGATAGACCGATACGGGCACGAGCGCCGTGGTCGGGAATCCAGGCGCGAACAGGTTCCGCCCGATGTCGCCCTGCACCTGCACGCTCACCGTCTCGATCTCAAAGGCGTCCTCGACCAATGGCCGCTCCGGAGTGGCCGCGGGGAAGATCGGATCGCCGGCGGCGACCGGCCGGCTCGACCCTTCGCTGCGGTCCCAGCCGTGCCCGGTGTACCGGTCATAGGTGATCGTGCGCATGTAGTAGGCGTGCTGCGACCCGACGGTCATCACCTCGGCGTCATTGCTGACCCACGTTCCGGAGACCCGGAACTTCGAGCCGAAGGTTGTGCCACTGAAGCGCGACTCGGGATTCGTCAGGTTGCCGAAAACGCCGTCGAGGTTGTTCTGCAGTCCGCTCCACACACCGTCCAGGCTGCGCCACGCGCCGGTCAGCGGCGCGGCGACCGCCACGCTGGTCAGCACCCAGGCCAGCACGATGCTCCCGGCGATAAAGCCGATCCCGCTGCGCATGATCGAGACCGGCACCTCCGTGTTCTCGTTGACCCGCCGCAGCTGCCAGCCCTCTTCACGATTGAGCAGCGCACCGCGCAGCCAGAGGAGCAACGCGGCCAGCACGAACAGCACGAGGTAGCCGAACAGGTCGGTGAAGGTTGCGCTCATGTTCACGATCAGCGCGGCACCGACGAGCAGGATCGCGTCGAGCACGCGGTGATGGCGATACATCGTGTAGGCCGCGATGAAGCCAATGGACCACATCAGCACGGCCAGGCCGACCGCGTACGGCGAGAGCTGCGTCGGATAGGCCTGATTCAGCAGGCTGCGCACGAAGCCGATGCTGTCGCCGTTGAGCGCCAGCAGCCGGCCGGGCTGGTCGAGATCGGTGAAGTATTCGCCGCCGACCGTCCACAGCACGATGGCGGCGCCCAGCAGCGCGGCGATCGGAAGCGTCACGACCACGCTCAGCGGAAGGAGGCCCAGGATGGCACCGGCGGTCGCCGCGTACAGGCCGACCGGCATGAGGAACTCGAGCCGCTCGAGCCAGCTCGCGGACTGCACCGACCAGGTGAGCGCCAATAGCATGACGAACAGCAGGGCCAGGCTGAGCCAGCCCTCGCGGGGATGCAGGAAGCGTCGCAGCGGCTCAGGCACGGACCCGGCTCCGCCCACCCAGCGCCTGGGCGAGGTCGTCGCCGGCGCGCACCAGGTGGTGCTCGATGTCGTACTCCGCCAGCGCGTGCCGCACCGCGGCCAGCTCAGCGCGGCTCTCGTCGTCCTCGCGCTTCACGAACGAGGTCCGATCGACCAGGACCACGACCGCGCCGACGCCGCGGCGTCGCAACCCGGCCAGCGCCCGTACCCAATCTCGCCGGGTCGAGCCGGTGACGATGCACAGCGTCATCCCGCGCCGCAGCTGCGGCAGGACCTCGACCACCACCTCGGCCAGCGGCTGCGAGCCGTCGGCCTGCACGTTGGCCAGCAGGTGAAGGATCTTCTGCTCCAGGCGCGTGCCACGATCGGGCTGCAGCAGGTGCACGCGCCGCGCCGACGCGGTCAGCCCCACCGCCCGGTTCTCGCCCAGCGTTTGGAGCGCGATGGACGCGGTGGCGGTCACCGCGGTCTCGACCGATGCCTCGTCGCCGACTCCGGCATGCGTCGAGCGGTCGAGGTCGAGGATCATCCACAGGTCGGCGGCCTGCTCGAGGTCGAACTCCTTCACCTGCAGCTCGTTGTGCCGCACGCTCGATAGCCAGTGGATGCGGTTGATGGCGTCTCCCTGGACGTACGGCCGGATGCTGCTGACCAGCGGCGAGGCAGTGTCGAAGCGGCGACGGGCCGGACGGCTGCCGTCGACCGGAGAGGGGGGCAGTCGCCAATGCGGCAGCGGCTGGGTCTTGGGAAAGACGACGACGCCGGTCGGCTGGCCGACCACCATCTCGGTCGTGAACAGGCCGAAGGGGTCGCCGGTACGGACACGCAACGGGCCCAGCCGGTAGCTCCCGCGACGCGACAGGGTCACCTTGGCCAGCCACTGCCGGCTGGCACGCCCGCGCACGCCGATCACCCGACCGGGAAGCGTCGCCGGCAGCGACGACTCGTTCCACAGCTCGACCCACGGCTTGCCCAGCCCGCTGCCATTGTCAATGCGATACACGGCCTGCAGCACCTCGCCGACGTGTGCGCGCGGATTCATGACGTGATAGCCGGCGCGGACGCCGCGCAATCCGTGGCGCGCGAAGATCCACGAGCCGAGGACCAGCGCACCGAGCAGGTAGACCAGGAAGAAGAGGAACGTGATGCCCGTGCTGAAGGCGGCGACGACCAACACGGTACCGATGAAGATGAAGCGCAGCTGCCGCGCCAGGCCGCCCATGGTCGGGTGTTCTCCGCTAGCTGGCCGCGCTCACGTTCAACGTCTGGCCGATGGGCACCTCGGCGAGAATCTCGCGGACGATCGCGTCCGGGTCAATCTCGCGCAGCGACGCCTGGCTCTTGACGATGAGCC
>JBBSCG010000082.1:0-5256 GCA_038250515.1 Candidatus Limnocylindria bacterium
ATAGCCGTCCTCGTCGACGTGCGCCGCGTCGCCGACGTAGTAGACCTCCTGCCCGGGGATGCGCCGCCAGTAGTCGGTCACGTAGCGCTCCGGCTCGCCCCACAGGGTGGTGATCAGGCCAGGGAACGGCCGCCGGAGGACCATGAGTCCCTTCTCGCCAGCCGGGACCGGATCGCCCTCGGGAGTCACCACCTGCGCCTCGATGCCGGGCATCGGGATCCCCGCCGAGCCGGGCTTGACGGCGAGCAGCTCGACCCCGTACGGGTTGCCGAAGATCGGCCCGCCGGTCTCGGTCTGCCACATGTGGTCGATCACCGGCACGCGGCCGTCGAAGACGTGGGTGAGCCACTCCCAGGCGGGTGGGTTGAGCACCTCGCCGGCGCTCATGACGCGCTGTACGCGCGACAGGTCGTGGCGCGCTGGCCCCTCGTCGCCGTAGCGCATGAGGGCGCGGATGGCGGTGGGGGAGCTGAAGACGCCGGTGACCCTCTCCTCGGCGATCCGCTGCCAGGCAGCATCGGTCTCGGGATGGTCGAGGGCGCCTTCGTAGGCGATGATCGTGCAACCGATGCGCTTTGGCTTCTCGAACCAGCCGATCGTGTCGGCCGCCTCACCCCGCGCGTCGCGGCCTTGCCCTGGGCAGAACGGCTGGGTCCGGTCTCGGGCGCCGTCCGAGCGTGATCATGCGTGACATCGACGGGTGACCGCGAGCCGGGCGTCCGGCTCGCCCTGCCGAGCTTCACAGGGGACGAGCTCGCGAAACAAATCCTGAACGGGACCAGCTCCCTTGGATCCAGCCGTGGATCGGTCCAACTCTCTGCTCTCCGAGGACCCGCTCGGTCGTCACCCGCCGGTCAGCGTCGGAGCAACCTCTGCGATGTAGGTCCGGACCGACCTCGGCTCGATGCCGAGCTCCGCGAATGCCTGCGGCCCCAGTCCTGAGTCGGCGGTGTCCATCGCCAAGCCCATGGCCATCGACGAGGCGAGCTCAGGCTTGGGGCGCCTGAGGACCAGTGAGCCGATGCGCAGCGCCCCGCGCGGGATGTGTCGCCGCCGGACCGGCCGGTCCATGGCGCTCGCAAAGGCTTCCGCGGCCTCGATGCGTGTGATCGCCTCTGGGCCACCGAGCTCGACGACGCGCGGCGGTTCCGCGGCCCTTGCCAACGCGACCACCGCGGCCGCGACATCGTCCATGCCGACGTAGCTGACGCGGCTCAAGCCGCGGCCGAAGATCATCACCTTCCCAGCGGCTGGGTCGAAGCCGACGGCCGAGGAGAACCAGAGCTCCTGGTAGGCATCGGGGCGAACGATGACCTCGTGCATCGGTGAACGGCGCAGTCGCGCTTCGGTGGCGCGCTTCGCATTCGTGAACGGGGAGTTTACGAGCAGGGCGGGGCCTCCGAGGGAGAGGTACACGAATCGACCCACGGCCGCCGTTTCCGCCGCGTGGATGAGGGCGGCATATCCTTCGTCGTCCACCGCCTGCATGCCGAGGTCGCGTTCTCCCGCGAAGCGTCGCCCGATCGAGTTCGCGGTGCTGACGATGGTGGCGACGCCGGCAACCGCAGGCTCCAGGGACTGCGGATCGCGCAGGTCTCCGCGCACCACCTCGACACCCAGCGCCTCGAGGGCAGCGGCAGCGCTCTGCGGCCGAACGAGCGCCCGCGTTCGGATGCCGGCCTCCACTAGCCCGCGGACGATCCGCGATCCGAGTGCGCCGGTGGCACCGCATACCAGGATGGAGGGCTGGTCGGGCATGGTTTGCTCACCATACACCCCGCTTTGGCGGCGCCTGTTCCACCAGCTGCTGAGACACTAACGCCCATCGGCAGGCAAATTCAGGACATTTGGCCCTTCGAGCCACGACCGAGCCGCGCCTAGCATCACGTACTTGGACCCGACTGCACCGGTCATCACGGAGGCCCAAGGGAAGGAGGCGTGCCGTGCTACGCGGCCCTGGTTTCGCGCCGTTCATCGGCTACGCGCGCGCCGGATTCGGCCTTCCGGCCGTTGCCGTCGGCCTCGCCCTCGCCCTGTCGGGCTGCGTTTGGAGCCCGAACCTCGCCGCCTCCCCGCCGGCCACGCGTGACATTCCGGTCTCGATCAGCGGTATGAAGTTCGTGCCCGATCACTTCGAGGTGCGGGCAGGTGAGACCATCCGCTTCCAGGTGACGAACCCGACCGACGTCCCTCACGAGCTGTACATCGGCTCGATGGATGAGCAGCGGGCCCACCACGCAGAGGTCATGAATCTCAGGGGGAACCAGCAGGTGAGGGCCATGCAGCACATGGGCTACGGGATCTACCTGGTGGCCCATGACTCGGGGCAGTTCATCTACCACTTCAGCACGGCTGGTCAGATCACGATCGGGTGCCACGTACCCGGCCACTGGGAGGCGGGCATGATGGCGACAGTGGTTGTCCAGGCGTAGACCGGCTGTCCACGGTAGCTGTACTTCTTCTAGCGGCCACTGGCGGCGCGAGGCCAACTCGCGTGGAGCTCATGCCAGGGCTACCTCATGGCGAGCGGCCAGGCGGGTTTCGGCACTGTCCTGATGCACGCCTTTGTCGCACGCCACTCGGCTCGCCAAAAAGACCGATGCAGACAACGTCCTCTCCTACCCGAGCTTGAGGAATTGGAGCGCTGCTTGCTCCACCACCGATCACCACATTTCTGCCGCCCGCCGCCTCTTGGGCCTGTTCGAGGGCGCGCTCGAAACCGTCCTTGCACGAAGATGAATTCCTCCGCTCCCCGGGCAACCCTTGTTGGAACACAATGCGACAACACGAATTTCGGTACGGGGTTCCTGCCGCTGCCGCGTACTCCATGGTCTTCCGTCGTAGCTCGTGCAGGGCGGGGCCGTCAGTCGATGGGCGCCAAGTGCGGCGATTCGAACGACGCACGTCGACCGCATCGGAGCACGGGAATGGCGGCGTGGGAGAGGTGCGACTCGGTACGATGCAGTCCGTGAACGCCGACAGGGACGGAAACCGCGCCGCGCCCGACCAGATCCGGGGCATGTTCGACCGCCTCTCGCCGGTCTACGACCGCATGAACCTCCTCATCAGCGGGCTGCAGGAACCGCACTGGAGGCGGCGTGCGGTGCAGGCAATCGACCCGCGGCCGGGAATGCGCGTCGTGGACGTGGCGTGCGGCACCGGCACGCTCAGCGCCGATCTCCGCGAGGCCGTCGCTCCGGGCGGCTCGGTGCTAGGCGTCGACTTCTCGCCGCGTATGATCGAGCTCGCGCGGCGCCGCCACGCGGGCCGCCTCGACCTGCTATTCATCGAGGCCGATGCCCTCGACCTTCCACTGCCGGACGCCACCTTCGACGCGGCCACCATCGCGTTCGGTATGCGGAACCTGGCCGACTACGCGCGCGGCTTCGCGCAGCTGCGTCGGGTGGTACGTCCGGGTGGAAGGGTCGTCTGCCTCGAGATTGCGCGCCCAACCCACTGGCTCGGGCGTCTCGCCGCCGTCTGGTTTGACCGTCTCGTCCCGCTCCTCGGTCGTCTGGTCGGTCAGGGTGAGGCCTATGCCTATCTCGTGCGCAGCACCCGGGACTACCCGGGCCCTGAGCGCGTCGCTGCGCTCATGCGCGAGGCCGGCCTGGAGGTCATCCGGATCGCCTATCTCAGCGGGGGCATGGTGACTCTGCATGTCGCCAGCCGACCGGCAGATAGGGTAGCGGACCGCGTCCCCACCTGACTGACCGACGGTGGCATCAGCCCGTGGGGGCGGGGAGCTCCTCCGTCGGCTGGAGCAGGAAGATCCAGATGTCCCAGATTGCATGGCTGACGATGAGCGCACCGAGCGGCACGCCGGCAGCGTACAGAATGGCCCAGTGCGCGCCCCCGACCGCCGCCGCGCCGGTGAGCGTCAAATTGCCGGTCGCGAGGTGCACGCCACCATAGGAGGCGACGCCAGCGGCGGCGCCAGGCCATCGGCCCAGCCAGCGCATGAACCCGGCCTGGAGTGCACCGCGCCAGAAGAGCTCCTCGGCCGGACCGATGATGAGCGCCAACCGCGCCCCGATCTCGGCCCTCGGGCGCAGTGTGCGCAGCGCGTAGATCTCGGCGATCTCGCGTTCGCCGGCCGGCATGATGCGCCGCGCCATGCGGTCGCCCACCTGGAAGGTCACGTACTGCACGCTCGCCGAGGCCACGCCGAGCGCAATCTCCTTGGGCCCGATGCGAACCCTGCGCGATTCCTCGGACGTCGCGAGCGCGTATGACCCGAGCGCCAGGCCGGTCAGCGTCATCCGCTGCCAGAACTGGCGCCGGGGGCCTCGGAAGGTCACGGCAAAGAGCGCCTGCGCCGCTCCCAGACCGACGCCAAGTACCAGCGGACCAGGCACGCGGGACGGCCTCATGCGGCCGTACGACTCAACAGGACGCCGACCACGAGAAGCGCGCCAAAGATCATGTGCAGCCGGGCGGTCTGAAGATCGATCATCGCGATGGCGCGGGCCTGTCCGGTGGCCCCCAGCTCGGCGGCGCGCAGTACGACGACGAGGTACGGCAGCGACAGGATCGCGACCAGCGTTGAGGGCGGCAGCCAGCCGACGGCCACGGTCAGTCCCAGCACGATGTAGGCGCCGAGCGTCAACGCCAGGTAGCCGTAGTGCGCCACCTCCCTGCCGATCTCCGAGCTGAGCGTCGCGATGCCTGCGCGCGTGTCCTCGCCGATATCGCGCCACTCGTTGCCGTGGAGGATCGCCGCCACGAGCAGGCCGATCGGCACCGAGAGCACGATCGCGTCGAGGCTCAGCGTGCCGGTCACCGCGTAGTACGACCCGAGCGTCATGAGCGGCCCCATCTGCAGGAAGACGAGCGGTACGCCGAGCGCGCGGAACTTGTACTGGAATGGCGGCGCCGTGTAGAAGTAGCCGCCCAGCAGACCGATGATGCCCAACACGACAATCGGCCAGCCGCGGAACGCAATCAGCGCGACCCCGATGGCGATCGCCCCTCCGAATGCGGCAACGGCGACCGCGAAGGCCGCCCGTTCGTTGATGTGGCCGGTGAGGATCGCGTGGCTGGCGCGCGGCGAGGTGATGGCGTCGATGCCCTTGCGGATGTCGTAGATCTCGTTGATGACGTTCGTGCCGACGTGGAGCAGCACCGCCGCGGTCAGCGCCAGCATGAAGAGCCCGGTGTCGAACAGGCCGTGGGCCCAGGCCAGCGCGCCGCCGGCTGCAACCGGCGTGATCGATGCCGTGAACGAGAACGGCCGCACCACCTCCCAGATCCCGC
>JBBSCG010000083.1:0-5221 GCA_038250515.1 Candidatus Limnocylindria bacterium
AAGCCCCTTGTGAGAACGGGTATTCCGACGCACACTCTGGCCTCATGGCCAAGCCGGCGATCCTGGCCGTCGACGACGACGACCTCGTGCTCAAGGCGGTCGAGCGTGACCTGCGCGCGCAGTACGCCGCCAACTACCGCATTGTCGCGGCCGATTCGGGTTCGGCCGCATTGGACGCCACCCGCGAGCTGACGCTTCGCGGCGCATCGGTCGCGCTGTTCCTGGTCGACCAGCGCATGCCGGGCATGACCGGCATCGAGTTCCTGCGGCAGGCAATCGAGCTCCAGCCGGAGGCCAAGCGTGTACTGCTGACCGCCTACGCCGATACTGAGGTCGCCATTCGGGCGATCAACGAGATTCGGCTCGACCAGTACCTGCTCAAGCCGTGGGATCCACCCGAGGAGCGCCTCTACCCGGTCGTCGACGACCTGCTCGACGATTGGTCGGCCGCCTTCCGCCCAGCATTCGAAGGGCTGCGCCTGGTGGTCGGCCGCTGGTCGCCACGTGGGCACGAGATCCGCGACTACCTGGCACGCAACCAGGTGCCCTACCAATGGCTCGATCCCGAGGCCGATGAGGACGGACGCCGCCTCGCAGCAGCGCTCGAGTCGGAGGGCGACGTGGTTGGCGCGCCGCTGCTCGTCTTCCCGGACGCCTCGACCCTGCACGACCCGACGAATATCCAGATCGCCCAGAAGGTGGGTCTCCAGACGCATGCCGGCCTGCCGTCCTACGACGTCGTGATCATCGGCGGCGGTCCGGCCGGCTTGGCAGCTGCGGTCTACGGCGCGTCCGAGGGGCTGAAGACGGTGATCATCGAGCGTGAGGCGCCGGGGGGCCAGGCCGGCACCACCAGCCGCATCGAGAACTATCTTGGCTTTCCGGTTGGCCTCTCCGGTGCCGATCTGGCGCGCCGCGCACTGACCCAGGCTCGGCGACTCGGCGCGGAGATTCTGTCACCCCAGGACGTGACGACGGTGCGCCGCGAGGACCCGTACCGCACGGTCGTGCTTGCCGATGGATCCGAGGTCTCCTGCCAGGCGCTCGTCATCGCGTCGGGCGTCAGCTACCGCAAGCTCGACCTGCCCGGCGTCGAGGAGCTGGTCGGCGCGGGAATCTTCTACGGGGCGTCGACATCCGAGGCGGTCCTCTACCGCGACCTGGAGGTCGGGGTGATGGGCGGCGGCAACTCGGCGGGCCAGGCGGCGGTCTACCTGTCGCGCTTCGCCAGCCGCGTCCACCTCATCGTGCGCAGCGGCAGCCTGGGTGGCATGTCGCAGTACCTGGTCGACCAGATCGCCGCAATTCCGACCATCGACGTGCACACCGGCGCCGCGCTGCTGGCGGTCACGGGAGAGGGCCGGTTGAGCGGCGTGCGGCTGGGCACCGGCGACGGCGACCATGACCTGGGACTCTCGGCACTTTTCGTGACCATTGGCCAGCGTCCGCGGACGGATTGGCTCGATGGCGTCGTCGAGCGTGACGCCGCCGGCTTTGTGCTCACCGGGCCGGCACTCACAGTCGGCGGCAAGCCGCCCGTGGGCTGGGGACTCGATCGCGAGCCGCTGCTGCTCGAGGCGAGCATGCCCGGCGTGTTCGCCGCAGGCGACGTGCGCTATCGGTCGATCAAGCGCATCGCCAGCGCCGTCGGCGAGGGCGCCATGGCCATCGCGCTGATCCACCAGTACCTGGCGAGCGCGTAGACCGATGTCGTACGTCGATCAGCTGCGCGCAACACCGCTCTTCGCAGAGCTTTCCGAAGCGTCGCTTGAGCTGCTATGCGGGCAGGCCGAGGCGATGAGCCTTCAGCCAGGGGAGACGCTGATCGAGGAGGGCAGCGTGGGCGACGCGCTCTTCGTCGTGCTGAGTGGCGAGCTCGACGTGGTCAAGCGCTCCGGCGAGGGCGAGCTGCCGCTGGCACGCGTTGGTCCGGGCGCCATTCAGGGCGAGATGGCGGCCATCGAGGAGCGGCCGCGGACCGCCTCGGTTCGCGCCGTCGGCGAGGCCGAGGTGCTGTGCGTGCCGCGCGGCGCGCTGATCGACGTCCTGGGCTCGGGCCCCGATGCGGCACTCGCCATCCTGCGCACCGTGCTCGGCCGGCTGCGCTCCACCGAGTCACTGCTCCGCCAGCGCGAGAAGCTGGCCGCGCTGGGTACGCTGTCAGCGGGGCTGGCGCACGAGCTGAACAACCCCGCGGCGGCGATGCGGCGCAGCGCCGCGGCGTTGGCCGGCGCGCTCGCCGTGCGTGATGCCCTGCCGCCTCCCGTGCACCCGATCGGCCCGCCGCCCGAGCATCCGCCGCTCGGCGGCCTCGCCCGCGCGGATGCCGTGGATGAGCTGGCCGAACAGCTCGCTGACGACGAGCAGGCCGCGGCGTTGGTGAGCGCCGGCTGGACCGCTGCAGAGCTGGAGCCGGCTCTGGCGGACCTCGACGACGAGGCGCGGCGCGCGACGCTGGGCTGGCTTGCGGCCGATGCATCGGTCAGGTCGTTGATCAGCGAGGTGCAGCTGGCCGCCAACAGGATCGGTGAGATCGTCAGCGCCGTGAAGGCGTACGCCTATCTCGACCAGGCGCCGGTGCAGCGCGTTGACGTCAACCGCGGCCTGGAGGACACCCTGCTGATCCTGGGGCATCGGCTCAAGGAGGGCGTGAGCGTCCGTCGCGAGCTCGCGCCGGATCTGCCGCAGATCGAGGCCTACGGCAGCGAGCTGAACCAGGTCTGGACAAACATCATCGACAACGCGCTCGACGCGATGGGCGGCAGCGGCGAGCTGCTGGTCCGAACCGAAGCGCTCGGCGATGCTGAGGTGCAGATCACCATCTGCGACTCCGGTCCGGGCGTTCCTCCAAAGGTCCAGGAGCGCATCTTCGAGCCGTTCTTCACGACCAAGGCGCCCGGCGTCGGGACTGGGCTGGGGCTGCACATCAGCCACAACGTTATCGCGCGGCAGGGCGGCCGGCTCGAGCTGGACTCGCGACCGGGGCGCACCTGCTTCACTGCCGTGCTGCCCGTGACGCTGAGCGACCGCAGGTCGTGACCGTGGAGCAGCGCGGCACGGAGACCTTCCTGTTCACGGACATCGAAGGATCCACGCGCCTGGTCCAGCAGCTCGGGGAGCGTTGGCCAGCCACGCTGGAGCGCCACCAGGAGATCATTCGCCGAGCCATTGGCGAGCAGCGAGGCGAGGAGATGGGTACCGAGGGCGACTCCTTTTTCGTCGCCTTCCCGACGGCCTCGGGAGCGGTTCTGGCGGTCGCGGCTGCCCAGCGCGCGCTACACGACGAGGAATGGGCCGGCGGCATGCCGCTGCGCGTGCGGATGGGCCTGCATACCGGCGAGGCGAAGCGAGGCCCTGACTCGTTTACGGGGATCGACGTGCATCGGGCGGCCCGGATCGCCGCGGCTGGCCATGGTGGGCAGGTCCTCGTTTCGGAGGCGACGCGCGCGCTGGTTGCCACGTCGCTGCCTTCGGGCATCGGGCTCCGCGATCTCGGTAGCCATCGGCTCAAGGACCTGTCCGCGCCGGAACAGCTGTATCAGCTGGTCATCGATGGGCTGCCAGCCGAGTTCCCGACGCCCAGCACCCTGGACGCCATGCCGAACAATTTGCCGGTGCAGCTCACCACCTTCCTCGGTCGCGAACGCGAGATTGGCGAGGTAAGCGCGCTGCTGGAGCGCAATCGACTGCTGACGCTCACCGGACCCGGGGGTACGGGCAAGACGCGTCTCTCGCTGCAGGTCGCCGCGCGGGCGACGGACGGATTTCCCGATGGCGTCTACTTCGTTCCGCTCTCGTCGCTCACCGAGCCCGAGCTTGTCGCCCCGACCATCGCGCACTCCCTGGGGTTGCCGGATCGCGGCGGGCTGATGCCCGAGCAACGGATTCTCGACCACCTCGGAGAGAAGCGCGTCCTGCTGGTGCTCGACAATTTCGAACAGTTGGTGGCCGCGGCGCCGCTCGTCAATGAGCTGCTGACCCAGGCTGCCGGCCTGAGCGTGCTCGCCACCAGCCGTGAGACGCTGCACCTGTACGGCGAACAGCAATACGCGGTTCCGCCCCTGGGCGTGCCGCCGCTCGATGTGCGTTCCCGGCGGCGGGCACCGGACATCCAGGCGCTGTCGCAGTACGAGGCGGTCGCGCTGTTCATCGAGCGCGCCATGGCGGTGAAGCCCGATTTCGCGGTCACCAACGAGAATGCACCAGCCGTCGCCGAGATCTGCGTTCGTCTCGACGGCCTGCCGTTGGCGATCGAGCTTGCGGCCGCGCGCAGCCGGATCCTGGGTCCGGAGGCGATCCTGCATCGGCTCGGCGACAAGCTCGACCTGCTCTCCGGCGGCGGAAGCGACCGCCCCGAGCGTCAACAGACGCTGCGCGGCGCCATCGCGTGGAGCTACGACCTGCTCGACGAGGCCGAACGGCGCCTGTTCGCCAGCCTCTCGGTCTTCATCGGCGGCGCCAACCTGGACGTGGTCGAGCAGGTCTGCGGACCGATGGTGCCCGGTGACATCCTCGACAGCCTAAGCTCCCTGGCTGAGAAGAGCCTCGTCCGGCAGCGCACCATCGATGGCGAGCCGCGCTTCAGCCTGCTGCACACCATTCGCGAGTACGCCGTCGAGCGTGCGCTCGAGCTGGGCATCCTCGATGACCTGCGGCGTCGACACGCCGCATTCTTCGCTGCGCTGGCGAATGAGGCTCATGCCGTGATCCTGGGGTCGGACAAGCGCCGATGGCTAGATCGCCTCGAGCTCGAGCATGACAACCTCCGCGGTGCGCTTGCAGGGGCGACCGATGCCGGCGAAGCGCAGCTCGCCCTCGACCTGAGCGCGAGCCTGTGGCGCTTTTGGCAGATGCGCGGCTACCTGGCCGAGGGCCTCGACCGGGTCCGCCAGGCGCTGGCGTTGCCCGCGGACGACGCCGCACGCGAGGCCCGCGCACGCGCATTGGAGGCCGCCGGGGGGCTCGCCTACTGGCAGGGCAACATGGACATCGCGCAGGCGTTCTACGAGGACGCGCTCGCCGCTCAACGTGCCCGCGGCGACGATGCCGGCATTGCCGAAGCCCTCTATAACCTGTCGTTCGTCTTCTCGGTTCCATCGCTCTCGCGTAAGCAGACCGATCCCGAACGCACGGCGAGCCTGGTGCGCGAGGCGCTCGGGATCTACCGTCGGCTTGGGGATCGCGCCGGCGTCGCGCGCGCGCTCTGGTCGCTGAGCAACAG
>JBBSCG010000084.1:0-5199 GCA_038250515.1 Candidatus Limnocylindria bacterium
AACAGGTCCAACGAAAGGCACACCCCAGGTGGCCAGTGTTCTCGAGAGTCACCTCGCACTGTCGGCCCCAGCTTGGCTGAGCCCACCGGGCCAAGCCAGTCACAGACTCACAGTGTTCTCGTTGCTGCCGCGCTGCCAGGGACTGTGCGGGTCGCAGAAATAGACCTGCAGCCCGGTGTCGAGCGTGAAGCGGCGGTGCTCGGCCAGCTCGCGGCCCTGGTCCCAGGTCAGGCTGCCGCGCAGCTGGGCAGGCAGGGTCAGGATGCGCGCCGTCAGGGCGTCGCGCACCGCCGGCGCCGAGCGGCCGTTGGGCAGCGCCAGCAGCAGCACGAAGCGCGTGCGGCGCTCGACCAGGGTGCCGATCGCCGAGTGGCTGCCGCGTCCGATCAGCAGGTCACCTTCCCAGTGGCCGGGCACCGCGCGGTCGGCCACCTCGGCCGGGCGCTGGCTGATGTTGAGCATGTCCGGCAGCCGGCCGCGGCCGTCCACCCGCTGCGGCACGCGACGCTGGGTGCGTGGCCGGCGCAGGTAGGCGGTCAGCTCGCGGCGCAGCGCCCCGCGGGCCTGGATGAACAGGGATTGGTAGATCGTCTCGTGGCTGAGCTGCATGGCTGGCTGGTCAGGGTAGTCGTGACGCAGCGCCGCCGCGATCTGCTGTGGCGACCAGCGCACGGTGAGCAGCTGCTCGACGATGCCCCGCAGGTGCGCGTTACGGGCCAGCTTGGCGACCTTCGGCCGGCACGCCTGATCGGTGGCGCGCTGGTCGGCGCGCACGGCGCGATAGGCGGCTCGGCCGCCGTTGCGCCGCACCTCGCGGGCAATGGTCGACGACGAACGTCCCAACCACCGGGCGATGTGGCGTCCCGATTGGCCGGCCAGCAGGCGGCGGCTGATCTCCTCGCGCTCGTCGGGCGACAGCTGGCGGCGTGAGCGCTGCCGCGGACGCGGCCGCAGACCGCCGCTCTTGCCCAGGAACTGACCGACCGCCTGGCGCGAGCTGCCGATGGTGGCTGCCACGCTTGCCAGCCGCTCACCGGCGCTTGCCCGCCGCCAGATCTCCTCCTGCTCCGCCTCGCTGAACCGTTGACGTCGCATCCATCCGCCTCCGCTCGATCAGCCCCCGCATCGACTGCTGGCCTGTGAATGATGCATTCACCGCTTGAGACCGCCATGGAGGCGGGAAATGGGGCCCCGTAAGCGTCAAGCTGTGCGAAGAACGGCACGCAAACTCCGCTGCTAGCATCGAGCAATGCTTCCCGTGATCTGGACCCTCTTCGCGGTGTCCGCCGTCGGCGCGTTCCTGATGATCGCAGCCTACTGGCTCGACGTGCAGGACCGCCACGACTTCAGCTTCCGACAGCGCGTCGGGTGGTCGTTCGGGACATTCCTGTTTCCGGTCAGCATCCCGGCCTATGCTTTCCTCGGCAATGCGGGCTGGCCGCCGTTCCTGCGCGCGGCCTCGCTGCTTCCCCCGGTCGCCCTGGCGCTTTTCTTCGGCTTCCTGTTCGGCAACTTCAGCTAGACCGATGCCGTCGGATCAAAGGCGCCCTATCATCGGCCGATGACCACGAATACGGAACGCGGTGTCGACACCGCCCTCGATTTCCTGCGCGACCACGACGAGCGCAATCTGAAGCAGCTCGACGAGTTCCTGCGCATCCCATCGGTCAGCGCAGACGCCAATGCGCGGCCCGACGTTCAGCGCGCGGCCGAATGGATCGTCGATGAGCTGACGCGGATTGGCGTCGAGCACGTGCAGCTGCACGAGACGAGCGGGCACCCGATCGTCACCGGCGATTGGCTGCACGCCGGCCCGGACATACCGACCGTGCTGGTGTACTGCCACTACGACGTCCAGCCGGCTGACCCTCTCGACGAGTGGAAGCGACCGCCCTTCGAGCCGCGCTACGAAAACGACCGCGTCTACGCCCGCGGATCGGGCGACGATAAAGGCCAGTTGTTCATGCACCTCAAGGCCGCCGAGGCGTGGCTGCAGGGTGCCGGCGGGGCGCCGGTGAACCTGCGCTTCTTCTTCGAGGGCGACGAGGAGGTCGGGTCCGAACCGGTCGAGGAGTTCATCGACAGCCATCCGGAGCTGCTCGCCTCCGACATCTGCGTCGTCAGCGACAGCGACATGTACGACGACGAGGGCACCCCGGCCGTCACCTACGGCCTGCGCGGCATTGCCTACTTCGAGGTCAAGGTCTCCGGGCCCTTCCAGGACGTGCACTCGGGTCAGTACGGCGGCGGCATCGATAACCCCGCCAACGTGCTCGTCAAGATGCTCGCCAGCCTGCAGGACGAGGCCGGGCGCTTCACGGTCCCCGGCTTCTACGACCGTGTCCCAGAGCTGGCCGATGCCGAACGCGCCGCCTACGCGGCGCTCCCCTTCGATGAGAAGGCGTGGCGGGAGTCGATCGGCGTGCCGGCAGCTGGCGACGGCGAGCGCGGCTACACCCTGCTGGAGCGCATGTCGGCCCGTCCCACCTTCGACATCAACGGGCTGTGGGGTGGCTACTCTGGCGAGGGCTCCAAGACGATCATCCCTGCCTGGGCCGCCGCCAAGTTCTCGACCCGCCTTGTTCCCGACCAGGACTTCCAGGAGATCGAGCGACTTGTCGTCGAGCACCTGAAGTCGGTCGCTCCGCCGACGGTGAAGGTCGACGTCAAAGTGATCCACGGCGGCGCACCGGCGCTCACCGCGCTGGACGCTCCGGCGGTCAAGCTTGCCGCGCGGGCTCTCGAGGAAGCCTTCGGCAAGGCGCCCCTCTTCCAGCGCACCGGTGGCTCGGTGCCGGTGGTGGCGGCGCTCGAGAAGCAGATCGGGCTGAAGACGGTGATGATTGGATTCGCCTCACCGAACGGCAACTTCCACGCGCCGAACGAATGGATGCCGCTGGCCAACTACCGCGGTGGCATGGAGGCCATCGTCCATATGTGGAAGCAGTTCGGTGGGGCGCGCCCGGAGGAGCTCCGCGAGGGCTGAGGTCGGCAGCTATCATCGGGTGCACAGATTTACCGATGTAGGTCGAGGTCTACCCAGATTGACCGATCCCACCTCGCAGCGCGACAACCCCGATGACCCGTGGCTGCCGCTGGGCGCCGCGTCGCGCCTGGTGGGCGTCGGACCCGATACGCTGCGTCGCTGGGCGGATTCCGGCAAGGTGCAGAGCTACCAGACGCCCGGCGGGCATCGCCGCTTCCTGCGGTCGAGCCTCGAGGCGATGATCAACGCGCCGCGACGGCATCGGTATGGCATGGAGCGCCTGGTTGATTCGGCGGGGACCATCGTCGGCGACGTGCAGCGGCGGATGCAGCGCACCGGCTATGCCGGCCAGCCGTGGCAGGCTCGTCTCAACGCCGACCAGCGCGCCGAGTTTCGGCGCTGGGGCCAGCGGACCTTCAACCTGGTGATCGAGTACGTCGCCGCCGGGAAGCGCGCCGAGCGCGAGCTGCTGCTCGGTGAGGCCGAGAAGATGGGCGCCCTCTACGGCGCCGAGGCCTCGAAGGCCGGCCTCTCACTGGCCGAGGCGGTTGAGGCCTTCCTCTTCTTCCGCTCGCCGGTCCTCGAGGCGATCGCCGCCCATCTGCGTCGCCGCTCAGCCGATGTCACGGACGTCACCTCCGCCTTCCGCGAAGCCTCCGCGGCGATCGACCAGGTCCTGGTCGCCCTCGTCTCCTCTCACCGCGAGGTCGGCACCTAGTCGACCAGGTAGAGCTCCGTGCTGGTCGTGTTGAGGCGCTCGCCGCCGGCCTCGGTGCACACGACAATGTCCTCGATGCGCGCGCCCCAGCGCCCCGCGACGTAGATCCCCGGCTCGATGCTGAATGCGTGGCCTGCCTGCAGCGGCTCCGGATTGGATTCGACGATGTACGGCTCTTCGTGCGTCTCCATGCCGATGCCGTGGCCCGTCCGGTGGATGAACTCCTCGCCGTAGCCGGCCTCGTCGATGATCCGGCGCGCGGTGCGGTCGATGTCGCGAGCTGAGACGCCGGGCGCGACCGCTGCCCACGCCGCCGTCTGTGCCTCGCGCAGCACGGCGTAGAGCGCGGCGAACTCGGGTCGCGGCTCACCGACGAAGGCGGTGCGCGTCGTATCGGAGCAGTAGCCGTCGCGCGTCCCGCCGATATCAAGCACCAGAGCATCGCCGGCTCCGATCACCCGCTCCCCTGCCTCGTGGTGCGGGCTGGCGGCATTCGGCCCCGACGCGACGATGGCGAAGTCGGCGGTCTGATGCCCTGCCTCCAGCAGCAGCTGGCGGATGCGGCCGCTGACCTCGGCCTCGGTACGGCTGGACAGCCGCTCGCCGGTGATCGCGAGCATCGCCTCGTCGGCGGCGACCGCGGCGGCCCGCAGACGATCAACCTCCTCGGGCGTCTTGATGCGACGCAGCGCGGTCATCGACGGCCCGGCCTCGACCAGCTCGACGGGGTCGAGCGCCGCACGCAGGCGCAGGACGAATCGGGCGAACATCTGGTCCTGCACGGCCGCGCGCATGGGCCCGCCACCCTTGAGACGCCGACGGACAACGCCGAAGGGATCATCGGTCTCATCCCAGGCGAGGATGTCGATCTGATCGGCCAGATCGCCAAGCTCGTGACGCGCCAGCGGCTCCTCGAGGCGCGGCAGCACCAGGCTGGGCGTGCCCTCGGCCAGCACGATCAGGCAGGTCAGCCGCTCCAGCGCCGGTGGGTTGTAGCCGAGCAGATAGGCATAGTCGGACGACGGCGTGACAAGGAGCGCCAGCAGGTCGCGCTCGGCGGCCTGTGCGGCGGCTCGGCGGAGGCGGTCGGCATGGACCGATGTCGAGAATCGGGCGGCAGAACTCATGCGCCACAGAGTACCCGAACGAAATCGCCATCGACCGGGCGCGGAGGGCGCACCTCATCTACTCGATCGTCAGCGGGACTTCGAAGGACTGACCGCCGTGAATGCGCCACGCGCGCAGTGCGCGAGCAGGGGGTGCCAGCGTATCGGCCAGCGTCGCCAGCAGGTAAAAGACATCCGGATATTGGGCCGCGCGCCGGTCGGTGGCCGACGGCACCCCCGGCGAGCGGGTGTGCGAGTGGAAGATGGCCACCAGGTCCTCGCCGGCATCCTCGATGGTGAAGGTGATCCGCACCAGGTCCTGCGGATCGACGTTGTAGCGCAGCGGGCTGGCCTCGCTGTTGCGGGCGGGGTGGAAGTCCACTGCAACA
>JBBSCG010000085.1:0-5137 GCA_038250515.1 Candidatus Limnocylindria bacterium
CCAGAACGCCGCCTTCGCGGCCTGCGGGCTCGACCTGCGCTATGAGCTGGCTGACATTTCGTCCGACGAACTGGCCGACGCGGTTGATCGGCTGCGCACCGAAGCGGGTGCCAATGTCACCCAGCCACACAAGATCGTGGCCATGGAGCTCGTCGACGAGCTGGCGGGTGATGCGCAGCGCGCCGGCGCGCTGAATACGATCGTCGCGCGTGACGCGCGGCTGATCGGGTACAACACCGATCTCCCGGCCATTGCAGCCGAGCTGGCTCAGCTGGCGTCGGAGGCTCGCCGCGCGGTCGTACTCGGTGCCGGCGGCGCCTCTCGTGCGGTCGTCCTGGCATTGACCGATGCAGGCGCTGAAGCCACGGTGGTCAGTCGCGAGGACTGGGGCGACCTGGCGGATGCCTTGCGCGACGCCGATCTGCTCGTAAACGCCACGCCCATCGGCACCGCGTCGGACGCCTCGCCCGTCCCCGCAAACCTGTTGCGGGTGGACCTGGCTGTTTTGGACCTCGTCTACCGTCCCAGCCCCACACGCCTGGTCCGGGAGGCACGCGCGGTCGGTGCGCGCGCGGCCGACGGCGCGGGTGTCCTCCTTCGACAGGCGGCACTCAGCTTCACACTGTGGACCGGTTTTAAAGCTCCCATCGGCCCGATGCAGACGGCGCTGCACACGGAGCTCGCGCATGTCTGAGGGCGTCGTGCTTGTTGGCGTCTCGGGAAGTGGCAAATCGACGCTCGGACGCCAATTGGCGACGCGCCTGAACCGTCCGTTGGTCGACACCGATGTGCTGGTGCGTGAGCGCACCGGTCGAACGCCGGCGCAGCTGATCGCCGACGAGGGGGAGCCGGCCTTCCGCGCTCACGAGTCCGCCGCCGTCGCGGAGCTGCCGCCGGGGTCAGTGGTCGCAACTGGTGGCGGAATGATCGAGGATCCGGTCAACCGATGGCGTCTGTGGCATCACGGTCGGGTGATCTGGCTCGACGCCCCCGTCGCAACGCTCGTGACGCGCCTGCAGGCCGACGCCGAGCCGCGGCCGATGCTCGGCGGCGAGCCGCTTGCCGGACTGGAACGATTGGCGCAGCGTCGCGCGCCGTTCTATCGCGCTGCCGACGTTGTGGTTGACACCGCAGAACCGAACGCCCTCGACCGCGCAACCGATGCCCTCGCGCAACCGATGCCCGCAGGCCGCCGATTGTTCGATGCCGAGGTCCTGCGCCACCACCCGATGGGACCCGCGACCGCACGCGTGATCTACGGCGTCGCGCCGCCGCTTCCCGAGTTGGACGGCACGCCGTCGGTGGTCGTGGATCGGCGGGTGGCGAACTTGGCACCTCCGGGTCGTCGCCTGGAGATCACCGCGGGGGAGCGGGCGAAGCGGCTGCGCAACCTGGAACGCATCCTCGACTGGCTGTCGGAGGTGCGACACGAGCGCGGCGACCCGCTGATTGCGGTGGGCGGCGGCACGACCGGCGACGTCGTCGGCCTGGCCGCGGCGCTCTATGCGCGCGGCGTTCCCTGGGTCAACATTCCGACAACCTGGCTGGCACAGGCCGATGCCGCGCTCGGCGGCAAGGTGGCGGTCGACCTGGCCGCTGCGAAGAACGCGGTCGGCGCCTTCTGGCCGCCCGTTGCCGTCGCGGCGGACGTGGCCGCGCTGCGGACGCTGGGCCGCGAGCAGCTGCGCGACGGGCTGGCCGAGGCGGTCAAGGCGGCGATGATCGGCGACCCCGCGCTCTGGCAGCTGCTCGAACAGCGCGGCGATCAGGCATTGCGCGGCGACGACGAGGCGCGCTACGCGATCACCGAGCGCGCCGCGCGGGTCAAGCTCGAGATCGTCGAACGGGATCCGTTCGAGGAAGGCGAGCGCCGTCATCTGAATCTGGGCCATACGCTGGGGCACGCCCTCGAGGTCGAGAGCCGCTACCGGCTGTCGCACGGCGCGGCGGTGGCGCTCGGTCTGCGGGCTGCCACGGCCATCGCCACCGCACGGAGCGGGGAGCGCAGCCTGGCGGAACGCCTGGACCATCTGCTCATCGGTCTCGGCTTCGGACTCCATCGTGACTTCGACGCATCGGTCGTGCGAACGGCGCTCGAGACCGATAAGAAACGGTCACGCGGGCTGCAGCGCTGGCTGCTGCCGATGCGCATCGGTCAGGTGATCGAGGTCGACGACGTGACCGATGCGGAGCTCGAAACCGCCATGGAAGTCATCGGACCATGAGGATTCTCGTTCTCAACGGGCCGAACCTGGGCATCCTCGGACGCCGGCAGCCGGAGATCTATGGCTCGACGACGCTCAATGAGATCGTCGCGGCTTTGCGTGAGCGTGCGGTCGGCCACAAGATCGATCAGCTGCAGTCGAACCATGAGGGAGCGCTGATCGATCGACTGGAGCGGCTCGACTACGACGCGGTGATCGTCAATCCGGGCGCCCTGGCGCATACCAGCTACGCGCTGCACGACGCGCTGGTCGCCTGCGATCGGCCGGTGGTCGAGGTGCACATCAGCGACACGTCCGCCCGCGAGCCCTGGCGGCGCATGTCCGTGACGGCGCCTGCCTGCGTGGCCCAGGTCGTTGGGCACGGCTGGCGGGGATATCTCGAGGCGCTGGACCGGCTAATCGAGGCGTGAGCTGGCTGCGTTCCGAAACGGCTAGGCGCCCTGCTCGACCTCGTGCAACGTGTGGGCTTCCAGGCCGTGCGCCTCGCGGTGGACGCGGGTGGCCGTTTCCTTGTCCGGGGCGTCGACCAGGCAGAAGATCTTGCCGTCCTTCTCGTCCACCCAGTACTGCTTGTAGTTGACGCCGTACTGGTCCTGGATTCGCACGTCTGCCGCGTGGGCACCAGCCACGTCAGCGGCCTTGACACCGGGAATGTCGTGAACGTCCATATACGTCGGCACTGAGGACTCCATTAGAGGCTGAGGGTTTCCGCAATCTTCCGCCCTACGTCAAGCCCCTGCCGGTGCGCGTGCCCCTGCCGGTGCGCGTTGTGACTCTCGCGGCGTGGGCTCGATAGCGGTTCCGTTGAGAACCGGTATCTGTGCGGCCGGTCCTATTTCACTCGGTCGAGGCGATAGCGGCTCCGCTGGAAGCCGGTATCGCGTTGATTGGGCCCATTCTGGCCAACCTGCCGAGATAAGGCATCTGCTGGGAGTCGGTAAGGTTTATCGGCGTGTTCTCCGGCATCTTGACCGGCAAATGCACCGGCGTTACCATTCGTCGCATGGTTGCTCCCGCGATTGCCCCGCCTCGGTTGCTGCGGCTCTTTCCAGCACGCGTCATCGCGCGCGCCACGGGCGCCGACGTTCGCACCGCTGAGCGCTGGCGCGCTGGGCAGTCACCGCAGCGCCGATATCTCGAGCGCATGTACGAGCTCCAGGCCGTGCTCGATACCCTCGGCCTCGGGATGACGCCGCAGGGCAAGCGCGCCTGGCTCGAGGCGCCAAGCGGATTTCTCGGCTGGAAGCGGCCCATCGACCGATTGGCCGCGGGCGACTTCGAGCGTGTGCGCTCGGCTGCCGAGTCGTACCGCGTCGGAGACTTCGCCTGACGCGTCCGGTCAGATCGCCGAGCGAGCTGCTCAGCCGATTCTCGGGTCGCGTCTACCGCCAGACCGGCGTCGACACCCTGGCGTTTCCGCCCGATCACCCGGCTTCGGCCTCAGCCCGATACCACCGCATTGGGGAGCCGTGGCCGCTCTACGCCGCGCTGGACGCGCCGACGGTTTGGGCGGAATGGAGCGCAGCCACGCGCGGGGCGATCAAGCCGTGGGACGAGCTGCGCTGCCTGTGGGAGGTGGACGTCAGTGATTTGCCGGTGCTGGATCTGCGCGTGCCTGCGGTTCGCGAGGCTATCGGCGTGACCGAGGAGGAGCTCGTCGGTGCACGGGAGCGGCCGCAGCAGTTGGCTCGTCGGGCGCGCCGGATGGGCGCGTTGGGGATCGTGGCGCCATCTGCCGCGCATCATGGCCACTACTCGCTGGTCGTCTTCCCGGCGGGGTTCTCTGCCCTCAGGGCCCTCGCCTCGCACGAACAGCTTCCGGAGCCGCCCAAGCCAACCCGAAATGCTTACCCGATTGTTTCAGCAGACCACAAGATGTAGATGATGGCGAGCACGCCCGACGAAGATCGAGACTCGACCTCGGCACCATTGGGGCGAACATGAAACCGAGACCGGCTGAACGCGGTCAGAGACAGGAACGCCAACGAACGAAGCAAACGAGCCGATGAGATCTCTCTTTGCGGCCATCGTCTCGGCCGTCGTGGGCGCGGCCGGAGTTTCTGCCGCTTTCTGGTTTGCTGAATCCGTCGTCCCGCAGGGCGATGTGGTCATCCCGTTCGAGATCGGTCGTGGTGTGACCGTGCTTGCCGTGCTTCTGGTTGGTGCTGTTCTTGTCGACCGAGGCCGCGCCATTTACGCCGCAGGATTTCTTGCCGGATCCGGCTTGGCGTGGGCCCTCCATGAGGCGCACCCGCTCAGCTTGTGCCAGTCCGACGTCCTCTACCGGCCCTGCACAGGAACGGAGGTAGGGTCGATGATGCTCCCCGTGGTCCTTCTCCTCGTTTCAGCGGTGGTTTCGGCCGTCGTTTTCGCTCGCCCTCGTCGCTCGGTCTGATCCGCCAGACACTCGGTGGCCCGTCTTCACGCCTGGTGACTTGGGGCGAGCAAAGATTTGTTGCGCACGCGCGGCGCTGTCTTGCCCTGAGCCGACTCCAAGCGGGACTTAGCGCCAGCCCGCCCAGCCGTCGACCGTGGCTGGCCGTGCCTCTCGCGAAGGCCTGGCGAGGCTGATCCCGAGTGCCGCGATTCGCTCAACAAGCTCACGCAGACCGTCGAGATCCAGCGACTGCGGTCCATCGGAGAGGGCGCGGTCCGGATCCTGATGCACCTCGACGATCACCCCGTCAAGGCCAGCGGCCAAAGCCGCGAGCGCCATGGGAATCACCAGGTCGCGACGGCCGGTGGCGTGCGAAGGATCGGCGATCACCGGGAGGTGCGTCATCGAGCGTACCGCGACGGCTCCCGCGAGATCCAGGATGTTGCGCGTGTTGCTGTCAAAATGGCGCAGGCCGCGCTCGCACAGGACCACGCCCGAGGCACCAGTGGCGATCAGGTATTCGGCAGCGAGCAGC
>JBBSCG010000086.1:0-5116 GCA_038250515.1 Candidatus Limnocylindria bacterium
GTTGAGCGCGAGTGCGTGCTTGACGCCGATGCGCTCGGCGAACTTCGCCTCGAGCTCGTGCGCCTTCGCGCCGGTGGTCAGCCAGCCGGAGCGCAGCACCTCAGTGGCGGCCGCGATCTCGCGCTCGCCGATGGACGGCCGATGGAAGGGAATGGCCTCGGGATGAGTGGTCAAGGGTTGGTCTGATGAGCCTCGCGCAAGTTGGGCAGCAGGCTAGGCGCGACGGTGCAGGCGGTCAACAGTACTACCGGGCCTCCGCCGTCCTCGCCTGTCGATAGGCTCCGCAGGGCCGCCTCCAGCAGTACTCGCGTGTCATGACGGTTCCGCATCAGTTCCGCTTCCCTGATCGGCTTGCGCCGCTAGGCTCATCTCGTGCAACCGATGACGAGCGAGGCTCGCTCGCCCGAGAGTGACGGGCTCCGTATGCTCGCTGGGCGATCGTTCGTCTATGCGCTTGGCGGACTCGCGTACAAGGGTGTGGCGCTCGTGTCGGTGCCGCTGCTTGCGAGGCTGCTCAAGCCGGCAGAACTCGGCCTCCTCGACGCCGCCGCCGTTCTCGCAAGCATCATCGGACTGGTCGCCGGCCTTGGATCCGAGCAGGCTGTTGCCTGGCTGGAGCCGCGCTACAAGAACGACGGGAAGGTTTGGGGATCCACCTTAGCTCTCGTGGCTGGTGCGGGGACCGTCGTGTTCCTCGCCGTACTCGTTGGGCGTGAGCCACTCGCCGCGTCACTCACCGGCGATCCTCGCAATGCCGATGTGGTCGTCGCCGCGGGTTTCTATGGCATCGTCATCGCATTTACGGCCGCCGCGCTCAACAGCGTCCGCCTGCACGGGACCCCAGCCCGCTACGCGCTCAGCTCATTTCTCGTGGTCTCCGCCGAGATGGTCGCAGCGCTGGTGATCGCATGGCGTTTGGATTCGCCTGTTCGGCTGATGGTGCTCGGATGGGCGGCAGCAGCCGCGGTCGTCAGTGCCGGCATTCTCATCCTGCACGCACCGAGGCCGGCACGACCACACCTGTCGGTTATCCGCGACCTGATGCGCTTCGGCGCGCCCTTGGTTCCGGCTGCCTTGGCGTGGATTGCCGGCGATCTGTTCATCCGCTCCTCGGTCGCCCGCGACGCGAGCCTGGCGACGCTCGGCGAGTATGGCGTAGCATATCGCGTGACGAGCGCGCTGGCGATCGTGGTGGCGGGCTTCGCTGTGGCTTGGCAGCCGTACGTTTACGGCTCAGCCGTCAGCGATGCGTTTCCGCGCGCGCGCCGGACGGCACCCGCGCTCGTCGCGCTTCTCGGCTGGGCCGCCACGATCCTGACGCTGATGGGTCACGAGATCGTCGCGATCATCTCGGGACCGAACTACGCCGACGCCGTTCACGGCATCGCTGCCCTGGCGGGAGGCATTGCAGCGCTCGGCGTCTTCATGCTGCTCGGTGCGCTCGCAAGCGCGACGTACGGGACAAGGCGCGTGGGGGTGGTTGCATTGGTTGGGATGGTCGTGCAAGCAGCCTTGGCGATCATGCTCGTAACGCCGCTGGGCCTCGTGGGGGCCGCGCTCGCGAGCCTCGCCGGGTATGTCGTGTCGGCTGCCCTGCTCGTCTGGTTGACGGGCTTCATGAGGTCGGATGCGGCTGGTGCGGCCTTCCTTGTGTCGATCGTCTTCGCATCCCTCGGACTCGTCGCCGCGTCGAGCCTGGCGTCTTCCGATTTCAGCCTGCGCCTGACGGCGGCGATCCTCTTCACCGTGGTCGCCGCGCTCGTGATGCTTCTGCTACAGCGTCGAGCGTTGTGGGTGCAGATGTGAGCGGTCACGGGCTTCCGCCGATCGCGGGCGGCGCTTCGCGCGGTGTCACGACGGTAGCCATCGTCATCCCCGCGCGGGAGGCGGCAGCCCTTCTTTCCGGTTGCCTGGCGGCCATCGGTCAGCAGTCGCGGGCAGCCGATGAGGTGTGGCTGGTCGTAGGACGCTCGACCGACGGCACGCTCGAAATCGCTCGCGGACTTGAGGATGACACCGTGCGAGTCCTGGAGAATGCCGCTGGCGATCGCGCGACCGCCATGAATCTTGCCGTTGCCACGTCGAGTGCAGACGTGTTTGCCATGGTGGACGCGCAGGCGCGGCTTGCCCCCACCTACATCTCGTCGGCCCTCGTGGCGCTCGAGGCCTCGGGCGCCGTCGTCGTGGGAGGGCCCATGCGACCGGTTGGCAGGACGGCCGTTGGTCGGGCACTGGCGTTGGCACTGCGATCGCCATTCGGCATCGGTGACTCGCAGTTTCACTTTGCGGGACCGGCGCATTCGGCCGATTCCGTGTACCTGGGGGTGTATCGCGCGAGCGTGTTCACGCGGGTCGGGAAGTACAACCCCGCGCTGCAGCGAACCGAGGACGACGACCTGAACTTCCGGGTGCGTGCCGCCGGGTTCGACATTTGGCTCGATCCGGGGATCAGATCCACCTACCTTTGTCGAGGGACGCTCGGTGCCATCTGGCAGCAGTACGTCGGATACGGCTACTGGAAGGTGGCGCTGGCCACGCTCCGGCCCCGCGCGGTTCGGTTTCGACATGTTGTCCCGGCCGCCTTCGTCGTTGCGCTCGTGGTCACCGGGGTCGCCTCGGCAACGCTCTGGTTGCCGGCGCTGCCCATCGTGCTGATTACCTATCTGCTCGTTGCCGCGTTCGCGGGGATTCTTTCTGAAGGACGGCCTCGATCATGGCTTCTCTTCCCGGTCGTGACCATGACGATGCACCTTGCCTACGGTGTGGGAACATTGGCGGGGCTTCTCTCCTGGCAACGGCTTGCGCGCGCCGCACGCCGAGGCGCCGCTGCATGAGGAAGTCGCCCGGCACCGATGAGCGAACCAAGCAGCTCGATCGGATTCGCGCGGTGTACGCCGAATATGCACGTGATGGCGGCCGCGGCAGGCTGTGGGATCTGTCGAATCGGGGCTATGCAAGGTTCCGCGGCGAGAGCCAGAGGGCGATCGCACATCTGGTCGCTGCCGAGCTTCCCGGTGGCGGGCGGGTCCTGGATGTCGGTTGCGGGACCGGTGAGCTTGCTGAGGCGGTTCATCAGCTGCGGCCCGACGTTGACTGGACCGGCGTCGATCTCTTGCGTGAAGCCATCGAGCTTGCGATGGCGGCGCATCCGTGGGCAAGCTGGCTGCACTCGACGGCAGACGAGCTGCCATTCCGAGAAGACGGCTTCGACGCGGCGATCGCGTCCACGTTGTTCAGCTCATTGCCGTCTGAGCCATTGGCGGCGGCAGTGGCGTCGGAGATTGCAAGGGTCCTCAAGCGCCACGGGGCGCTCGTTTGGTATGACCTCCGTTATGGCAATCCCGCCAGCCGAGCTGTGCACGGCGTCTCGAGCCGCGACATCATGCGACTCTTTCCCGGTTGGGAGCTGCACCTCCGATCCATGACGTTGATGCCACCGTTGGCCCGGCGACTGGGCGTCCTGACCCCGGTGCTCTATCCCGTTCTCTCCAGCCTGCCGCCATTGCGCTCGCACCTCATCGGACGTCTCTATCCGCCTGCGCCACGCTGATCAGCTATCGGTGGTGAAGCCTCGTGACCAGGAACATATCACAGCATCAAGCCAAGGTCCTGCTGCTCCGGACCGCGCGCAACCTGTCGCTCGCGGTTTCGGTTGCCTGGCTCCTCTATACGCTGGCATCCTGGTTCCTGGCCTGGAATCCTGCTGACGCAGGCGCCTACTATGACGCCGCCGAGCGGCTGAGAACCGGCGCGCCGCTCTATCCGGCGGTCAGCCCGGAAGCGCACGAGGTGTACCGATATGCCCCGTGGTTCGCCGCCGCCTGGATCCCCATCACCGCCCTGCCGCGCGACCTGGCGCTGCATGCCTGGTCGCTGCTGATGCTGGTCGCGAGCATCGTTGCTGTTTGGCCCCTGCTTCGCCGACCGTCGTGGACATCGGTCATCCTTGCGGTGCTGTGCGCACAGGTGCTGGTCGAAACCGCGATGTTCGGCAACGCGCACCCTCTGGTGGTCGCCACGCTGTCGCTGACCATCACACGCCGCAGCGGTCCGTTCTGGGTGGGGGTGGCAATCTCGCTCAAGCTGGTACCGCTGCTGTTCGCCCTCGTCTGGCTCGTTCGAGGGGAGTGGCGGAAGGCCCTGGTCGCCATCGGCACCGCAGGGGTGCTGTGGCTCCCGGCCCTGGCGTTCGACCTTTCGCACTACGTCGTCAGTCCCGGGACCGGCCTGCTCTCGCTGTACGCGGTCTCACCCGTGCTGTGGCTGGTCGGTGCGCTGGTGTCGGCTGCCTGGCTGGGCTACGCCCTCCTGACCCGATCCCGATTCATGTGGACCTCGGCAGCGATCCTCATGTTTCTGGGTCCTCCGCGCGTCGCGACGTCATACCTGGCCTTCCTCGTGCCCGCCGTGGAGCTTACGCGACGAGATGAGTCGCCGCGGGCTGCCGATTCGGCTCTACGGACTTGATTCGCACGGCATCGACTTGGAAGTGTGGAACGTGGAAGTTTCTTCAGCTCAGCTTGGCCGACAGGCGCGCTTCGTCAGTTGATGGAGAACCAGCCACCAACAGGATTGCCGAGTCATAAAGGTAGAGCCGCGGCGTGGCCAGGTAGGCTGCAGCCGCCGATGCCAAGACGCCGTATCTTGGATAGCGATGGGCGACAAATAGAGCGGCGAGCGTAGCGGCGCCTCCCAGGACCAGCCATGCCCATGGCGCAATGGCAGCGCCGCCTGAGTCGAAGGTCACCGGCGCCAGCTCGAACAGGGCGACGGGAGCCCACAGGACGGAGGCGACGATCCCCGCCAGCAGCGCGGCTCCCCACTGGCGCCGGCCGACGTACATGGCGCACAGCAGGAACGGGGTAATCTTCAGTGATGCCGCCACGCCGATCGCTATCGGTCCGAGGCGCGTTCCCGTCGTCCAAACCAGCAGAGCGATCATCGGTGCTTCCACGTTACCGGATGCGCTCACAGCAACCAGAAGCGGGCCGAAGATAGCCGCCAGCGCCAGCGCTTCGGCTCGGCCGTCTCGGATGAGCGGCAGCACCGCCAGGACCGAGCATGCGAGCGTAAAGCCCGTCCACGTCACGACGAGCAGACTCCAGGGCAGGTAGGA
>JBBSCG010000087.1:0-4979 GCA_038250515.1 Candidatus Limnocylindria bacterium
GCCAATGACCTGAAGAACGGCATGATCGACCGATTCCGCACGCTGCCGATGTCGCAGTCCTCGGTCCTGACCGGCCGCACCCTGACCGATCTGCTGCGCGCGATGCTCGCCGTGGCGGTGATGTGGATCGTCGGATTGCTGGTCGGGTTCCGCCCGGAAGGCGGTGTGCTCGGCGCGGGCGCGGCCATCGGCGTCATGCTGCTGTTCGGATTTGCGCTGTCGTGGATCGGCGTCGCGATGGGTGCCCTGGTGCGCACGCCCGAGGCGCTCCAGGGCCTGATCTTCATGACCGTCTTTCCGCTCACCTTCGCCAGCAGCGCGTTCGTGCCCACCGACACCATGCCGGACTGGCTGCGCGTCTTCGCCGAGCATCAGCCGATGACGCTCGTCGTCAACGCCGTGCGCGATCTGACCCTGGGCGGATCCGGCGGGCCGGATCTGCTGCCGGCCGTCATCTGGTCGGTGGGGCTGTTGGCGCTTGCATTTCCGACTGCCTTCTTCCTGTACCAGCGCCGCACGACGCAGTAGGTCCCGCAGGCGGCCCAATCCATGAACGATTCCGAACGGCTGCCGTTCGAGCGGCTGGATTTCATGGGCACCCGCGTGGCGATGGTCGAGCTCAGCGATGAGCCGCCACGGATCCTGCTGGCGGATCATGTTGAAGGCGAGCCGCCGATCCTGGTGTATCGGGTTGCAGCCCTTGACGTGGCGCTCGACAAGCTCGCGTCACGAGGCTGGGAGCAAGGCGCCACTCTGGAGATTTGGCAGGGTCCATGCCGCTCATTCAGGGCGCAGGGCGGCCAGCGCATCGCGGTGTATGAGCGGAGCCGACCGGACGTCGAGGCGCATTTCGTCGGGCGGCGCGACTTCTAGGCTGGGTTGCTCGGCGCCAGATCGCGCGGCGCTGATCGGTCAGGCGTCGCCTTCCAGGCGGTAACCATCCGGCAGCTCGGCGCGCAGCCGGTCGAGCACCATGTTCACGTCGGAGGCCGCGACGCCCGGCGGACCCACCAGGATCATGCCGATACGCGATGACGGCGCTTGGGCCGGTGCTGCCTGCCGCTGCTCCAGCCCAGCCGTCGCACGCATGGCCTGGTCCCGGCGGAGCGCGAGCCCGTGGTAGAGCGCCACGGCGGTCGCCATGAGCAACGCGCCGAGCGGCGTGCTCAGCTCCGACACGACGTCGCCCGACAGCTCGATGCCGAACAACGTCCCGAAGACGCGGTACAGGACTACGCCCAGGCTTGCGACCGCAATCAGGACTGCTACGGCGAGGACGAGAAGCAGCGTCGCCCGGCGAGTAGCAGCGGCGGCCTCCACGGCCGGCGCTGCCGCGTATCGGTTGCGGACACGCGACCACTGCCAGAGCCAGAGTCCGGTGCCGAGCAGGGCGGCCGGCACGAAGTCGCTGAGCTGCTGTCGCCATGTATCGCCGCCGACCAGCGTTCGGCCACCGCCAAGGACGACGTCGATCAGCAGCCCGAGCAACCAGCCGAGCGCCACGCCGCCGAAGGCCAGGCCCACCAGGGCCAGCGGATACGCCTCGAGGCGCCACGCAGCGGCGGCTCGCGCGCCGCCCTCGCCGTTCTCTTCTCGCAGCCAGCGGACGTGCAGCCACCAGGCGACCCCGAAGATGGCCGCGCTGAGCAGCGGGCCCACCACCGCAGCCAGGAGCTGCGCGCCGCCGCGCTGGGTGATCCCGAACCCGGCTTCGAGCAACGGGCGGGCCGCAGTAGTCAGGAACCCGATCGTGGCAATGGCCAGAATCACGAAAGCGGCGACGTAGAAGGCCAGGCGCAGCCGCGCTGGACGCTCGCTCGCACCGCGCCAGCCCGGATCCGCGCACAGCCGGTTTGCGTACCACCAGTGACCGGTCCAGATAAGGCCGCCCACCAGCGTGCCGGCCACCCCCGAGGCGAGCGGAGTGATCCACCATTCGGTGCCGAACGATGTATCCGCCGGCTCCAGGACAAGCTGACGCAACACGTCGAATAGTGCCGAGAGCCCGGAAAGCATGCTCAGCAGCCCGCCCAACACCGCCAGATACAGGTAGCTTCGTGGCAGCCACGCGCCCTCACCTTCGATTGGGCCGCGGCCCCAATCGCGCAGCCGGACGGAGAGGTGGTAGCCCCACGCGAAACCGGTCACGACGAACAGCGCCAGGTCACCGGATGGCGCGTAGACGTTCTCCGTCGGCCCGAGAATCGCGGTGATGACGGCCTGCAGGAGTCGTTGGGCAGCTCCGAAAGCGACGGCGAGCAAGATGCCGAGCACAAGCGCGAAGAAGAGCCCGCGAACGGCGGAGGAGCGCTCGACGGCGGCCTCGACTTTGCCGGCCGTCACGGCGCGCTCGGCCAACCACCAGTGGATCAGCCAGACCGGCAGCGAGACGGCGGTGAGCGCCGCGGCGAGGGTCAGCCGTTCACGGCTGAACTGCTCCGCATCGGAGATCCGCGGACCGGACGCCAGGCCGAGTGCCTCGAACAGCGCCGTCAACAGCAGGGTCAGTCCCCAGACCAGCACGCCAAGGCCGATACCGCTCAGCAGGTAGGCGTAGATACGGCGAGCGGTTTGCATGGTTCAGCCCTCGAGCGGCATGGGATACGGCCCGGGGTCGAGCCCGACCAGCTGCTCATCGATACGCCAGGCACCATCGTCGCTGATCATCGAGACGACCCGCGGAGAGCTGACGGAGCCGCCGCCGTCAAACGGTCCCGCACGGTCGCCATAGAAGTCCTCGACGCTGAGGTGAACCTCCCTGCGCTCACCGCTGCCGGTGGTGCGATCGAACGACACGCGCGGTGCCGAATCGGTTCCGTACATGCCGCCCTGGTCGCGGACCACCTGGCGATACTCCGGCAGGCTCATGCTCGCACGGACGTCGCTCGAGAAGAAGTTGTAAGCAGCCTCATAGTCTCCCTGCTGGTAGGCTTGGAGATAGCGCTGCACGACGCCCTCCGCTGACTCCGCCGGAAAGGCCGTTGGCCGACGGTTGCCGAGCAGCAGCACCGCGAGCACGACCAGCACGACCAGCACGACAATGCCCAGCGCGATCAGCAGCAGCGACCGATCTTGCGCGGCGGGATGCGGTCTCGTCTCGGTCTCGGTCTCGGTCGTCAGCTCATCCTCCGCGATGGCGCGCAGCATGACTTGTCACGCTGGCGATGACAAGGGCAATCCGGCCTATCTGCCCCCCAGATCCTGCAGCAGCAGCCAGGCCTCAACCGGCTCGCGCTTCCCTTTGACCCGAACCGGGCCGAGCGCCTGCAGCTCGAACTCCGATACATCGCCCAGTGCTGCCTGCGTCGCGGCGCCGACGACCACCTGCCTCGGTTCGCCCACGCTCGTGCGACCTGCCGCATGTCGAAAACAATACGAGCCGAGTAAAGGTTGTTGGCTGCTCGTTATCCGAGGGCCGACTTTTCGGTTGCGTTTGGAACGCTGAGCGATCCAAATAACGAAGGCGGAGCCCGATTCCGCCCTGATTTCGGCCGATTCCGAGCCCTGCTTCGTCAACTCGCTCGCTGAGCGTTCCAAACGCCGCTGGCGGCGTATCGAGCGCTGCCGCTGTCCAGAAGGGGGTGTCCCGACGAACGAGATCTTGATCAGCGGGCGTAGCCTCGCCGCATGGGTTATTTGCGATTTCGCCGAAGCATCGGTCTGGGAAAGGGCATCCGCTTCAACGTCAACAAGAGCAGCGTGGGGATGTCGTTTGGCATCCCCGGAGTGCGCTACTCGTTCAACAGCTCCGGCCGGCGCACGAGATCCGTCGGCATCCCGGGCACGGGGCTGTACGCCGTCTCGACCTCCGGCGGCAGAAGCGGATCGCGCTCGGGCGGTGCCGCGCGGTCGGCCTCGGGCTCAGGCCGGCACCAGCCGGTCACTGTCACCCCCGACATGGCCGATCAGGTCATCCCAAAGGCAGGCTTCTTCGCATCGGCCACGGAAAAGCGCTTCCGCGAGGGCGTTGTGGCCTACGTCCAGCAGCGCTGGCCGGACGCGATGAGCGCCTTCGAGCTGGCGAGCGCATCGGACACGCGAAATATCAGCGACGACTTCTTCCTGGGCCTTGTCTACGACAAGCAGGATCGCACCGCAGACTCAGCCAAGAGCTTTGAGCGGGTGGTAGCCAGCGACATCGGTCTGCCGGACGAGCTCATGCAGAAGTACGCGCCAGGCACCCTTGAGATGCAGCTGCCGATCACCGAGCGGGTCACCGTCGCTGCCGGCTTCACCTCGCTCGGCGCGACCCTGATTTTGGCCGAGCTCTACCAAGAGCTGCATCGCCTGCCGGAGGCGATCGGGCTGATTCAGCGGCTGGCGAAGCTGGCGCCGGAGGATGCGACCATCAGGCTCTCGCTGGCTGATCTGCTCTACGCCGACAACGACTTCGATGGCGTCATCACACTCAGCGATACCGTCGAAAACCTTGACGACATCACGCTCGCCACCCTGCATCTGCGCGCCAAGGCGCTGACCAACGAAAAGATGGTGGCGCCCTCGGTGGTCGTGCTCTCAGCCTGCCTGCGGCGAACCGCCGGTCGCGATCCGGAGCTGCTCAAGGAGGTCCGATACAACCGCGCGGAGGCCTACGAGCTCCTCGGCGACAAGCGCAGAGCGCAAGCGGATTGGACGAAGCTGGTCGCCGACGATCCCTCGTATCGCGACGCGCGTCAGCGCATGGAGGCGTCGTCCACGTAGACCTGCGCGTGGTCTACTACCCGATCATGGACCGCGTCTCCGAGGAAGCCCGCGAGCTGCTTGCATGATCACCGCCTTCGAGCGGACCGAGGCGGCGGTCCGGTGCGCGATCGACGCCCAACGCCTCCTTCTCGCCAAACCCTGGCCCGACGCGATCAGGCTCGCAGTTTCAGGCGCGGGGCCGATGCTCTAGCTCGTCGATCCACTCCTCGAGGCGCGGCAGATGCTCCTCCATGTGCTCCGGGCCGGCCTTGCGAACCCAGAACGCCGCCGCAGGC
>JBBSCG010000088.1:0-4893 GCA_038250515.1 Candidatus Limnocylindria bacterium
GATCTTCTGGTGGCCCTGCTGCGGGCGCCGGGTCGCGATGGATGCCACCTGGCCGGCTGGGCGCCAGAGCGGGCGGTCGCCCTCGCCTTTGGCGGCTACCTGCGGCCCGAAGCCCGGGCGGTCCTCGGTGTCGGTGATCGAGCGGTGGAGCTGTTCATCGAGCGCGACCTGGGCACCGAGCGCGGCGCGATCCTGGCCTCCAAGGCGCGCGCCTACAGCGACTTGCTGTCGAGTCACAAGGTGGCGATGAACGTCGGCTTTGTGGTCGAGTCGGCAAGGCGTGCCGCCGGACTGCGCCGTCGCCTGAGGAGCTGGTTGGGCGAATACGAACTGCCGGGCCACGGCAAGGCGACGTGCTGGGTGGCCGTCCGCGATGAGCTGACTGCCGATCCGTTCGGCCAGATCTGGCGCGCACCGGACGGTCGGGCCGTTTCCGCTCGGGACATGGAGTCGTTCGAGCCGCCGTGGCAACTGCCGCCGCTTGGTCCGCTGTGCCTGCTCGAGGACTACGGACCCGAGGCGCTCGACGACCGGCTGCTGCAGGCCGTTGGCAACCTGGGGAGGGACGTGTGGTCGTAGGTTGGCCGCCCGAGGCCGTGTCGCGTCCCGGACCGCGTCCCTGGCATCCCTATCGGGACGAGCCGCGACACTCGGGCGAACAGGGAGTCGGCATCCGACCGTGCTCAGGCGCCGGTGGGTCCGAAAGCCGACATCACTACAGTGATCACCCCCACGCCCGCGGGGGAGACACGCGCACGTGATCACCCCCGCGGATCGCAGCGTCCCATTCACCGCCCACGGAACGGATGCGCTGCCGCCCATAACCACATGGCTCGTGAGCGATCGCCTCGGACTGTCCGCAGCAAAGGTCATCGAGCACATCGCGAAGGATGATCGCCAGCCTGCGCTGCGTGCACTCCGTGATGCCCACGCTGGCTCGCCGCCGGCGGCGCCGAGAGATCGATGCGATCATCCAGCGGCTCGATCCGCCTCGCCGTTCGACAACGCCGCGGCGGGTCTGGCGGGCCATCGACGCGACCCGCGAACGCGGCGCGAGCTGGTCCTGCTTCAGTTCCGCGGCGGCTGGCCGGCCCTGGACATTCCCTCACACTCGGTCAAGGAGACTGTGGTGGGGTTGCGCCACCACCACCGTGCGGCCTATGCCGACGAGACGCTCGGGCAGACACTGAAGCGCTTGTACCACTTCACGGCCGAGCTGCCTGCGCTCCGGCGTCAGGCAATCCATACCGGCTAGGCTTGCGAACGATGACGCCTGCTGAGTTCGCCGCCAAGTGGAAGGGCAGCACCGCCCAGGAGGGCTACGCCAGTCAGGAGCACCTCATCGACCTGTGCCGCATGCTCGGCGTGCCGACCCCCAACGAGGCCGATCCGACCGGCGACTTCTATGCCTTCGAGAAAGGTGCCACCAAGGCCAGCGGCGACGACGGCTTCGCCGACGTCAGGAAGAAGGGCTACTTCGCTTGGGAGTACAAGGGCAAGCGCCACGATCTGAACGCCGCCTACCAGCAGCTGTTGCAGTATCACGACGCACTGCAGAACCCGCCGCTGTTGGTGGTGTGCGACCTCAACCGCTTCGAGGTGCACACCAAGTTCACCAACGCGGTATCGACCGTGCACGAGTTCACCCTGGACGAGCTGGAGCGGAGTCCTCAGGAACCGCTGCGCATCCTACGCGCGGTCTTCAGCAACCCAAATGAGCTGAAGCCGGACGTCACCCCCGAGGAGCTCACCAAGCAGGCGGCACAGCGCTTCGCCAGCCTGGCACAGAGCATCCAGAGCCGCGGCAGCCAGCCGCAGGCAACCGCGCACTTCCTCAACAAGCTGCTGTTCAGCCTGTTAGCCGAGGACGCCGGGCTACTGCCCAACCGCCTTCTCTCGCGGCTGCTCGACAACACATACAAGCAGCCGGCCGACCTCGCGGCGGGCCTGACCGAGCTGTTCACCAAGATGTCGACCGATGGCGGCTGGTTTGGCGTTGAGCGGATCGAATGGTTCAACGGCGGCCTATTCGACGGTGCCGAGGTCATCGAACTGACACGTGATGAGATCACGATCCTGCGCGAGGTGAGCCGCCTGGACTGGTCGCAGGTCGAGCCAGCCATTTTCGGGACGCTCTTCGAACGCGGCCTCGATCCCGACAAGCGGAGCCAGCTCGGCGCGCACTACACCGACCGCGCCAGCATCGAATCGTCTCGTGCAGCCGGTGATCATCGGTCCACTGCGCCGCGAGTTCGAGGCGATGCAGGCCAAGGTGCTGGCCGTCGGTGCCGACCGCTACGTCACGGCCCGCACGCCGGCTGACAAGAGCCCGAGCAAGGTCTTCCAGGGGTTCCTCGACCGGCTGCGCAGCGTGATCGTGCTCGACCCTGCCTGCGGCAGCGGCAACTTCCTGTATATCGCGCGGCAGCAGCTCAAGGATCTCGAACGCGAGGCGATCATCTGGGGCTCGCAGACGATCCGCACGCGTCTCGGCTCACTCCGGGTTGTCGGCCATGCCCATGCAGCTGCCGCAGATCGGGCCACAGGCGGTCAAGGGCATCGAGCTCAATCCGTATGCCGCCGAGATCGCGCGGGTGGTGATGTGGATCGGCGAGATCCAGTGGATGCTGAACAACGGCTTTGCCTATCACAGAGAGCCGATCCTGCGACTCTTAGAGGCCAGTCGAGCAACGCGATGCGCTACTCGACTGGAGCGATCCCGCGCATCCGGTCGAAGCCAACTGGCCGAACGCCACCTTCATCGTCGGCAACCGCCGTTCATCGGCGGCAAGCTGATGCGCAGCTACCTGGGCGATGCCTACGTCGACCAGCTCTTCCGCGGGTTCGACGGTCGTGTGCCGCGCGAAGCCGACTTCGTCACCTACTGGCACGAGAAGGCCCGCGCCATGCTCGAAGCGGGTCGGGTCGAGCGCGTCGGGCTGCTGGCCCACCAAGGCATCCGCGGCGGCGCCAACCGGCGCGTCTTGGAGCGCATCAAGGAGACCGGCGAGATCTCACCGCTTGGTCGGATGAGCCGTGGATTCTGGATGGCGCAGCCGTCCCCATCTCATTCCTCGCCTACGACCACGGCTCCGACCCGGACCGATTCCTCGACGGCCAGCCGGTCCAGTCGATCAATGCCAATCTCACTACCGGCATCGACCTGACCAAGGGCGCGCAGGCTATACGACAGTGGGATTTCACCTAGCCTGCTAGCTGATTCAAGCTCGCGTGCCTTGCCCTCGCGATTCCTCTCAGCTGCTCCAGTCGTCGCCGCTTAGTCCTGGATAGTAGAAATGAACATTCGGGGGGAGGCAATGACCGCGTTTTTGGGGCGCCTGCGTGAAGTAGTGGATGCCGTTAAACGCATCCAGATACCGTTCATTGTCAAAGCGCTGTGGGCTGCCTGAGAAGCCGCCGACCTGGTCCCCCGAATTCCACACCTCGTTCCCTACTTCCGCCTTCACAGGCGTCCATGTAAGCGAACTGCAGGCAACAGTTGTGTAGTGGTATGCCGATGTCCCGTGATCGATGGTCATTGCCCAATAGCATGTCGAGCGGTTGACCTTGAAAACGCTGAAGTGATGATACTGGCCAACCGCATTCGGTACCGTCGCAAGGAAGTGCGGCCACGGCATGTGCCCTAGGTCGTTGTTGTTACCCCAAGCCCAGAAGGCTATGGTCTGGCCAAGGTACGGCTGAAGATCCTGGTTCAAGCAACCATACTTCTGGTAGGGGTTGCACTTGATATATCCAGATTGGATGATCGCGTTACCGCTTACACTGGCTTCGACTGCTGGCCATGCGCCGGACGAGCTCTGGGCGGGCTCCTCGGTCTCCCACTCGCACACCGAATAGTCGAAGTAGGAGATGTCGGCGCTGGCTTCGGAGAGAGCAGACCCGTAGTTCTGCTGGCGAGTAAGCCAACTGTTGTCGCCTACGGGCTGCTCGTTCTCGTTATTGCAGATTGCGTTTGCTGCCGCGAACGCGCGACTTGCCGTTCCGACGAAGGTCGCGCTGGTGGCGAGCACGAAAGCCATGCCCAGCGAAGCAAGTCTGCGGCGTCCCTGAATGAAGCCGATAGCATGCGCGATCAACGAAGTGGCCGTCACGGCGCGCTTAGAGATGACGACGGCGAAGCGTCGAGCTGCACTTCGAGGTTCTGACCACCGCGCGGGTTTGTGATACCCATGATCCCCTGCTTCCGCACGTTGGCCATCGCGTCGAGACAGGCCTGCTCGCCGTCCTTGGCGTGCATCCCGACCGATACCCAGATCTGGACCGACTCGTAGCTGCAGAAGGACGTGTCGCCCCGCAGCATGAACCAGGCGTAGGCCGCATCCATCGTCTGCTCCACGTCACCCGTCTTCGACAGCGCCTGGAGGTCTTCGCCAGTTGACGGCATTCCGGCAGGTGAGAAGGACTCGATCTTCGCGCACAGTCCGTGCAGCCACCGATCGGATAGCTGCTCGCAGTCCGAGAGGCTGGCGATCTGAACGCTTGCGGCGTTGTCCAGCCGGGCGGTGAACGCCGACGAAGACGGCACAGCGGTCTCGTTGCCAGCTAAGGACGTACTTGGGGAGTTGCTTGGAGCGCCTGTCAGTCTGGTGCACGAGGTCAACACAATGGCGGCGATGAGCGCGAAAAGCGCCGGAAGCGAGGGCTTCCATTCCAAGGCTCGGATGGGCATCTGTCGGTACCCCTACTTAGTCGCGCGGAGTATGCGCTCTCTGGCAAGTTTGCAAATTCTGCGTGTTGTTGTTCAACGACTTTGTCACCGCTAACTGCTCAGTGACTTTGTCAGTCTCCACCGATGGAGGAGATGATCACCATGAGCGGCAAGGAGCAGCGACGAGCCTGGATCCTGACCAAGCTGCTGGTCGGCGAGTTGAA
>JBBSCG010000089.1:0-4665 GCA_038250515.1 Candidatus Limnocylindria bacterium
GCGCGCGTTGAAACGAGGCACCCATCAGCACGAGGCTTCGGCGACCTCCGTTCCTCGCACCCAGTGAGCCCGACCACAAGCACGGAGCCATGAACGGCATGCGCGGAACGACCATCCTGATCTTGCTCGCGGCGCTTCTCTCCGGCTGCGCGGGAGCGATGCGAGCGCCGGCACCACCGAGGAATTCGCCGACAGCCTCGACTTCACCCACCTCGACGGCCGCATCCGCCGCCACAGGAACGCCGGAAGCCACGCCGACGGTGGCGCCAACGCCGCTCGCATCGCCGACGCCGCACCCATCGCCGACGCCGGCCAGTCAGCAGATCCGCGCCGGAGCCGCCGCCTGGGTCCGCGTCTCGGTTGCCACCGGCTGGCACAGTCCGACGTCTGCGCTACCAATCGACGCGCCGGCACTCGCATACCCGGCCCGTATCAGGCAGTGGCTGGCCGCATTGACGCATGCGGACCAGGCCGGTCTCATCGGCCGCGCCGACACGCAGGTGCTGCTCGGAGATCGCGTCCTCGTCGTCGCACTGGATGGCCAATGGGCGAACGTCGTCGTGCCGAACCAGCCAACGCCGCTCGACGGCCGCGGCTATCCCGCCTGGATCCCGATTCGCCAGCTCTCCGCTGTTGCGCCATCTGCGCCAGCCGGCGCGCCGCTCGCGACCGTCATCGCGCCCACGGCCTGGCTCCTCGACAACGACGGCAACCGCACCTTCGAGCTGAGCTTCGGCACGTCACTCGGCGTCATCGGCCAAGGCACGTCGAGGGTTCGGGTGGCCCTTCCGGCGGGTGGCAGCGGATGGCTGGCAGAGGCATCGGTCTCCGTTCATGCGTCCCACACTGCTGCTCTGCCGGCATCGGCAGCGTCCGTGCTCGTATCGGCCAAGCAATTCGTGGGCCTGCGCTACCTGTGGGCAGGGACCAGCGGGTTCGGCTTCGACTGCTCGGGGCTGGTGTCACTCATCTACCGGGTGCATGGCATCACGCTGCCCCGCGACGCGTCGCCACAGTCCGCCACCGGGACCCCGGTTGCGGGGGCTCGGCTGGAGCCGGGCGACCTTGCCTTCTTCGTCCGCGACGGCAGCGTCCACCACGTCGGCATCTGGGCAGGCGGCGGGATCATTCTCGAGGCGCCAGATATCGGTGTGCCAGTACGGCTCTCCTCACTGTCCGAGCTGCCCTACGCCGCTGAGATGACGATCGCACGGCGCGTGCTTCGGTAGCCGCGGGCGTAGCCGCACGCATGGAAACCGATACCGGCTCCGCCAGGAACCGCTATCCCGCGGCGACGTGCAATCGGGCCCGATACTGGCTCCGGCGGGAACCGCTATCGGTCCTAAACGGCCGATTCGGAACCTCGGCGCCAAATAAGGACTCCATGAGGAACCGTTAGGCCTCGCCCGTGGCGGAGGACTCCGGGATTCCGAATCCGCGCTCCCCGGACAGTCCGCGGCGTTGCTGGTTCGCCGTTGGAACGCTGAGCGAGCGAATCAGCGAAGCAGAGCTCCCTTTGTCGTCAGATGCACGCTGAGCGTTCCAATTTGCGGCTGAGAGTCGTCATTGGGGCGGATTCCTGGCCGGATCGACCGCTCGTTCGTCAACTCGCTCGCTCAGCGTTCCAAGTGCAGACAAGTGGACTTCCGACTTGGCAAATGTCGGTCTGGGTCACGCTAGACACGTCGGAGGCGTCGCCCGTGGCGCGAAACGGCGTTTGGCGAGCGTGAACCGCCGGCAATCCAGGGCTGGGACCGACTGTCCGACCGGGATAACGTGAATGAGACCGACATCTGCACCCTCGACGCGCCAAGCGTGCGCCAGACCTACGCAAGCCGTGCGGCGTGGCCGCGCCGAAACCCGCTAGCCCGCTCCCATTGGCGTGGGATCGGCCCACTCCGGACCGGCAACACGCCGCACGTCCTGATCCGCAACCGACGCGAGGAGATCGGCCACCGTCACGTCGCGTCGCACGTCGGCACATCCCCGCCACGGCTGCAGTGAAGGCTCCAGCTCGGCGAGCGGCTCCAGGGCGAATCGGCGCTCATGCAAGCGCGGATGCGGCACGATGAGATCAAGCTCCAGGTCTTCGACGCATCGGCGGTCAAGGCTGAGAATGTCCAGGTCGATCACCCGCGGGCCGAAGCGCATGCCCTGCGGGTCGCGGCCCATCGACATCTCCAGGCGTTTCAGCTCGAGCAGCAGATCCGGGGGTGAGAGCTCGGTTTCGAATTCCACCGCGGCATTGCTGAACTCCGGCTGGTCGAGCACGTCCCGCGGTGCACTGGCGTACAGCGAGGATGTCCTGACCACCTGACCGATGCGCCGCAGCTCGCGGACGGCGCTTCCGAAGGCTAACCGGGTGTCGCGCAGATTTCCGCCGAGACCGATGAATACACGCATGGCGCGCGCACTCTAGCCCATCGGCCGATCCACCGGGGTGAACTCGTCCCGCAACAGGTCGAGCAGCAGGCCGTCGTGCCAGGTGCCGTCGGCGCCCCGCTCGTAGGCACGCATGACGCCGACGCGCCGAAAGCCGACGCGCTCGTATGCGCGAATGGCCCGCTCGTTGGCAACGGCCGGATCGATGATCAGGCGATGGTGTCCGCGCTCCTCGAAGAGATAGCGCGCCATGGCGCGGATGGCATCGACTCCCAGACCCTGGCCCTGGTGCGCCGCGTCGACGAACAGGTCGATCCCCGCGTGACGGTAGTCCGGAGTGTTTTCCTCGCTGTACTGGATGACGCCGATCACGGTCCCCTCGAGCTCAATCGCATAGGCGGGTTCGCTCTCGTCGAACAGATCGGCGACGGCCTCGTCAGCACCGCGCGGCGCCCACCATCGGGCCACCGCGGGCTCGTGGAGGATCGCTCGCAGCTTCGTTCGATCGTCGGGGCGTATCGGTCGAAGGGCAACGCGTTCGCCGGTAATTGATGACGGCATCGGTAAGCCTCGAGTAATGCGCTGGTAAGCGGGCATACGTATGCTTGCGGTCCTTTGGAGGAAGGGTGCGCCGTTGTCGGACATCAAGTACGCCTACCCGCTCATCCAGAACAAGGTCGAGCCGCCGCATTACGTCACGCCCCTGCTGCGGCGCGCCAGACTGCTCGACTGGCTGCAGGCGGGTGCGACCTGCCGGGCCATGGTCATCGCGGCCGGCGCGGGCTACGGCAAGACGACGCTGCTGTGGCAGTGGGAGCGCGAGGTCGACTTCCCCTGTTATTGGTACAAGCTCGACCGCAACGACCGCGACTGGACGCTGCACATCAGCTACCTGATCGAGGCGATCAGCAAACGCCATCCCGGCTTCGGCCATCGGGCGCACAGCATGCTCCAGCAGCTCGGCGGTCCGGGATCGAGCCGGCCGGGCGTCGCCGCCTACCTGCTCTCTGAGATGCACGAAACGCTGACCGAGCCATGCACCTTCATCATCGACGACTGGCAGTACGTTGCCAGCGTCACCGAGGTCCGCGGGCTGTGGAACCAGATCCTGCGCGATGCTCCCTTCACCTGCCGCTTTGTCTTTGCCTCGCGCGCCAAGCCGCAACTTCAGTTCGCCCGATTCAAGACGCACAGCGGCTACCAGGAGCTCAGGACCGATGCGCTCCGCTTCACCGACGTCGAGATCGACGACCTCTTCCGCGACGTCTACCACGACCCCCTCGATCCAACCGAGCTCATCGAGCTCGAGCGGCGCACCGAGGGATGGGCGGCGAGCCTGCAGCTCGTCGAGGTCTCGCTGCGAGAGCGCAAGACTCCGGAGGCGCGGCGCGAATTCATCCAGTCGATCACCGCGACGACGGATAGTGACCTGTTCGAGTTCCTCGCCGAGGAGGTGCTCGATCAGCAGGCCGAACAGACACGCAACTTCCTGCTCTGCACCTCGATCCTTCAGCGGATCAACCCCGAGCTGGCAGAGCGGCTCGCCGGCGTCCAGGACGGCGCACGCCAATTGGCCGACCTCGAGCAGCGCGGGCTGTTCACCTACCGGCTCGGGCCAGAAGATGGAAGGTATCGGTACCACAACCTGTTCCGCGAGTTCCTCGAGCGCCGGCTGATCGCGGAGCGGCCGGACAGCGAGGTCACAGGCCTGCACATCCATGCGGCGTCGTACTTCGAGACGCATGAGGAGTGGCCACAGGCGATCCACCATTATCTGCGGGCGGGCCTGCAGCCCCAGGCAGCGCGGCTCATTGCGAAGTACGGAGAAGACGTCGCGTCGGAGGGTCGCCTCGGCCTGGTGGATGAGTGGCTCCAGCAGCTACCGGCCAAGACGATCCACGACAACGCACGCCTCAGCCTGCTCCACGGCGAGGCACTGGGGATGCGCGGCGAGTTCGAAGGATCGCTGGCGGCGCTGGCCCGATCACGCACATTCTTCGCCCGGAAGGGCGACCGACGCATGGAGGCGCTTGCGTGCCTGAAGCAAAGCTCCGTGTTTCACAACCAGGGCGACGTAGTCAGCAGCGCTCAGATGGCCGAGGAAGGCATTGCCTTGGTGCCCGATGACGCACGCGCCATCCGCCTCCGGCTCGATGGGAACGTCGCCATCACGTCAATCTGGATGAGCGAGGGACTGGAGCCGGTCTCGCGCATCTGTATGCGCATCGCCGCCGAGGCATCGACGGCTGGATGGGACCATTTCGCCGCGATCGCCTTCCATAA
>JBBSCG010000090.1:0-4542 GCA_038250515.1 Candidatus Limnocylindria bacterium
CGTACTCCGCGAGCATGTCCGCACGCGCCTTCTCGGCCGCCGTGCGACCCTCATTGACCGCGTCGTCGAACGCCGCGCGCCGGGTGTCGACGAAGTCGCCGACCTGGTCGCGCAACTGCTCGCCGCTCTCCGGCGCCAGCAGCAGCCCGAGCGTTGCTCCGACAAGGCCGCCGATCACGACGCCTGCCAGAAAGCTGCCGAGCCCTGAGTCCTTCATGAGAATTGCTCGTCCTCCCATGCGTCGGATGATTCTACCGGCCCGATGCCGGCCCGTCGCGGCACGGCGGTGACCTGCACACTCTCGAGCGTCTGCTGCAGCGCGTTCATCAGATCGTTGAGCCGATCCAGCTTGACGGCGACATCTTCGCTGAGCACCTCGGCGTTCGCCGCGAGCTCGCGCGAGTGGGCCAGGATCGGCTGCAGCTCACGCTCGGCGAGCGCCACGACGCTTCGGGCGTCCTTCGTCAGCGCCCGCGTCTCGACGATCAGCGGCAGCAATGTCACGGCCAGCAGGACGGCGGCGGCGCCAACCAGCAGGACGCCAAGTCCAACGCCAACGTTGAAGATCACCGTCACCAGGTCCACGCCGGCCCTCCGCTTGGCTTGTGTCCGGGGCATGGTAGTCGCTCGGACTGCCTCAATCGTCCAGCTCGATGCGCCGCAGCCCCATCGCGCTCAGCAGGACCGCCGCCAGCATCGCCAACTGGGCCACGACGGTTGCCGCCAACACGCGAAAGTCGCCGATCGACAGCAGATCGAGCCCAACTCGCGTTCCCACGGCATTGCCCACGATGGTGCCCACCAGACTGGCGAGGGCCAGAAATGGCACGATCCGTCCCCATCGGCCGCGGACCCAGACGAACGCCAACAGGTTGAGCGCCGTGGTGAAGGCCGTCAGCACCAGCCAGGGCGTCATGCCCTGGCGATGCGTCCGCCGCCCAGGCACTCCTCGCCGTCGTACAGCACCGCGGCCTGTCCCGGCGCCGGCGCCCAGACCGGCTCCTTGGTCTCGACGGCGAAGCGATCGTCACCGATGAGGGTCACCTCGCAGCCGACATCCGGCGCCCGATGCCGAATGCGCACCGACGCCTCGAACCGCTCGGAAGGCGGCTCACCGGCGATGAAGCTGCGTGCGTCGACCACGAACGAGCGAGCCGCGACCTCGTCACGCTTGCCGACGACCACCTCGTTGCGATCGGGGCGCACCTCGCGCACGTAGACCGGCTCGCCCAGCGCCAGGCCGAGCCCGTGCCGCTGCCCCACGGTGTAGTGCGCGTAGCCGGTGTGCGTGCCCAGGCGCTCACCGGCGGCATCCACGATCGGACCAGGGTCACCGGCGTAGCCACGCCGCTCCTCGAGCAGGGTTCGGTAGTCGCCCAGCGGCACGAAACAGATCTCCTGGGATTCGGGCTTCTGGGCGGTCGGCAGCGTCAGCTCCTCGGCGCGAGCCCGGACTTCGAGCTTGGTCAGCTCACCGAGCGGGAAACGCGTGCGGCTGAGCTGCTGCTGCGAGAGCACCCACAGGAAGTAGGTCTGATCCTTGTTCGCATCGGCCGCACGGAGAAGTCGCCAGCGACCGGCGTCGAACGACAGGCGTGCGTAGTGGCCGGTGGCGACCGCATCGGCCCCGTAGGCTGCCAGGCCACGACGCAGCAGCTCGTCGAACTTGATGTACTGGTTGCAGGCCTGGCAGGGATTGGGCGTCGAGCCCGCCAGGTAGGCATCGGCGAACGCGTCGATCACGCGAGCGCCGAACTCGCGCTCCAGGTTGAGCACGAAGAACGGAATCTCGAGCATCTGGGCGACGCGTCGCGCGTCGTCGAGTGCGTCCGGCGAGCAGCACGAGCGCTTCTGCTCGACGCCCTCGCCCGCATCGGGGTGCGTGCGCATCCAGACGCCGATCACCTCGACACCTGTCCGCCGCGCCTCGTCGGCGAGCATCGCGGCGGCGACGCTGGAATCCACGCCGCCACTCATGGCAGCCACGATCCTGCTCATGAGACCGATGCGACCACGGGCCGCGGTGCCATGACCTCGCGCAGCCGTGCGATGACCGCAGTCGCGACCTCGATCGTGCGCTCCACGTGCTCGACGGTCGTCCCGCGACCGACGGTGAGCCGCAGCGATCCGTGGGCCAGCAGTGGATGGATGCCCATGGCCAGCAGCACATGCGACGGCTCGGTGCTTCCGGAGGTACAGGCGCTGCCGGTCGAGACCTCGATCCCCTCCAGGTCGAGCGCGGCGACGAGGTCGCCACCCTCGATGCCTTCGACCACGAAGCTGGCGCTGTTCGGCAGGCGCTCCTGCGGGTGGCCGGTGAGCGCCACTCCGGGCAGTGCGGTGAACCCGCCGATCAGCCGGTCGCGTAACCCCGACAGCTGGGCCGCGGGGTGGCTGCCAGCCAGCTCCATCGCACGCGCGAAGCCGACGATCCCGGCCACGTTCTCCGTCCCCGCGCGACGTTGACGCTCCTGCGAGCCACCCTGCATCTGGGGCAGCAGCGAGGTTCCGCGACGAACGAACAGTGCCCCCACGCCCTTGGGGCCGTAGACCTTGTGCGCCGCGAGGCTCAGCAGGTCGATACCGAGCGCGTTGACGTCGAGCGGCAGGTGGCCGGTGGCCTGGATGGCATCGGTATGGAACACGACCTTTCGTTGGCGGCAGATGGCGCCGATCTCCGCCACCGGCTGGATGGTCCCGACCTCGTTGTTGGCGGTCATCACGCTGACCAGTGTGGTGTGCTCGCCGATGGCCTCCGCCACGGAATCCGGACCGACCCGGCCGTATCGGTCAACCGGAAGGTAGCTGACCTCGAAGCCAGATCGCTCGAGCACCTGGCAGGCGTGCAGTACGGCCTTGTGCTCGACGCTGCTGGTGACGATGTGCCGTCCACGCGCGCTGGCCGCCCAGGCGACGCCCTTGATCGCCAGGTTGTCGGCCTCGCTACCGCCCGCGGTGAAGATGATCTCACGCGGCTTGGCACCGATGAATGCGGCAACGGTCTCGCGCGCCTCGTCGAGCGCCTGACGTGCACGACGCCCGCTGGCGTAGATGCTCGATGGGTTGCCCCACTGCTCGGTCAGATGCGGGAGCATTGCCTCGAGGACCTCGGGACGCAGGGGCGTCGTCGCGGCATGGTCGAGATAGATGCGGTCGGTTGCCATGACCGACCGATTATGGCGTAGTGGTCCGGATCGGTCCGACGCTGTGTCAGCAGGTGGCGGGTGGTAGCGAGGGCTCCGGCGTCGGCGATGCCCCGCCGGACTTGAACGCGTTCGCCACCATCGCCTGCACCTTCGCCACGGCGGCCGCGTTCAGGTACTCAGGAATCTCTGGCGGATTGAACGCGCCGCGCTTGATGTGCCTGGTGTCGACCCGCTGGGCAAGCGCGAGGAGATCGGGAAGCTGGTCGATCGGGATGGTGAGCAGAGCAGCGGGCTGGAGAGCCAACGGCTGAAAGGTTACGCGTCCTTGACGACGCGAAGGTGCAGTTCGTCGAGCTGCAGCTGGCTGATCGGCGCCGGTGCATCCATCATCAGATCGCTGCCCGACTGCGTCTTGGGGAACGCCATGACCTCGCGGATGTTGTCCTGGTCGGTCAACAGCGCCGCCCATCGGTCCACACCGATGGCAATCCCCCCGTGTGGTGGCGCCCCGTACTCGAGCGCGTCGAGCAGTGCGCCGAACTCGTCGCGCATCCCCTCGACGGTGTGGCCCATCAGCGCGAAGGCGCGCTCCAACAGATCCCGCCGATGAATCCGCACCGACCCGCCGCCGAGCTCCCAGCCGTTGAGTGCCAGGTCGTATTGCTGCGCATGCACGGACGCAGGATCGCTCTCCATGCGCGACGCCTCGTCCGAGACCGGCGCGCTGAACGGGTTGTGCGTCGCGTCCCAGCGCTGGCCCTCCTCGTCCCACTTGAACATCGGAAAACGGTGCACCCAGACGTAGCCCAGCACGTCCGGCTGGCGCAGCCCGAGCCGCCCGCCCATCTCCAGTCGCACCCGACCGAGCGCTTCGGCACCCCTGGTCCGATCCGCATCGGCCACGATCAGGACCAGGTCGCCCGGCGAGGCGCTCGTCGCCTGGCACACCGCGCCCTGCATGGCCTCGACCAAAAACTTGGCGGACGGCCCACGCAGCGAGCCGTCGGCCTCAACGACGAGCCAGGCAAGGCCTGCCGCGCCATGGCGACGCGCGAGATCGGTCAGCTCGTCGAGCTGTTTGCGCGAATAGTCGCCGCAGCCAGGCGCGACGATGGCTCGCACCGCGCCACCGGCGGCAATCGGCTCAGCGAAGACGCGGAAGTCGACCCCACGGAGGGTATCGGTCAGGTCGACGAGCTGCATGTCAAACCTGATGTCTGGCTTGTCCGACCCGTATCGGGCGATGGCCTCTTCATAGGTCAGGCGCGGGAAGGGCGTCGCCAGCATCGGTCGATCAGGAAGGACCTCGCGCGTCACCGCCTGGACCATCTGCTCGATGGTGTCCATCACGTCGTTCTCGCGCACGAAGCTCATCTCGACGTCGATCTGGGTATGC
>JBBSCG010000091.1:0-4433 GCA_038250515.1 Candidatus Limnocylindria bacterium
CGATGGCGCGCTCGAGCTCCTCGCGTCCGGCCTCGCCGGTCAGGCACAGGCCGTGGAGAGCCGCGTAGGCGATGTGCTCAGGGCTGACCTCGAAGAAGGTGCGCAGCGCATCGCGGGTGTCGCTGCGGCCGTAACCATCGGTCCCGAGTACGGTGTACGGCCGGTCGGCGCGGTCGAGCCAGCGGCCGACCATGTCTGGAACCTGCTTCATGTAGTCGGTCGCGGCGACGATCGGTCCTGCGGCGGAGCCCAGCTGCGAGACGACGTACGGGACGCGCGCCTCGGCGCCGGGGTGCAGTCGGTTCCAGCGCTCGACGGCGAGCGCGTCGTCACGCAGTTGCTGGAACGACGGAGCGCTCCACACATCGGCCGCGATGTCGAACTTGTCGGCCAGGATCTCCTGCGCAGTGAGCGCCTGGTGCAGGATCGGTCCTGACCCCACCAGCTGCACACGTCGTGAGCCCTTCTCCGCCGGCTTGTACCGATACAGCCCGCGCAGCACCCCCTCCTCGACGCCGTCCGGCTTGGCGGGCATCGGCAGGTTCTCGTTGTAGAGCGTGATGTAGTAGAGGACGTCCTCGCCGGGGTCGCCGTACATGCGGCGGATGCCTTCGCGGACCACGATCGCCAGCTCGTAGGCGAACGCGGGGTCGTAGGCGAGGATGTTCGGCAGGGTCGAGGCGAGCACGTGGCTGTGCCCGTCATCGTGCTGCAGCCCCTCACCGGTCAGCGTGGTGCGTCCGGCGGTGGCGCCGAGCAGGAAGCCGCGCGCCCGCGCGTCGCCCGCCGCCCAGATCAGATCACCGATGCGCTGGAAGCCGAACATCGAGTAGTAGATGAAGAACGGGATCATCGGCTCACCGTGGACGGCGTAGCTCGTTGCCGCGGCGGTGAAGCTGGCCATGGCGCCTGCCTCGGTGATGCCTTCCTCCAGGATCTGGCCGTCGGTCTTCTCGACGTACGACAGCAGCAGCTCCTTGTCGACCGCCGTGTACTGCTGGCCGAGCGGGTTGTAGATGCCGAGCTCTTTGAAGAGGGCATCCATGCCGAAGGTGCGCGCCTCATCGGGGATGATGGGCACGATGCGCTTGCCGATCTCCTTGTCACGCGTCAGGTTGCGAATCAGGCGGCTGAAGGCCATGGTCGTGCTCGCCGGGCGATCCGATCCCGCGAACAGCTCGTCGTAGGCGACGTCACTGGCATTCGGCAGGGGCTTGGGTCGCACGACCCGCTGGGGGAGCGAGCCGCCCAACTGGCGGCGGCGCTCCATCATGTACTGCATCTCCGGAGAATCCGGCCCGGGGTGGTAGTAGGGCGCCTCTTTGAGCTGCTCGTCGGGGATCGGCAGCTCCAATCGGTCGCGGAAGATCTTCAGCTCGTCCTGGGTCAGCTTCTTGGCCTGGTGCGTCACGTTGCGGCCCTCGATGCCGGGGCCGAGCGTCCAGCCCTTGACCGTCTTGGCCAGGATGACCACCGGCGCCCCCTTGTGCTCGACCGCGGCCGCGTAGGCGGCGTGCACCTTGCGGTAGTCATGTCCACCCCGGCGCAGCTTCTGCAGATCATCGTCGGAGAGGTGCTCGACGAGTGCCCTGAGGCGCGGATCGGGGCCGAAGAAGTGCTCGCGGATGTAGGCGCCATCGGCCACCGACAGCTTCTGGTAATCGCCGTCGAGCGTCTCGTTCATCTTGGCGAGCAGAACACCGTCCTTGTCGCGGGCCAGCAGGTCGTCCCACTCGCGCGCCCAGATGACCTTGATGACGTGCCAGCCGGCGCCGCGGAAGATCGACTCCAGCTCCTGGATGATCTTGCCGTTGCCGCGCACCGGGCCGTCGAGGCGCTGCAGGTTGCAGTTGACGACGAAGGTCAGGTTGTCGAGGCCTTCGCGGGCCGCGAGGCTCAGCGCGGCCACCGACTCCGGCTCGTCCATCTCGCCATCGCCCAGGAAGGCCCAGATGCGCTGGTTGCTGGTATCGGCGAAGCCGCGCGCGGCCAGGTAGCGACTGAAGCGAGCCTGGTACACGGCGTTGATTGCACCGATGCCCATGCTCACGGTCGGGAATTGCCAGAAGTCGGGCATCAGCCGCGGGTGTGGGTACGAGCTCAGGCCGAGCGCGGGAGTGAGCGCCTCGCGGCGGAAGTGGTCGAGCTGCTCCTCGCTGAAGCGACCCTCCAGGAAGGCGCGCGCGTAGAAGCCGGGTGCCGCGTGGCCCTGGAAGTAGACCTGGTCGCCGCCGCCCGGATCTTCCGGACCGCGGAAGAAGTGGTTGAACCCGACTTCGTACAGGCTTGCGGCGCTGGCATAGGTCGACAGGTGGCCTCCGATGCCATCGAACTTCGTATTGGCACGCAACACCATGGCCAGCGCGTTCCAGCGGATCATGCGCCGGATGCGCAGCTCCATTGCCTCGTCGCCGGGGAAGTCCGGCTCCTGCTCTGGCGAGATGGTGTTGATGTAGCGCGTCTGGGTCAGCGGCGGCAGCCCGACCTGCAGCTGACGCGCGCGCTTGAGCAGCTTGTAGATGATGAACCGGGCTCTATCGGTACCCGCCTGATCGACCACCGCGTCGAGCGAATCGATCCACTCCTGCGTCTCGGTCGGGTCGGTATCCGGCAACTGCTGCTTGAACTGGTCAAAGATCTCGTGCATCGATGCTTATGGTACAGACCGATGCGAACCGGTGCCTCGCGGGGACCGGGCCGCTCGGTGGCATCATGGGTGCACGATGAGCGACATGAGCCAGCAGACCGCCAAAGCGCCGCATCGGGTGCTGCTCCTGGGCGGCGGCTTCGCCGGCGTGCAGACCGCGGAGGCGCTCGAGAAGCGGTTGAGACGTCGCGACGATGTCGAGATCTGGCTCGTCAGCCGGGACAACTTCATGCTCTTCACGCCGCTCCTGCCCGAGGTGTGCTCCGGCGTGCTGGAGCCACGCCACGTCGTCATCCCGCTACGCACCATGCTGCATCGGGCAAGCTCGTGGGCGATCACCGCGGAGGTGCAGCGGATCGACCTTGCCGGGCAGGTGGTGACGGTGCTCGGCGGCGACGGGAATCTGCATCGGCTCAGGTATGACACGCTGGTGCTGGCGCTGGGCGGCGAGACGGCGACCTTCGGCATTACCGGGCTCGAGGAGCATGCCGTCGGCATGAAGACGCTGGCCGATGCGTTCAGCCTGCGGAATCGGATCATCGAGATGCTCGAGCGGGCCGAGCTGGAGACCGATCCGGCCGAACGCCAGGCGCAGCTGACCTTCGTGGTCGGTGGGGGCGGGTTCTCGGGGGTCGAGACGGCCGGCGAGATCGAGGACTTCATCCACCGCGTGCGAACCCGCTATTACCCGAAGGTGGCGGATGGCGAGGTTCGCGGCTACCTGGTCGAGCTCAAGGACCGGCTGCTGCCGGAGATGCCGCCGGGGATGGGCGACTACGCCCAGGCTCGGCTCGCCCGGCGTGGCTACGACATCCTGCTCGGGACGGCCATCAGGGAGGTCAGCGAGGGACAGGTGGTGGTCGGTGACGGACAGGTGATCCCGACGCGTACGGTCATCTGGACGGGCGGGGTTCGTCCGGCGCCGCTCGTCGGCGAGTCGGGCGTCGAGGTCGATAAGGCGGGACGCGCTCTCGCACGACCGACGATGGAAACCAGCCAGCCGGGCGTCTTTGCGATCGGTGACTGCGCCTGGATACCGAAGCCGGAGGGTGCTGACCAGCCTGCCTACGCACCGACCGCACAGAACGCCGTGCGCGAGGCGAAGCAGCTCGCCGCGAATATCGTGGCGCGCGTCGACGGCGGTGAGCTGCGGCCGTTCCGCTACGAGACGATCGGCACGCTGGCGTCGATTGGCGCGCACACCGGCGTGGGCGTCGTGTTCGGTATCAAGGTCCGCGGTTGGATTGCGTGGTTCATGTGGCGCGGCTACTACTGGTCGCGCCTGCCCGGCTTCAATCGCAAGGTTCGCGTGGCGGTCGACTGGTTGCTGACCGCGCTGCTGGGCGCCGATCCGGTCCAGCTCAAGGTCGAGGATGCTCATAGCGCGCTCGGCTCGTCGGGTCGTCGTCGGCCGCCCCTTCGCGACGACGATCCCAGCGGCTAGACTCAGGCACGCCAATGTCCAGAGCCGAACGCCGCGCCTACGAGCGCATGAACAAGAACCAGGACCGATACGCCCTGCCGGTGGCACCCGGCCAGCGCGTGCGGATGGAGAGGATGAAGGCGAAACGGGCCGCGGCTCGCGCGGAGCGCGACCTGTCGTTCACACCCCGATACATCGCGATGAGCGTCGTTGGCGCGTTGCTCGTCGGCCTGATCGCGTTCTCGCTGCAATGGTCGAACGGACCGATGGCCGCGTCGATCGCCGGAATCCTGGTCGCGCTCGTCTGGATCGGCCTGGCCGTGGCGTTGCGTCTGCTGCAGCAGCGATCAGCTCGATGAACCC
>JBBSCG010000092.1:0-4303 GCA_038250515.1 Candidatus Limnocylindria bacterium
CGGTCAGGCGCCGGCGGCCAGGAAGGTCCAGGCGGCGACCACGAAGGAGAGCACCAGGAAGGCGATGATGGCCAGCGGAAGCAGCGCCACGCCGAGGTTCTGCTGGACCTCCTGGTGCTGCGGGTCATGGTGATCGGCGTGCATGTCGTGCGCGGTGTCGACGACGAGCGCCGCGTCGTCGCGTGGAGCGGGAAGGTTCGAGGACATGGTCGGAGCTACTCCTTGGCGACAATCGCGGCGATCTGCCGCTCCAATGACGCGCGGCTGAACTGGCCGATCTGGTGGCCGACCACCGTGCCGTCGCGCCCGATGAAGAAGGTCTCCGGCGGCGCATAGGTGGCGTAGGCGCGGGCAACCTGCCCGCCGGGATCCATCGCCGCCGGCCAGGTGGCGTCCATGCGCGTCATGAAGTCACGTGCCGCCTCGGATCGGTCCTGGAAGACGATGCCGATCACCGCCAGATTCTCAGCGGCATATTCCTGCTGCGCCCGCTTGAGCAGCGGGAACTCCTCGGTGCACGGCCCGCACCAGCTCGCCCAGAAGTTGACGACCACCGGTCGCCCCGCAAAGTCGGAGAGGCGCACCGGATTGCCGTCGAGATCGGCCAGCGCGAAGCTCGGCGCCGGACTGCCGATCTGCGCCCCAAGCGGAGCCGAGCGGATCGCCACGATCGCGACGTAGATCGCGAGCAGCAAGATGGGCAGCACCGCGGCCACAACGAGGTAGGCGCGCGGCAGGCGGTTTCCCGCGGCGGCGGCGCGAACCTCGGGAGGACCAGTGGCGGAGACCGCCGCCATCAGTGCGCCCGAAGGTCGTCGTGCGAGCCGTGCTCCACGTCACGCCACTCGTGACCGGCGTCGCGGACCCAGGCAACGATGCTGCCCACCATCACCAGCAGACCCGGCACGGCCAGCCAGAAGTTGGCGACGGCGTCGTCGGGCTTGAACGCGAGACCGGCACCAAGCAGCAGCGCGCCGACCGACATGATCACCGGCAGGGCGCTGGGCGCCGGCAGATGCACGCCCTGCGGCGGCCCGCCGATTGCCGGCCGGCGCCCGACGCGCGAGGTGATCGCGAAGGCGATGCCCAGCACGAAGACGATGCCGATCCCGATCAGCACGAAGCCGAGCGCGTGGTCGTTCACTGGTTCGTCTCCCTAACGCAGGAAGTAGAGGGTGAAGAAGAGCGCAACCCAGACGATGTCGACGAAGTGCCAGTACATGCTGATCGCCTCGACCGCCACGTGATTGCGGGCGCTGAACTGTCCCTGCATCGACCGCGCGAAGAGGATCGTCATGCCGATCGCGCCACCGAAGACGTGCGCGCCGTGGAAGCCGGTCAGCGTGTAGAAGGTCGTCGAGAAGATCCCGTCGCCGATCCCGAAGCCGAGCTGCGAGTAGTCATACAGCTGGCCGAGCAGGAAGAGCACGCCGAGCACGAGGGTCATGCCGACCCACATCCGCAGCCTGCCCTGGTCGCCGCGGCGAATGGCCGCCACGCCGAGCTGCATGGTGACGCTCGAAGTGACCAGCAGGATGGTGAGGATGGTCGCCAGCGGCCACGCCTCGAGCTCATGCCCGCCCGGCGGTCCCCACTCGGCGGCGTGCGCCGCGCGGCTGTTGAAGTAGGCCGCGAACAGGCCACCGAAGAACATCACCTCGCTGGCGACGAAGAGAAGCATGCCGACCAGCGGCGTCGGCATGCCGGTGTTGCGCTGCGTGTCGGGCGGGATCAGCGCGCCGCGTGCTTCGGCGGTCATCAGTGATCGCCATCCACGCCCAACCGCTCGGCGTCGCGCCGGTGGCGCAGGTCGAAGACCGGCCGCTCGCTGCGGATGGGCGGCAGCTTGTCGAAGTTGTGCGGCGGCGGCGGTGAGCTGGTTGCCCACTCGAGCGTGTTCGCCTCCCACGGATCGTCGCCGACCCGCTCGCCGTTGATGAAGGTGGCGACCACGTTGATCAGCAGCGGGAAGATGCTGATGGCGATGATGAACGCGCCGACCGTCTCGAGCGAGTTCAGGAAGGTCCAGCCGGCATCGGGCGAGTAGTCGGCGATCCGACGCGGCATGCCCAGAATGCCCAGCGAGTGCATCGGGAAGAAGGCCAGGTTGAACCCGATGAAGTGCAGCCAGAAGTGGACCTTGCCGAGGCGCTCGTTCAATCGGCGCCCGGTCATCTTCGGGAACCAGAAGTAGGTCGCCGCGAAGACGCCGAAGACCGACCCGCCGAAGAAGACGTAGTGCAGGTGCGCCACCACGAAGTAGGTGTCCTGCAGGTGGAAGTCGACGGGCGCGGCGCTGAGCATCACGCCGCTGATGCCACCGATCAGGAACGTGGCGATGAAACCGATGGCGAACAGCATGGGCGTGGTCAGGCTCAGCGAGCCGCGCCACATGGTGGCCAGCCAGTTGAACATCTTGACCCCGGTGGGCACCGCGATGAGCGCCGTCATGAAGCTGAAGAAGGGCAGGAACACGACGCCGGTGGTGAACATGTGGTGCGCCCAGACGCTGAAGCTGAGCAGGCCGATGCCGATCGTGGCGTACACGAAGGCCCGGTAGCCGAACAGCGGCTTTCGGCTGAACACGGGCAGGATCTCGCTGACCACGCCCATCGCCGGCAGGATCACGATGTAGACCTCGGGGTGGCCGAAGAACCAGAAGATGTGCTGCCACAGGATCGGGTTGCCGCCCGTGGCCGGATCGAAGAACGATCCGCCGTAGTTGCGGTCGATGAACAGCGCAATCAAGCCGGCGGCGAGCACCGGCGTGGCGAGCAGGATCATCGTGGCGGTGACCAGCACGGTCCACACGAAGATCGGCATGCGGAACAGGGTCATGCCCGGCGCGCGCATCTTGAAGATGGTGGCGATGAAGTTGACCGCGCCCAGGATCGAGGCCGTGCCGACGAGCACCAGACCGATGATCCACAGGTCAGTGCCCGGACCCGGCGAGTATTTGGCCTGGGTCAGCGGGCTGTAGCCGGTCCATCCCTCGGCCGCAGCTCCACCGAACAGGTAGCCGGACAGGATCAGCAGGCCGCCGACCGGCAGGAGCCAGAAGCTCAGCGCGTTGATGCGCGGGAAGGCCATGTCCGGCGCACCGATCTGCAGCGGCACGATGTAGTTCGCGAAGCCGGCCAGGACGGGCACGATGAACAGGAAGATCATGATCGTGCCGTGCATCGTGAAGGCCTGGTTGTAGGTCGCCTCGTCGAGGAACTGGAGTCCGGGCACCGCCAGCTCGGAGCGTATGACCAGCGCCAGCATCCCGGCCGCGAAGAAGAACAGGAACGAGTTGACGATGTACATGATCCCGATCTTCTTGTGGTCGACGGTCGTCAGCCAGTCGAGCACCCAGGAGCGCTCGTACGGCTCCGCTCGCGGGTTGAGTGTGGTGGTTGCCATCGGTCCTTCTTCTGTGCTCGACTACTTGGCGACGACGGTACCGAACATCACCGTCGGATGCACGTCGCACAGGAACTTGTACTCGCCGGCGTCCAGTGCCGGCACGTTGTACTTGACCGTCTTGGGGCCTGCGAAGATCTTCCCCTTGAACAGCTCGGTCCCGCCGTTGTCGTAGATCGCGGCGTTGTGCTGCACGGTGTCCTTGTTCTCGAACTCGATCACGAACGGCACGCCCGCCGGCACTTCAAGCCGATCGGTGCTGAACTTCAGGCTCTCTGCACTGATCTTGACGACCTGTGCGTTGGGTGCCGCCGAGGCCGATGGCTCCGCCTTGCCCGCGATGCCGGCCTTCAGCCAGGCCTCGTAATCGGGCCGGCTCATGGCCTGCACCTCGAAGGTCATGCCCGCGTGGGCCGTGCCGCAGAACTCCGCGCACTGCCCGCCGTATGTGCCCGGGTTGGTGACCGTGAACTCCAGCGTGTTGTGCTGGTTCGGGTCCGGGAACGGCACCACGTCGCGCTTGACCAGGAAGTGCGGCACGTAGAACGAGTGGATCACGTCCTTCGAGCGGAGGATCAGGCGCACCGGCTCCCCGACCGGGATGACCATCACCGGAGGCTGCGCCGGCGTACCGGTGACCGTGTAGTCGTTGCTCGGATCGCTGTCCTGCGTGCCGTAACGGAAGGCCCACTGCCACTGGAAGCCGTCCACCTCGATCACCGTGCGCGGGTTCGGCACGCGTGCCTCGACCGTAGCCAGGGTCACCATGCTCGCCGCGAAGATGATGAGCACGATGACCGTCGGGATGGCGGTCCAGATAATCTCGACCACCGTGTTGCCATGGAGCTGGTTCGGCAGCCGATCATCGCGACGACGGTATCGGAAGATCGAGTAGACG
>JBBSCG010000093.1:0-4254 GCA_038250515.1 Candidatus Limnocylindria bacterium
GTCGACGTCTACGGCATCCCCTTCCAGGCCTTCCCCGTCAAGGGTGAGCGGCGTAGCTCGACCGTGGTGCCGAAGCTGCAGACCCTGGTGCAGGCGTTACGCGATCGTCGCGAGCTGGAACTGCGGTTTCCGCGCGTGGTTGGCTATATCAGCGACGCGAAGTTCCGTATCACCGCCGACGTGGAGGCCATGCCACACCTGGAGATCGACCCGACACGCGACCCCTACTGGGTCAAGGTTGGCCAGCGCGGACTCGGCAAGGGCGCGGTCCACGAGCGGCGCGCCTACTACGACGCGCATCGACTGCAGCGTACCGTGTTCGAGATCTCGGCAAAGATCGCTGATGATCTCAAGTTCGGTGACCCCGAAGGCCGGAGGATCATGTTCCCGCAAGTCGCCGGTCTGGTGCGGCAATACGTTCGCCAGCGCGTCGATGTGCTCGGCGACGGTCAGTTGGAGGAGTTGGCGCTGCCTCACTATCGGTCGCTGGTGGAGTCACGACTGACCGAGGCGATTCGACCGGCCGCTAGAGAGGGCGAGCAGCCGCTGCTGCCCGTGCTGGACGACCTGGCACCCATCGGTTCGACAGAGATCGCGCCATTCATGACCTCGAAGCAGACGGTCACCGCGCTGCGCTCGCACCTCTCGCATGCCGTGGTCGATTCCGGCTGGGAGCGGACCGTCGCGCGAGCGCTTGACGAGTCACCACGGGTGCGCGCGTGGGTCAAGAACGATCGCCTCGGGTTCGAGATCCCATACCGCCATGGCGGCGTGATGCACCGACATGCGCCCGACTTCCTGGTCGAGCTGGTCGGTCCGGAGCCGAGCCTCCTGGTGATCGAGGTGAAGGGCCTGGAGCGTGAGCAGGACCGCAGCAAAGAAGCCGGCGCCCACCGCTGGATCGAGGCAGTCAACCACTGGGGCCGCCTTGGCCGCTGGCGCTACGCAAAGATCTATCAGCCCGAGCAGTTGGCGTCCGTGCTCGGGGTTGATCCGTCTGGTGTCGTCAGCTCCTGAGAGCGTCTGTCCCGGCTGCGGACCGGCCATGCCTGCACGGCCCGCCGCCGCCTCGGGCGCTGGCACCAGATGACGCTCGGCGCCTACCACGCACAGCACGTCGGACCGATGTCACCGCGCTGGGTGCCGCACTCGGGAAGTTGACGGCGGCGCTAGGCTGTATCCGGCTGGCGGCCGATGTACCAACTCCGGGCGTCCCGAGCACGCCCGCATCGTCCACCACTGGAGGGTCCCGATGCAGGCCTCACCTTACGCACCCGCGATCCGCGCGCTGTACCAGACTGCCCTCGTGGTCTTCGTGGTCACGGTGGTCATCGGCATTCTCAACGGGCTGGACGTCGTCGACTTCAGCAGGGACCAGCTCCTGACGCACGTCCATGCCGGAACGCTCGGCTGGATCACGCTGAGCGTCATCGCCACCGCCTTCTGGATCTTCTCCGAGAAGGGCGACCTGCCGGTCAGCCAGGCGTCGACCCGCGGCCTGGCCTGGCTCGCCGGGCTGGGGGTGCCGCTCTATGTCGCGGCCTTCTACAGCGGAGCGCTGTGGGCGCGGGCGCTCTTCGCGCTGCCGGTGCTGACCGCGATCGTCTGGTTTCTCGTCTGGCTCAGCAAGGCGCTTCAGTCGGCGCCGATGACCCTGCCACGGGTTGGCGCCGTAGCCGCAGTCATTGCGCTGCTCCTGGGCGGCACCCTCGGCACGCTGATCCAGATTCAGCTCGCCACGGGTGCGACAATCTTTCCTGCGGGGTCCGATCCGATCGGAGGCCACGCCAGCGCCATGGCATTCTCGTATCTCATCCTGTTCGGCATGGCCATAGCCGACTGGCGCCTGCGCGGCGTGACTGACGGACATATGCCTCGCTCGGGACTTGTGCAGTTTGGCCTGCTGCTGGTTGCCGGGGTGCTGCTCACCACCGGCGTGCTGTTCAACATCCCGCCGTTGCTGATGCTGAACCTGCTCTTCGAGCTGGCTGCGGTTGGCGTCTTCGTCTGGCGGATGGCGCCACCATTGCGCTCGGTGGCGTGGATGACCGGCGGATCCGGCCGGCACTTCGGAATCAGCGCCGGCTTCGTGGTGGTCGACGTCCTGCTGCTGGTCGCGGTCGTCATCGCGTTCATCGGTGCGCAGGGTGACATCGCCAAGGTGCCGGGCGGACTGCTGATCGCGAGCGATCATGCGGTCTTCATCGGGGTCATGACCAATGCCATCCTGGGCCTGCTGCTCTACGCCGGCGAGCGCCGAGGGGCTGCGAATGCCGCGCTGTCGCACGTCATTTTCTGGGGCGTGAACATCGGCCTCGTCGGCTTTCTGGTGGGCCTCATTGGCGACGTGACTCTACTGAAGGAGATCTTCACGCCGATCATGGGAACGGCCCTGCTGATCGCAATCGGCGCGTTCCTGCTTCAGCTTCGCTCAGGCCGCGAGCCGATGGCGGCCGCCGTTTGAAGAGCGGTCAAGCGGCGCCGTGATTCTCGCGGGGTGAATCAGCGCGGGTCCGGGTCGTCGAAGAACCCGCACGGGCGGTGGTGAAGGGCTTGGCGTGCTCGCCCTCCGCGAACTCCTCGAGCATCTTGGCGTTGAAGGCCGGGATGTCGTCGGGCCTACGGCTGGTCACCAGGCCCTGGTCGACGACCACTTCGGCATCGAGCCACTCCGCGCCGGCATTGCGCAGATCGGTCTGCAGCGACGGATAGGAGGTCATGCGCCGGCCGCGGACGACGTCGGCCTCGATGAGGATCCACGGCGCGTGGCAGATGACGGCCATCGGCTTGGCTTCGTCGTACATCGTGCGCACGAAGCGTACGGCCGCCTCGTTCATGCGCAAGTGATCCGCGTTGATCACGCCACCCGGGAGCAGCACCGCGTCGAAGTCCTCGGCGCGCGCCTGGTCGATCGGCAGATCGACCTCGAACGTATCGGCCTTATTGTCGTGATTCATGCCCTGCACGTGGTCGTGCTGGGGCGAGACGATCTTCACCGTCGCGCCCGCGTCGCGCAGCGCCTGCATCGGCGCGGTGAGCTCGATCTGCTCGAAATCGGTATCCATCAGCGCCGCAACGCGCAATCCATCGAGATTCTTCATCAGTGTCCTCTGCTGGTTTCTACGCACCGGGTGCCGCATCAGCCGTGCCAGCTAGAGGATGAACGTGAACAGGCTGGCCATCCGCGCGAAGGCATTGGTGAGGATCAGCACGCCCATCAAAATGATGAAGATGCCCGACACGACCTCCACGGACCGATGATGGCGCCGCAGCCCCTCGAACAGCGGCCGTACGCGGGGAAGCGCCACGGCCACGGCCAGGAATGGGACCGCCAGGCCGAGTGAATAGGCAAGCAGCAGGATCGCCGCGATGCCCGCGCTCTGGCTCGAGAAGCCCATCGTCAGGATCACGCCCAGCACCGGACCGATGCACGGAGTCCAGCCGATCGCCACCAGTGCGCCGAGCGCCAGTGATCGTGCGGAGCGCGTGGTGGGCAGCGCCGTGGCATTGATGCTTGGCGTGAATCGGTCGAAGATCGAGCCAAAGATGCCTGTCGTCAGGACGCCGAGGATGATGACCACCACGCCCGCCACCTGCCGGACGGCGTCGACGCGAAAGAGCGCGCTGCCGAGCAGGCCGACCGAGGTGCCGAACAGCACGAAGACCACCGTGAAGCCGAGAACAAATAGGAGCGCCTGGCCGAGCACAGCGCTGCGCAGCGCGGCCGTGGTGGCCGTGCTCGCCGTGGTGGCCGTGGTGGCCGTTTCGCTTGCGCCGGCGGTCTCGCCCAGGAAGGCGAGGTAGACCGGCACCAGCGCCAGGACGCACGGTGAGGCGAAGCTCACGAGCCCTGCGACGAAGGCGAGCGCCAGGCTGACCGATTCCACGCGACCGATGCTACCCAATGCGCCGGGGAGGCGCCGAAGCGTTGATGTGGATACCGGGTCCCAGCGGAGCCGTTATCCGGCCTGCGGACGGAGATGCACGGATACCGGGTCCCAGCGGAGCCGTTATCTCGGCGGGAGAGGCGCTGGCGTGGATACCGGGTCCCTCAGGGGTCCGTAGCATCGGTATTCGGCCCAAAGGAGCCCATTTGCTGAGGTACGGGGTCCAGATGGGCTCAGTAGGACCTGCGCGACTGTCGCCGCCGGCGCTGCCATGACGGCACACCGCACGTCGCCGGCCCTGTTATGCGGGCAGATGCGGACCCGGGTTTATGGTGATCGGCTGAGCGATGATCCACAGGCTGAGCAC
>JBBSCG010000094.1:0-3938 GCA_038250515.1 Candidatus Limnocylindria bacterium
GCGATGGCAGCTCGACGCGAAGACGGCTGACCAGTCAGCCGTCCCTTCAGTCGGTGTAGAAGACTCCGTCAAGGGCGCCCCAGGCAGCCGCGCTGAAGATGGCGCAGGCCGTGCGGGCGCGCGCGAAGTGCGCATCGGTCAGGCGATCGATCTTGGCGGCCAACATGTCGGGCTCGTCGGTGTCGACGGCGTGCTCGACGAAGTAGCGCTGGCCTTCCGCGTCGACCGTGCCGGCGTAGTGCTCGCGAAGGCCGGCCAGCTTGCTCTGGGCAGTAGCCGGCTGCTGGACCTCGAAGCTGTACAGCGCGCCAAGGGTCTCCGGTACCGATGCGAACGCGTGCTCGCCGACGGCCAGCAGCGTGCCTGATTGCGGTCGCGACATCTCGCCGGTCGCGCCGAGGCTGGCTCGGAAATGGGACCACAGCGCGTCATGCTGACGCTCCTCATCGGCGTACGCCGGCTCGCCGATGCGCTCCCAGCCGCGATCGAGCACGCCGATGAACGGCGCCCATTCGGTGGCGTAGTCACGAAGGCGCTCAACCGGCAACGTTCCGGCGCGCCAGGCCTGGTAGAAGGGGTGGGCGTTGAGATCGAACTGGCGCACGATCGCGTCCAGCTCGCCGATGCGGCTGCTCATGGCGGTGGCTCCTCAGCTCGCTCGGTCGCCCGGCGGGCAACCGCTGTCGGAAGCGTACCCGAAATTTTCAACCCGATCGCACGCCGAGCAGCTTGCGCGCGATGACCATGCGCTGGATCTGGCTCGTGCCCTCGCCGATCTCGGTCAACTTCGCATCGCGCAGGTAGCGCTCGACCTTGTACTCGGTGATGTAGCCGTAGCCCCCGTGCACCTGCACCGCGTCGTTGGTCACTCGCTGTGACACCTCGGAGGCATACAGCTTGGCCATGGCCGCCTCGGTACCGAACGGCTTGCCGCAGTCCTTCAGCCACGCGGCGCGGTAGACCATCAGCCGCGCCGCGTCGATCTCGGTCGCCATGTCGGCGATCATGAAGGCGACGCCCTGAAACGACGCGATCGGCTTGCCGAACTGCTTGCGCTCCTTCGCATAGGCCGAGGCCGCCTCGTACGCCGCCTGCGCCAGCCCCAGCGCCATGGCACCGATCCCGATCCGTCCGCCGTCCAGCGTGGCGAGGAAGATCCTGTCGCCCTCGCCCTCCTCGCCGAGCAGGTTGTCGGCTGGAATGCGGCAGTCCTCGAACAGGAGCTCGCCGGTGTTCGAGGCATGCAGGCCCATCTTCTCCTCCATGCGACCGATGGAGAAGCCGGGCGTGTCTTTTTCGACGATGAACGCGCTGATCTTGCCGCTTCCGGCGGACTTATCGGTCACCGCCGTGACGATGTAGGTATCGGCGGCGCCCGCGTTGGTGATGAAGCGCTTGCTGCCGTTGAGCACCCATTCGTCGCCGTCCCGATGCGCCTTCGTGCGCGTCCCGCGAGAATCCGATCCGGCACCGGGCTCGGTCAGGCCGTAGGCACCCAGCTTCTCGCCGCCGGCGAGGGGCCGCAGGTACTTCTCCTTCTGCTCCGGCGTGCCGGCCAGATACAGCGGATAGCAGCCCAGCGAGGTGTGCGCACTGACGATGATCCCGACCGAGCCGCTGGCACGCGAAAGCTCCTCGATGGTGATGGCGTAGGCCAGGTTGTCGAGCCCCGTGCCCCCGAGCTTCTCCGGATATGGGACACCGAGGAGACCGAGGCCGGCGGCCTCGCGGATGATTTCGTACGGGAACTGGGCCTTGCGTTCCAGCTCATCGGCGACGGGCGCGATGCGTCGATCGGCGAAGTCGCGCACCGTGCGACGAATCTCCTCGTGCTGGGCGTCGAGGGCAAAGTCCATGGGCGCGGGCACTCCAGACTACGAGATTGGGGGCGTCTGGAGTGTAGCAAGAACGCTGCGAGCCGCTCGTGATCCGCCTGGCCCGGCAACGACTGCTCTTCGGGCGCCATCCGCGATTTCTCCTTACCGATCCTCGCGGGAACCGGTATCTCGCCCCCTCGGGCGTTCGTCTCGATAGCGAGTCCGGCAGGAATCGGTAAGGACTTCCTCGGCTGCGCTGCGGAAATTACGGGGCGTCAGGAGGACCGATGTCGCCAAGACTTCGCGCCCAGCAGAGATAAGGGGCGTCAGGAGGACCGATGTCGCCAAGACTTCGCGCCCAGCAGAGATAAGGGGCGTCAGAGGGGTCGATATGTGGGCAAATGCTGGTGCCCTGAACGTTACCCGCGGCGCCAGCGATCGAGCTCCCGGCGGGTGCGGCGTTCGGTGGATCGCAGTGCCGCCGATCGAAGCTTACGGGCAGCCAAGGGACGCGGACGGGAACGCTTGGCGTGGTTCGGCTTGGCCATGTTGCCGATACAGACGCGCGACGTCGACGATCAGTTGCAAGCTCGTCCGCCGTGCGCCGGAGCGCTCGGCGATCTGGCCCGTCTCAGCCGCACTTGGAACGCTGAGCGAGCGAGTTGACGAACGAGCACTGTGCATTGGCCCGGATGAGGCCGAAATCGGGCCGCTCCGCCGCCTCTTGGAACGCAAAACGTTCATCTGACGAAGGAGTGGCGCCTGCCTCGCTGTTTCGCTCGCTGAGCGTTCCAAATGCAACCGGCTGGTTCGGCAACGCGTATCAGACCGACACTTGACGTGTCGCGGGCCAAACAGACGCATGGAACAGCGTTGACGGACCCGACGCATCGGCGCCTATACTGCCGCACCCGAACCCTGCAGCAACTCGACAAGGTTCCTCTTTCCACGAGGTTCTGCGTGTCCCAGGTCGACGTTCGTCTCGATCACGTCACGAAACGGTTCGGTGAGGTCGTCGCCGTCGACGACCTGTCGCTCGAGATCAACCGCGGCGAGTTCTTCTCCATGCTGGGGCCGTCCGGCTGCGGCAAGACCACGACGCTGCGCATGATCGGGGGTTTCGAAGAGACCACGGACGGCGCCGTCTACCTCGGCGAGGCCGATGTGACGACTCTTCCGCCCTTCAAGCGCGACGTCAACACCGTCTTCCAGAGCTACGCCCTCTTCCCGCACCTGACGGTCTACGAGAACGTGGCCTTCGGGCTGCGGCGGCGGCGCACGGCTGACGCCGAGATCCGGCACCAGGTCGCCGCGCTGCTCGAGCTCGTTGAGCTGCCCGGCTACGAGCGCCGCAAGCCGTCGCAGCTGTCAGGCGGTCAGCAGCAGCGCGTCGCGCTCGCACGCGCGCTCATCAACCACCCGCGCGTCCTGCTGCTCGACGAGCCGCTCGGCGCGCTCGACCTGAAGCTGCGCAAGCAGATGCAGATCGAGCTGAAGCGCATCCAGACCGAGGTTGGGATCACGTTCATCTACGTGACGCACGACCAGGAGGAGGCGATGACCATGTCCGATCGCATCGCGGTGATGCGTGCCGGACACATCGAGCAGCTCGGTCAGCCGGAGGAGCTGTATGAGCGGCCGGCCACCGAGTTCGTCGCCGGTTTCCTGGGCGTCAGCAACCTGCTCGACGGCGACGTTGCGGGCACCGACGGCGACCTGACCACGGTTCGACTCGCCGACGGCACGCTGCTTCGCGCGCCGAGCGGCATGGTCAACGGCTCCCATCGGGTCCGCGTCGGCGTTCGACCCGAAAAGCTGCGCGTCCTCGCCATGCGCGACGACGAGATGCCCGCCAGCGAAACGCTCAACGTGCTGGAGGCGACCATCCTCGACGCGAGCTACATCGGCGTCAGCACGCAATACCTCGTCGAGACCGCCGACGGCCGGCGTCTCAGCGTATACGCCCAGAACCTCGAAACGAGCGGAGCGGCCGAGGCGCTGGCCGACGGTCAGCGCGTACGGCTCACCTGGAAGCCACAGCACACCTTCGTGATCGGCGCGAACGAGTCCACCAGCCCACAAGGAGCAACCGATGCCTGACGGTCGAGACCAGCAAAGCCA
>JBBSCG010000095.1:0-3927 GCA_038250515.1 Candidatus Limnocylindria bacterium
GGGTCGCCCTTCAGGCGCAGCTGCCCATCGGCGCCGAGCACCTCGTACTTGTAGAGCTCGCCGGGACCGATATCCGGCACGAACAGCTCCCACACGCCGGAAGAGCCCAGCGAACGCATCGGCATCAATCGGCCGTCCCAGGCGTCGAAGTCGCCGGCCACCCGGACCGACCGAGCGCCCGGTGCCCAGACGGCGAAGGCCACGCCGTCGACGCCGTCCATGGTGCGTGGATGGGCGCCGAGCACGTCGTACAGCCGCTCGTGCGTTCCCTCGCCGATCAGGTGCAGATCGACCTCCCCGAGCGTCGGCAGGAACCGATACGGATCACGCCGCTCCCACGCGTTGCCATCGGCGAATTCGAACCGAAGCCGATACGCGAAGTCGGCGGCATCGGCGCCCGCCACGAAGGCCGCCCAGATGCCGTTCTCGACGTTCTGCATCTTGTACGGACCGCTCGCTGCCAGAACCGATACGCCCGTCGCATCCGGATGAAAGGCGCGAATGACAACGCTTCCGTCGACCAAATGCAGACCGAGCGTCGAGTGCGGATCGTGGTGCTCGCCGCATGCGATGCGCGTCGCGTCCTCCTGCGAGGGTGCGAGGAGGTTGAGCGTTGGTCGCGTGGGGCTCATCGGTCTAACCATACGCCGCGTCCGCTGCACGTCGCGTGCGAGGCAACCGCGGTGCCGATGCCCTTCTTGGTCAGATCCTCACTCCTTGAGCGGTTAGACGGGTGTCGAGAGCGCCGCCGACCGATGCGCCCTCCCGGCGGTGTCGGCCAAGCGTGACTGGCGGCGTCATCGGCTCATTTCCGGCCTGAATATCGCTCGCGACGTGTCAAAGCGATCACCGGGCGCGCATTTGATCAGAAAGTCGGCGAAGGAGCCGGCTGCGGGAAGGGGATGAGGCGCCTGCCGGAGAGCAGGTCGTACAGCGAGCGGCGCTGGCGATCGACCAGGACGGCGGCCAGGTTGCCGCCGATCAGCACCCAGACGAGGATGAGTCCGACATCGAGGTAGGCCGGAGGGTTCTCGCCCGCGAACGCAAAGCGCCAGATGAGCGCATGCGTCAGTTCCCACGGGACGAACTTGAGCGCCGTGCGCAGCACGGATCGGCCGAGGCTCAGCCGCTCACCCGCTGCGGTCACCACGCGCAGGTGCATCCGGCGCTTGCCCCACGTCGCGCTGGCGGGCGATGCCTCGCACAGCGCGAAGTAGAGCGAGATGGGCAGCGTGAGCGCCAGAAATCCGGTCAGCTCACCGGTCAACGCGCTGCCGAACAGCGTGTCGGCGACGTCCGGCGCGGCGGACCGAACGAGGATGCCGACGGAGACCAGGACGACGAGGTACGCGGCGATGAGGATGTAGTCCAGCGCGAATGCGGCCACGCGACGCACCAGCCCGGCGGGCTCTCTGCTCACCTGCCGATTATCCCCTGAGCGTGTGCTAGGGTTGCCGCTGCGCGCTGGTGACCGGGCGCGCCGGGATCGGTAGATATTTCGCGCACCCTGTCGTGCCACGGGAGCGCTCGAAACCCTCGGAGGCAGCTTGGGATTCTTCGACGGCCTGCTCGGCCTCCTCAGCCATGACGTCGGCATCGACCTCGGGACAGCCAATACGCTGGTCACCGTGCGTCATCGGGGCATCGTCATCAGCGAGCCTTCGGTGGTCGCGATGGACACCCGGACCAAGCGCGTGCTGGCCATCGGCGCCGAGGCCAAGCGCATGGTCGGACGCACGCCGGCCAACATCGTGGCGATCCGCCCTCTGCGGGATGGGGTGATCAGCGACTTCGACGTCACCGAGCAGATGATCCGGTACTTCATCGCCAAGGTGCATGACCGATACGCCCGCATCCCGCGACCGCGCGTGCTGGTCGGCATTCCCTCCGGCGTGACCGAGGTCGAGAAGCGCGCCGTGCGTGACGCGACGATCAATGCGGGCGCGCGCTGGGCGAGGCTCATCGAGGAGCCGATGGCGGCGGCCATCGGCGCCGGGCTGCCGGTCTCCGAGCCGTCCGGCTCACTGATTGTGGACATCGGCGGCGGCACGACCGAGGTGGCGGTGATCAGTCTGGGTGGGATCGTGGTGGCCCGCAGCATCCGTATCGGCGGTGACGAGATGGACGTCGACATCGTCGGCTTCGCCCGACGCGAGTACAACCTGCTGATGGGTGAGCGCACCGCCGAGGAGATCAAGATCGCCGTCGGATCGGCCGCTCCGCAGGACAACGAGCGGACGGTCCCGTTCCGCGGACGCGACCTGCTGACCGGTCTGCCGCGCAGCATCGAGGTCAGCAGTGACCAGATCCGCGAGGCACTCGAGCCGTCGGTCGCCCAGATCATCGAGGCAATAAAGGAGACGATCGAGGAGACGCCGCCCGAGCTGGTCGCCGACATCATGGACCAGGGCATCGTGCTGGCCGGTGGCGGCGCGCTGCTGGCCGGGCTCGACAGGCGCGTGGCCGACGCGACCCAGATGCCGGTCCACATTGCCGACGATCCGCTGACCTGCGTGGTGCGCGGCACCGGTCGCGTCCTCGAGGATCTCGACACCCTGGCGCGGGTCCTCGTTTCCGAGCAGTTCACCCGCGCGCCGCGATAGCGTCGAGAGGGGCCGACCACCATGCTCGGCGGCTCGCGGCGCAGATCCCGTTCAGGGCTGTGGTTCGCCGCCTTCACCATCCTCAGCCTGCTGATGCTGCTCGCCTCGCGCACCGCGCCCGCGGCGACGCTGCAGCAGGCCAGCGCGCGGGTGCTCGACCCGGTGCGCCAGGCAATCGCCGGCGTCGGGCAGGGAGTCGGCGGTCTGTTCGGCACGATCGGTGAGATCGACCGCCTGCGCAGCGACAACGACCGACTGCGCGGCGAGCTGGCCGGTACCCAGCAGCGCATCGCCGAGCTGTCCGAGGCGGCGTACGAGAATGCCGAGCTGCGGCAACTGCTCGGCCTGACCAAGGCGCTCGACATGCATCTGCTGCCGGTGCGCGTGGTCAGCCGCGATCCGAGCAACTTCACCTGGGAGGTCGGCATCGATGCCGGGACCAGTGACGGGGTCAGCCCGGGCATGGCGGTGGTCGGCAGCGCCGAGGGTGCCGGCGCGCTTGCTGGGACCGTCGTTTCTGTCGGACCCGATACGGCCCGTGTCCGGTTCATCGTCGACACGCGATCGAGTGTCATCGCGCTGGATCAGCAGACGCGCGCCCTGGGCCTGGTGCAGGGCCAGCTCGGCGGTCAGCTGGTGATGGTCAAGGTGCAGACCACTGACCAGCTCGCCGAGCAGGACGCCATCGTCTCAGCCGGGCTGTCACTGTCCAACCAGGCGCGGAGCGCCTATCCGAAGGGCCTCCTCATCGGTCAGGTGCAGGCGATCCAGCAGGATGCCAACGCCCTGACCAAGACTGCTTTCGTGCGTCCGGCGCTCGACTTCGCCAAGATCGACCGCCTGCTGGTGGTGACCAGCTTCACCCAGGACTAGCCCGACCGTTTTTGAGACCGATGCCGCCCGGTGCGCAGCGGCACATGGGCCCATGGTCCATGACCTCGACGCGGACCATATCGCCATGGGCGAATTGAGCCTGCGCGCGTACGGTGAACCCCGGCCGGAACAGGCCTTTCCAGAACCCCGCACCCCCGAGGACTTCGCTATTGCGAGACCGGATCCGCGCCACGCTCGTCGCCGCCTTCACCATCGCCGCGCTGCTCCTTGGAGCCACCCCTCCCCCAGCCCACGCTGCGAGCATGAAGGTGGCGATCATCGTCGGCCCGACCGGGGCACAGACTGACGGCTACCGCCACGATGCCGATTCCGTCGCCGCCGCAGCATCCGCCGCCGGCGCCAGCGTCGTCAAGGTCTATTCCCCGAACGCGACCTGGGCCAAGGTCAAGGCCGCAGTCAACGGCGCCAACATCATCGTCTGGATGGGCCA
>JBBSCG010000096.1:0-3892 GCA_038250515.1 Candidatus Limnocylindria bacterium
ATCACCGGCTGACCCTCGCCGCGCATGTAGCGGATGGTCATCAGGTACTCGGCGGCGGCCTCGGTGATCGCCGCCTGCTGAACCGCGTTGCTGGCCATCGACCGATTCTAGCCGCCACGCTCGCCCGCCAGTTGGTGCCTCCCCTGTCTGGATCGTAACGGTCTCGCTGGGAACCGCTATCCCCGTGCGGCACGGCGCGCACTGCGTAATGGTCCCCTCGGAACCGCTACCTCGGGGCGTCGCAGCGCACCGGGCGATACCGGTCCCTTGCGGAAGCGTTATCTCGTCTGGGATGCCGACGCGCCTTTGTAACGCTCCCGCTCGGAACCGTTACTGCTCTGGATCAGCGACAACGCAGCGATAGTGCGTCTGAGCGGACCCCGTACGCGAGCATCGAGCTGCGTTGGTACCCCTACGTGCCGGACTTGAGCTCGGCCAGGCGGGCCTCCACCTCCGCGTCGTCTCCGTCGCTGTCGAGCGACGCGAACTGATCTTCGATCGACGAGCTGCTGACCTCCGCCATGCCGCGTCCCATCGCCTCTTCCCGACGGATGCGCTCCTCGAATCGGTTCAGCTCGCTGCTCGGGTCCATGACCGATACGTCGCGGACCGCCTCCTGCACCTGGCGCTGCGCCGCGGCCATCTTCGCGCGGCTCACCAGCTCGTCCCGCTTCTGGACCAGCTCCTCGCGCTTGACGCGCATCTTGTTCAGGCCGTCCTTGAGCTTGTCGGTCAGCTCGGTCTGCTGCGCGATCTGCGTGTTGAAGGTCTTGATCTGCTCCTCGAGGCTCACCTGCCGGCGCAGCGCGATCCTGGCCAGGTTGTCGAAGTTCTCCGCTTCGCCGGCCTTGCTGGTCGTGCGCAACTGATCGGCCTTGTTCGACGCGGCTTTGGCCTTGTCGCCCCACTCCACCGCCGCATGCTCCGCCTCGCTCTGGTCATCCTCCAGCAGCCGCAGGTTGCCGACGGTCTGAGCCACGGCCTCCTCCGCCTCGGCGATGTTGTTGGTGAAGTCACGCACCAGCTGGTCGAGCATGCGCTCGGGGTCCTCCGCGCTGTCGAGCATCGTGTTGATGTTCGCGCGAACCAATTGACCGATACGTCCGAGGATCGTCGTCTGGGCCATGTTGTCTGCCTCCTTGTCTGAGTTTGCTGCCGCTTGCAATCAGTATCGATGCCGCTGTGAAGGAGCGGCGCTACCAGGCGCCGCCCGCACCGCGACCACCGCCGCCTCCCCCGCCGCCGCCGAATCCGCCGCCGAATCCGCGTCCTCCCCCGCCGAAGCCGCCGCCGCCCCATCCTCCGCCACGGTTGCCGAAGATGGATCCGATGATCAGGCCACCTAGGAAGTCGCCGCCGCCACCGCTGCCGAAGCCACCGGGCCGGCCGCGATCGTCGAAGTCGGAACGCGCCTCGTCATAGGCATCATCGGCCAGATAATCGGCGCGCTGTGCTTCGGCAAGCGAAGCCGCCGCATCGGATCCGGCGAGAGCATGCGCCCGGTCGAGATGCCGCTGCGCCTCGGCGAGCCGCGTCCGGGCGGCGCTTCGCAGCGGAAGCTGATGGCGCGTCGCGATGTAGTCGCTAGCGACCCGGTAGCTGCTATCGGCCGCATCCATGACAGCCGCCAGCGTCGCCTGCTCGCGGTCCCGCCGCTCGGCCGCCTCCTGCGCATCCGCCAACACCTTGTCGGCGGCCGCATTCGCCCGCGTCGCAAGCTTGTATGCGGCGAGGACGTCCGGCCGTGGCGCCTCCGCAGCCGCGTGCGCCTGGGCCAGCGACTGCTGCGCCTGCGCCAGGTGCTGGGCGAACTCCGGCTCCTCGCGTCCGTCGAGGCCGCTGCGCGCCGCCTCGACGCTGCGATCCGCCTCCGCGAGCTGCGCTACGAGCTTCCCGCGCGCATCCTCGAGCGCCCGCGCCAGATTGTCGATCGAGTCGAGCAGCGTGCTCGCCTGCGCCGCCGCGTCCTGTGCCGCCTTGACCGCCCGGGCGGCCGTGGCGACGTCATTGGATGCCAGCGCCGTTTTGCCCTTGGCGACCAGCGCGCGAGCCGCGGCCAGCCGCTTCCGCGCCTCGACGACGTTGCCGCTCACCGGCGCGGAGCTCGAATCGGCGTAGGAGCCCAGGCCGGCAAGCGTCGCCTCGACGCCGGGGATACGGGCCTCGATCTCGTCCAGGTCGCCGGGCAACCGCTCCACGAGCTGCGGTGCGTTGCGCTGCAGGTCGCGCAGTTCCTGGAAATGCTGCGTCTGCTCGGCGGTGGTCGCCTTCGCGCGCTGGCACCGCTCGACGATCTCCTTGAGCATCGCCTCGCGCTGCTCCGGCGTCTCGGGAACATCGTCGTCGAGCTTCTGGCGAACGGTGAAGGCAGCCTTGAGCTCCTCACGAGCGGATGCAAGCGCAGCGCGGAACGGCTTCGCCTCCTCCTCGCCGAACTGCGCGACCGCGAAACTGAGCTCCTGCTCGTCGTGGCGCAGCTCCTCATCGGTTTCGACCAGCAGCGCGTTGGCTTGCCGCGCGAGCTGGCCCAACGTGCGGTCGCGCTCCTCGGCCGTCAGGTGCTGCTGCCGTCGATCACGAAGGAAGCGCCAGACCAGGAATCCGCCGACGAACAACAGGCCGATGCCGATGATCGGCCACAGGTTGATCGCGCTGCCCCCCGCCGGGATTCCGTCGCTGCCGGGCTGACCGGGTGGCGGTTGCTGAGCCGCCTCGGCGTCCTGACCGATCGCCTGCGCGCCGTCGACCATCGCACGGGTGTAGTCGCCATCCGCCAGGCGCGGCTCGACGGTATTCGACAGGATGTCGCCGATCTCGTCGTCGCTGATCTCCGTGAGGTCATCGCCCACCCACAGCGCATCGCGCCGGTCGTCGAGCGCCACGACCAGCAGCGCATCGTTGGTGCCGAGCGAGTTCTGGGCGAAGGTCTGCTGGGCGTAATCGGTGACCGTCAGGTCCTCGGTGCTGCGGACCCACAGCACGAACAGGTCGATCCCGGTCGCGGCATTCAGGTCGTCGATCGCCGACTGCACGCGGTCGGTGTCCAGCGAGCCGGTTTGGTCGGTGACGCGACCGTCGAGGCGCGGGATGTCGGCAGCGAGCGCGGCCGAGGCGCCGAGCAATGCGATAAGCGTGGCGAGTGCCAGGCAGCGAAGGAGGGTCACGCGGGCAGGATACGGGAGGGTCGCGGCACTCGGCTACTTTGAGGGTCCGATGCCATCGCGAATGACGAGCCCGCCTTCGTCAGATGTCCGCTGAGCGTTCCACATAGCGGAGGAGCAGGGACGTCGGCTTCGCAACGGTCGATTCGACCCGCTCCTTCGTCAGTTCGCTCGCTGAGCGTTCCAACGGCGCAGGAGCGAAGGTAAGACCTACTCCTCGCCCTTGCCGGACTGGTCGCGGATGGTGTCCACGATCCCCTGGTCCGCCAGCGTGGTCACGTCGCCGAGCGACCGCTGCTCGGCGATGTCGCGCAGCAGCCGCCGCATGATCTTGCCGGATCGTGTCTTTGGCAGGTCCGGGGTGAACATGATCTGCTTGGGCCGCGCCAGCTTGCCGATCACCGATGCGACGTGCTCGCGCAGCTCGGCCGACAGCTCGTCGGATGGCTCATTGCCCGAACGCAGGATGACGTAGGCGAAGATTCCCTGGCCGGTCACCGGATCGGAACGACCCACGACTGCAGCCTCGGCGACGCGCGGGTCGTCGACCAGAGCAGACTCGACCTCGGTGGTGGAGATGCGGTGGCCCGAGACGTTCATCACGTCGTCAACGCGGCCGAGGAGCCAGTAGTAGCCCTCATCATCGCGCTTGCATCCGTCGCCGGCGAAGTAGCGCCCCGGATAGCGCGACCAATAGGTCTGCTCGTAGCGCCCCGGATCGCCGTAGATGC
>JBBSCG010000097.1:0-3595 GCA_038250515.1 Candidatus Limnocylindria bacterium
GACGCACGATTCCCGGCGCCTGACGGCGCGGGCGCGTGCGGCCTTCTGGGCCTCGTTCGAGCGCCAGGTCGATCCGGATGGGGTCCTGCCGGCTGACGAGCGTCGGCGGCGGGCGGCTCACGCGCGGGCGGCCCACTTCGCGCGGCTGGCTCGGCGCAGCGTCATCGTTCGCGCGCAGCGCAGGAAGCGCCAGCGAGGGCGCGATCCGTGACGGCGCCGGCGCATCGGCCTCGGACTCGTCGGCAGGCTGTCTCCGGACCGCCGGGTATGGCCGGCTGGAGCGCCCTGCCGCTTCGAGATCGGCGGTTGTTGGAGTGGCTGTTCATGGGGGACATCATCACCGCGGAGATGGCGGCGGTCATGGTCTACGGCCATCTCCGCGTCGCGCAACGGCGCCTCGCGAGACTGGTCGAATACCGGCTGGTGCGCGGCTTCTGGGCGGCGAACTCGCAGCGACCCCGAGGTCGGTATGCGTACGCCTTGAGCAAGGCGGCGCGCATCGGCCTCGAGCAACTGATCTGGGACGGACAGCTTGCCAAGCCGGAGCGGGTCGAGGCGCCGTCACCGGTGATCCACCAACTGGCCACCCACGATCTTCTGGTGGCCCTGCTGCGGGCGCCGGGTCGCGATGGATGCCACCTGGCCGGCTGGGCGCCAGAGCGGGCGGTCGCCCTCGCCTTTGGCGGCTACCTGCGGCCCGATGCCCTGGCGGTCATCGGTGTCGGTGATCGAGCGGTGGAGCTGTTCATCGAGCGCGACCTGGGCACCGAGCGCGGCGGAATCCTGGCCTCCAAGGCGCGCGCCTACAGCGACTTGCTGTCGAGTCACAAGGTGCCGATGAATGTCGGCTTCGTGGTCGAGTCGCCAAGGCGAGCCGCCGGACTGCGCCATCGCCTGAGGAGCTGGTTGGGCGAGTACGAGCTGCCGGGCCACGGCAAGGCGACGTGCTGGGTCGCCGTCCGCGATGAGCTGACTGCCGATCCGTTCGGCCAGATCTGGCGTGCACCGGACGGTCGGGCCCTCTCCCCTCGGGACATGGAGTCGTTCGAGCCGCCGTGGCAGCTACCGCCGCTCGGTCCGCTGTGCCTGCTCGAGGACTGCGGACCCGAGGCGCTCGACGACCGGCTGCTGCAGGCCGTTGGCAACCTGGGACGGGACGTGTGGTCGTAGGTGGCGTTGAGGTCGTATCGCGTCCCGGGCCGCGTCCGTGGCATCTCTATCGGTAAGAGCCGCGACACTCGGGTGAACGGAGAGTTGGCATCCGCCCGTGCTCAGGCGCCGGTGGGTCCGAAAGCCGACATCACTGAAGTGATGACTCCCCTCCCCCCGGGAGACGTATGCAGTGACACCTCCATGGACTCACCTCCGCGCCATTCGTCGCGATTCGTCGCGCACTGCGCCGAAGGCCATCGCTACGCCTCACACGTGATCCCGCTCCGAAAACTTCTAGAGCGGGCAGAACAGGCGACACCCGCACAGCGCATCGACCTACGTGACAGCATTGCCGCCCACGGAACCGATGCACTGCCGCTCGTGAGCACATGGCTCGCACGCGATCGCCTCGGACTGTTCGCGACGCGGCTTACTGGACACGCCGCTCGAGCTCGTCCAGCAGCCAGGCCACGTCCTTGAGCAGCTGTCCGAACTCCCCGGCGCCAGCGGTCGCGCCATCGCCGTACAGCGCCTCGTTGCGGAAGCGGCGGGCCCGGTCGAGCCGGCGCAACATCGCCCGATTCTGTTCGCCCAGCACCAGCGTGGCGCCATCGATGGCAGCGCGGTGATGACCCGGCTGGCTCGTGACCCGGTAGCCGGCCAGGTCCAGGATCCCGGCGCAGACTCGATACCCAGCCTCGTACGCCACCGCCATCGCCCGATCGCGGTCGACACCTGCCAAGAGGTTGGCGGCGAGGTCGAGATCCTTGCGCGAACGCGCCAACCAGCGGCCGACCCGCCGCCGGTCGGGCGGCTTCGGCTGCAGTAGACCCGCGGCAACGAGGTCGTCGAGGGATCGGCCGGGCATATCAGGCGTGCGCCTCGCCACCGATTAGCAGGACGCGCGGCCCGTCGAGGACCCGCTCAACGAAGAGGTCGCCCTCGCTCCGCAGCCGCTCGATCTCGTCGCGGTCGTAGCTGGTGACGTTGACGTCGCGCTTCAGGTCGCGCTCCACTCCAGCCAGCCGCTCGCTCAGATCCTCCTGCTCAACCGCACCGATAACCATGAGATCAAGGTCGCTCGTCGCGCGTTCATCCCCCCGTGCGTACGAGCCATACAGGAACGCCTCCTCGATCCCCGGCAGGTCGGCAATGGCGTCGCGGATGCGAGCTTCCACGCCGATTGTCTTCTGAACCAACGACCGGATCTCAGAGGCGATCGGGGACTGCTCGTCGACTCGATAGCGACGCGCACGCCCGATCCGATCAGATGTCAGGATGCCGGTGCGCTCGAGCCTGTCGAGCTCCTGGCCGACGATCGTGGCCGACCAGCCGAGCTCGCGCGCCAGCTCGCGGACGTGCCGCACAAGCCCTGGCCGCGCGAAGAACGTGCGGAGGATCTGTCGCCGGACTTCGGAACCGCCGAACAGCGCCATGTCAACCATAAGGCTGACATATGTACGCCTCTAGACATACACCTGTCAATTCGCCGATCGACTCGCCGGAGGTCTTCCTTCTGGACATCATTGACTGACGCTACGGACAATGTTACCTTCCGTCTGGAGCGTCAGGAGCGACCAAGATGACCAACCTCAAACTTGCACACGAAGAGCGAGAGCGTGGCTTCGTTAGCCGGCTAGCCCAAGCCGTGAGCGAGCCATCGCTCCCGCTTACAGAGGCAATCCGGCGACTCGTCGGTAGGCGCCGTGCCGACCGCGAACAGATGATCAGCCTCATCGAGACGCTGGTCGAGTCGGACGACGAGCTCAGACTCGTGTCGGGGACGGTCAGCAGCCTCCTGCGCAGCAGTCTGGTCGCCGAGGACGTGAGAACGGCGCTGGCCGGCGAACCCGCGATCCTGGATGCGGACGAGGAGATGCTGACGCCAGATGACGTCCTGCGCGTCGCCAGAGTGCAGGGCGAGGCCGAGGCTTCGGTCCTGCGGCACGAGATGCTCGAGGCATCCGCGCTTGCCCGCCTTCTCGGATCGACATCCGCCAACCCTCGCGAGTTCGTCCGATCACTGCGGACGCGGGGCGAGGTCGTCGGGCTTCCGCGAACCGGTGGTTATGTGTTTCCGGCGTTTCAGGTCAATGCCAGGAGACGGGAGGTCTGGCCGATCGTGGCGGAGCTCAACCGCCTCCTTGGAGCGAAGGACGACCCGTGGGCTGTCGCCTCTTGGTGGTTCACTCGCGATTCGCGCCTGAGCGCTGAGCCATACAAGCTGGTGACCGATCCCACCCGCGCCGATGACCTGCGTCGCGCGGCAGGGCGCGAGCTTGCCGCCGTCGGCTGAGCATGCCCCGAAGGCGACCGCCAAGGGACTGTCCGTCTGCGGACGGCCCGAAGATCGAAGTGCTGCGCCGCGGGACGGTCCTGTGGCGGATCCACGCCGACGGTCGCGGCCCGACAGAGTTTCGGTCGACGGAGGCGGAGCAGAAGC
>JBBSCG010000098.1:0-3516 GCA_038250515.1 Candidatus Limnocylindria bacterium
CTCTCCACCGTTCCCGCTTCCGACGCGATCTTCGCCCGCCTGGAGCCTGTCTATGAAGACCTTCCCGGCTGGCAGACCGATACGACCGCCTGCCGCAGCTTCGACTCGCTGCCGGCTGCGGCCCGCGCCTATGTGGAGCGCGTGGAGGAGCTTGCCGGCGTCCCGATTTCGCACGTCAGCGTCGGGCCGGAACGCGACCAGATGATCGTTCGTTGATGGCGCGGGCGGGCGGTGGCTTGGCTGGCTGGCGCAACAGCCTGCGCCACCGCCCGCCCGCGCCTCAATCATCGGTCGGGTGCGGGTGCGAGGTGATGTTTTTCACATGAGGTGTGCGTTAGGCGGGCGAACATGCCTCTCAAGCGCCCATATTCACATCCGGCGTGAATCAGAGCCGTTCGCGGGCTGTATCGACCGCGTTGTGGGCATGTGGTGTGAATCTGCCAGATTCGCTCCACGCAGAGGAGACGAACTATGAAGATCGGGGTCATCGTGCCGCAGGGGTGGACCGGCGAGTACGACGGGTGGGAACCACAGCGCGCCTGGGCGCGAACCGTCGAGGTGGCGCAGCAGGCGGAGCGGCTGGGGTTCGAATCGGTCTGGCTGTTCGACCATTTCCACACCACGCCGAAGCCGACCGATGAGCTCACCTTCGAGTCGTTCACCTCGCTGTCGGCGCTGGCCATGGTGACCGAGCACGTGCGCATCGGTCAGGTGGTGATCTGCAACGGATTCCGCAACCCGGCGCTGGTCGCCAAGATGGCGAGCACCATGGACACCATCAGCGGAGGGCGGATGGAGCTGGGGATCGGCGCCGGCTGGAAGCGCGAGGAGTGGCTGGCCTACGGCTGCGAATTCCCCGAGACGCGCGATCGGCTGGCGATGCTGAAGGACGGCCTGGAAATCATCACGCGGATGCTCGAGCCTGGGCGGGCGACCTACGAGGGCACGCACTCGAGCGTGCACGGTGCGATCAACCTGCCGAAGCCGATCCAGCAGCCGCGCATGCCGATCATGGTCGGCGGTAACGGGCCAAAGGTGACCTGGCGGCTGGCGGCACGATTCGCCGACGAGCTGAACGTCGACGGCATGTCGCCCGACGAGCTGCGCGAGGCGCTGCCGACCATTCGCGCCCGATGCGAGGAGATCGGCCGCGACCCGGCGACGCTACCCGTTTCGGTGCACACCTGGTGGGGCGATGACGCGTGGTCGCAGCCAGGTGAGCGCCGCGCCGAGCTGTTGCAGCAGTACGGCGAGCTGGGGGCGAGCCGGCTGATCGGGCTGATCCAGGCGACCGCCGAGGGCGACGAAGCGCTCGAGCTGCTGGCCGAGGACGCCGCGAAGGCCCGCGTCGAGCTGGAGGGTCCCGGCCCGGACCGCTGACGGCCCAGTTGGTGGCCCTCCAGCATGTGCGCCGCTCGCGGTTACGTCGGCGCCTATACTTGGGCGAACCGCAGCGATGGATCCGTGCACCAGATCCGAGCAGTTTCTCATTCCCAGCGACCGATGGAGCCCGCGCCGGCCGATGCCGTCCGCGGGCGTTTTGTATCCGGGAGGAGGCGGCGTTGATCGACGAGGCGTTTGCCATTGCTGAAGCCACCTCGCAGCGCGGGGAGCGTCGGCTGCGTCGCGCCTACGGCTTCGAGGAGATCGCGCTGGTTCCCGGTGCGGTGACCGCCGATCCCGCGGAGGTCGATCTCACGACGGAGCTCGCTGGCTTCCGCCTCGAGATTCCGTTCATCGCCGCCGCCATGGATGCGGTTGCGGATGCTGAGTTCGCAGTGCGCATGAGTCGCGCCGGCGCGGTCGCCTTCGTCAACCTCGAAGGGCTGTACACGCGCTACGAGGACGCATCGCAAATCATCGAGCGTGTCGCAGCGGTGCAGAGCGGTCACGAGGCGGCATCGGTCCTGACCGAGGCGTATGCGCAGCCGATTCGTGACGAGCTCATCCGCGCGCTGATCATCAGGATCAAGGCGCAGGGCGGGATCGCCGCGGTCGCCACGACGCCTGCTTCCGCCTGGCACCATGCCGAAGTCGCGGCCGATGCAGGCGCTGACCTGTTCCTTGTCCAGTCGCAGGTCAGCAGCGCGCGGCACATCTCGACCTCGGGTCGCGTGCTGTCGCTGGCCGACCTGACCGGGGCGCTGAAGATCCCGGTCCTCGTCGGGAATACGGTGAGTGGCGAGGCCGCGTACCAGCTGATGCAGCAGGGCGCGGCGGCGGTGCTGGTCGGGGTCGGTCCGGGCGCGGCGTGCACCACGCGCGAGGTGCTGGGCATCGGCGTGCCGCAGGTGAGCGCGACGTTGGAGGTTGCCGCAGCTCGCGACCGCTATCTCGAGGAGACCGGTCGCTACGTGCCGGTCATCACCGACGGCGGCATGAAGACCGGCGGCGATATCGCCAAGGCGATCGCTTCAGGAGCCGATGCGGTCATGCTCGGCTCGCCGTTCGCAGCAGCCCTCGAGGCACCGGGACGGGGCTTCAACTGGGGGATGGCCGCCCCATCGGCCATGCTTCCGCGCGGCACGCGCATCAAGATCGGGGAGCGGCTGCCGCTGGAGCAGATCCTGTTTGGGCCGTCGAGCACGACCCACGGCACGCAGAATTTGGTCGGCGCGCTGCGCACTTCGATGGGCGCGCTCGGCGCTCGTTCGATCCGCGAGATGCACGAGGTCGAGATGGTCATCGCGCCGTCCATCGTGACCGAGGGCAAATCCTGGCAGCTGTCCGGCCGGGAGTAGCGTTGATGGGCCCGGACTCCTCAGTTCCACGGCCCATCGGTCGCCAGGTCCGTTACTGACAGACCAGTTCCCGGATCTGTCGAAGAATGGTCGATTCATCACCGCCCGCCTTCTGTCGCAGCTCCTCATCATGCTGTGCGTTCGGCACGAGCACCGCTTCGATCAGGTCGGCTACAGCCGTACCCTGCTTGAAAACGCGGACGGCCTCATGCTGGTAGATGGGGAGTTCGGTCGGGTAGTGCCCCAGACCTTCACTTGCCAGCGCCTTGCTGATGCCCGCTCGCACATGCACACCGAGCTTCCCGGCTCCGTAGACGTCCCGCAATATCTCCATCGTGGTCGTGAATACGTCGTCGTTCTGCTCAACTTGGTCGCGCAATTCTGCTATCGTTGTCATAGTTCTCTCACCTCCTTTCCTCCCATAATATAAGTATTCTACCAGAAAGATTATCGGATGTCAAGCAAGACGACGCGCGCGGCTGGTCCGAGAAATGGCGCGACCCTGGGGTTCGAGCAGACGCTGTGGGCTGCAGCCGACAAGCTGCGCGGCCATCTCGACTCGGCCGAGTACAAGCACGTCGTCCTGGGACTCATCTTCCTGAAGTACATCTCCGACGCCTTCGAGGCACGCCGCATGAGCCGCCGCATTCCCGACGGTGCGTACTGCCTCTTCCGGCATCCGGTTGAGGGCTCGCGGGATGGTCGTGTGCTGCTGGTCGAGGAGGAGTCGCTGGTCGATCCCGACCACGGCGGGCGTTACACGGTCAAGGTCTAC
>JBBSCG010000099.1:0-3454 GCA_038250515.1 Candidatus Limnocylindria bacterium
CAGCGACACGTCGAGCTTATGGACGATCCCCACGGCGGCAATCGCCTCGGTGTGCCGCTCGCGCAAATGCCACAGCCGATGCCGGCCCGCGGCATCGGAAGCGACGAGCACGTCGTCCGCGTCGCCGAGGAAGGCCAGCAGATCGTCGCTCGGATCCTGCTGATCGGCGACCTCGAGCAGCAGATAGGCGCCGTGCACGCCGACGAAGGGACGCGCCGCGCCGGTGCGCGCTACGACCAGTGCCAATCCATCCTCGAAGAAGAGCTCGGCGGCGAGCAGGGAGGGGAGCGATCTACGGGCGGCGTCGACCAGCGCGATGGCAGCTGAAACATCCGGCAGGCCCAGCAACGCCACCGCGCGATGCGGCAGCGCCGGCACCAGGCGCAGCCGCGCTCGCGTGATGATCCCGAGCGTCCCCTCGCTGCCGCACAGCAGGCCTGCGAGGTCATAGCCGGTGTTGTCCTTGCGCAGTCCCGACAGCCGCCGCACCACCGATCCATCGGCCAACACGGCCTCGATGCCGAGGAGCTGCGAGCGCATCGGGCCATAACGCAGGACGTTGATGCCGCCGGCGTTGGTCGCGATCATCCCGCCGATCGTCGCCGAGTCGCGCGCACCGAGATCCACGCCGAACGCCCATCCCGCTGCAGCCGCGTGCGCGCGCAGCGCCGCCAGCGTGACGCCGGCCCCGAGCCTGACATCGCCGGCGGGGCCAACGGCGGCCAGTGAACGCAGCCGCCCGAGGCTGAGCACCACCTCGCCGCCGCGCGGCACTCCCCCGCCGACCAGCCCCGTGTTGCCGCCCTGCGGCACGATGGCCAAGCCCGCATCGGCACAGAGGCGCACAACCGCAGCCACCTCATCGGTCGAGCCCGGACGGACGACAGCCAGCGATGACCCGGAAAAACGGCGCGTCCAGTCAGTCTCGTAGCTCGCCGTGAGGTCGGGATCGGTCAGAACATGCGCGTCGCCGAGAGCCGCGCGCAAGTCGGAAAGCAGCTGCATCGGTCAATGCTGACATACCCCCGCGTACACTCTGCGGCGTGAATCCGTCAGGTCGCGTCGCCCACGTCAATGTCTCGCGCGGCGGCGGAGTGCCGAAGCTGCCCATCGCAGGCACCTGGGTGTCGCGGCTGGGACTCGAGGGCGACGCCCATACCGAGCCTGAACCGATGCACGGCGGTCCAGAACAGGCCGTCTGCCTGTACTCGGTTGAGAGCATTACGCGTGTGGAGGCGGACGGCCACCAGGCATTCCCGGGCGCCTTCGGCGAGAACCTGACCCTCGAGGGCATCGAGATGGGCTCGCTCAACCCGGGCGACCGGCTGGCGATCGGTGACAGGCTGGTCATCCAGATCACCGAGCACTCGCAGCCATGCCAGACCATTGCGCACTGGTTTGTCGAGCGGCGCATCGGTCGCATCAGCGGCAAGACCCACCCGCAGGATGCCCGCTGGTATGCGCGGGTCGTCACCGAGGGCCGCGTCAACGCCGACGATCCCGTTCGACGCCTGGGGTGATGCCCTCGCCGCGCTGCCGTAGTTTGGCCCGAGCGGGCCCCTGCTACCGTTGGAGCCGATGCCCGAGCTGCACGAAATCCTGGCGGAACGCGTAACCGGCTGGCGAACGACCGGCTACGCGCATGACGCCTTTCCCGCCATCGGCGAGATCCTCGAATTCGCGCGCAACGAGGACGGCAGCTCGCGATACCTGCGCGAGCCGCAGATTCGCGCGCTCGAGACCTACTGGTATCTCCGTCTCGTCGAAGGCACGCCCCGAATCGAGGATCTGTACCTCCGAATGTTCGAAGGGCGTGCGGTGCTCGAAGCGCTGGGCCTGTTGCCCGCCGCCGCCGCCGAGCGCGCAGGTTGCGAGGCAATCGCCACGTTCGACGAGAGATTTCGCTCGCCCAGTGTCCCTGTACGTCTCCTCTGATCAGTCGTCTGCGGTTCTATCGGCACCACCGATATTCCTGCGTTCATTGCTCAGGATCGCGGCGAGCTGGTTCACGAACGGATCTGCCTCGATCTCCTCCAACGACTGCGGCAGCGCCAGCGACCAGTTCGGCGCCTGGTCAGGCGTGGTTCCGGGCAGGTTCGGACGCTCCTCGACACGCAGCGCATCCTCCAGGGTCGCGGTAACGAGCAACGATGCCGACGCCGCCAGGTGTCGGTGGGCGGCAAGAATCACCGCCTCAGCTTCCCGAAGATCGGCGGCGACCGAAACGAGCGGCGCGCGCAGACGCTCGAGGGCGGCTGGATCGGGCGCCAGTCCGGCGCGACGCTGGTGGTCCAGATCGGCGCCGCTCCACAGGCCGGGGATGGTCGGCAGGTCGTGGGTGGTGACCGCCGCCAAAGCGAGCTCCGGATAGGCGGCTGCATCGGCCCCTTCGAAGAGCATCAGCCGATACGACAGCATGCCGTGCTCGGCCAGCGTCGCTCGAACCTCTGGCTCGACCGTTCCAAGGTCCTCCCCGATGACGACCGCATTGGCCCGGTGCGCCTCGAGCGCGACGATGGCCAGCAGCTCATCGGACGGGTAGCGAACGTAGGCGCCCGCGGCGGGATTGTGGCCGGGCAGCACCCACCACTGGCGGAAGAGGCCCATCACGTGATCGATGCGCAGCCCACCGGCATGGCGCAGGCACGCCCGGATCGTCTCGATGAAGGGCGCGTAGCCGGCCTGCTGCAGCCGATGCGGCACGAACGGCGGAAGGCCCCAATCCTGCCCGACACTGTTGAACCAATCGGGTGGCGCGCCGACCGTCACGCCTTCGGCGAGCAGATCCTGCCAGGACCAGGCGTCGGCACCGTGGGGATCGAAGCCGACCGCCATATCGGCGATCAGCGGCAGCTCGCGGGCGGCCTCGGCGAGCTGCTCGTCGAGGAGCCACTGCAGCCACGCGTGAAATGCAACGCGATCACGGTGCGCCTCGGCGAACTCGCGGACACCGGCCGGTGAGCGCAGCACCTCGGGCCAGTCGTGCCACCGACCGCCGAAACGCTCCGCCGCGACGCAGAACGTCGCCCAGTCCTCGAGGCTCCGGCCCTGCCTGGCGCGATACGTCGCGAAGCCCCCGTCACGCGGCGCGTCGTTCCACAGCTGCGCCAGCGCGCGCAGCTTGGCCCGCGACACGCGCTCACGATCGATCAGCCGCGCAGCGTTGAGCTGACGCGCCTCGGGAGCCAGGCGGCGCACCTCGTCCCCGGCGCCGGGCACGGCCTCGGGCCGCAGGTAGAGCGGGTTGCGGAAGCGGCGCGAGCTCGGGTAGTAGGGGCTCGGCTCGGGCGCCAGCCCCGGCGTGACCGCATGCAGCGGGTTGATGACGCAGAATCCCGCGCCGAGCTCGCGCGACCAGCGTGCGAGATCGCGGAGATCGACAAGATCGCCGATCCCCCAGCTCCCTGCGGAACGCACCGCGTACAGCTGCGCCGCCCAGCCCCACGCGCGTTCG
>JBBSCG010000100.1:0-3436 GCA_038250515.1 Candidatus Limnocylindria bacterium
CGGCCGGAGCGAGCTACGTGTTCAACCGCTCGGATCAGGAGATCTCGATCGGCGGACTGCTCTCATTATGGGTGTGTCGGGTCGGTTTATTCGCGTGATCTCGGGTCGCGGTCGAGGCGGGGTTTGAGCGGTAGCACGGCAGGCTTGGGTGATTCGAGGTGGAGGAGGATGGTGGCGGTGTTGACGATGCCGAGGTCGATGGATGCCTGGCCGCGCTCGTCGGCGAGGAGGAGGGAGATGCGGAGCAGGTGGCTGATGAGCCTGGGGATGCCCCGGGTGACGCGCAGGAGCTGGGCGCGGGCCTCGGGCGTGATCATGTCGGGCGGCGCGGCGGCGGCGGCGAGGCCGTGGTCGAGCATGGCGCCGACGAGGACGGGGTCGGTCTTGGCGGTGAGGGTCGTATGCGCGACGACGCGTTGTGCGAGGGCGGCGTGCTGCTGGAGCCGAAGGCGTCGCTCGAGCAGCGGGTGGCCGACGAGCCAGACTGTGAGGTATTCGCGGCCGTCGAAGTCGAGGCTGGCGAGGCCGTGGAGCTCGTGCAGGACGTCGTCGCGCAGCGCCTGGGCGTCGTCGAGGACGATGATCGGGACGACGCTGCGCTCGTCGACCAGGGTCACGAGGGCGCGCTTGATGTCGCCGACGATCTGGGCGCGGGGGCTCGGGCGCAGGCCGAGCTCGGCGGCCAGCATGCGGTAGAGGTCGAGCGGTTTGACGGAGGTATCGCTGAGATAGACGATATGGTGCTCGTGCTGCGGGAGCGTGCGGCACAGGTGGCGCATCGCGGAGGTCTTGCCGACGCCAGGCTCGCCGGTGACGACGCCGATGCCGGGCTCGGCGGCGAGCCAGGCGAAGACGCGAGCGAGGCGCTGGAAGTGCGGGTCGCCGTCGAAGAAGGTCTCGCCGGCGGCACCGCGCGGGAGCGGCGGGCCCGACATGTTGAAGCGTTCGCGCCAGCTCATGCGACCTCCTCTTCGTCGTCGGCCTGGTCGTCCTTGAAGCTGGCGACGAGCTCGCGGTACTCGTCGGTGATGTGGTCGAGCGGGCCCTTGAGCATGCGTGGCGGCGGCGGTTCGGGCTGCTCCAAGTCGCGGCGCAGGCGCTTGTTGTTGGCGAGGCGGTCGAGCGGGAAGACCTCGCAGATGCGCTCGCCGTCGACAAACAGCAGCGGCGGCCGTTCGGGCATGAGCGGCACGTGGCGCAGCTCGACGGTCTCGCCGACGTACTCGCCGGGGACCTCGAAGAAGTCGCCGCCCCAGCGGATGGTGCCGTCGTTGCGGACCTTGCGGGACTCGCGGTGGAGAAAGATGTCCTCGAAGCAGATGTCCCGGGGGACAGGTCGCAGGTTCTCGCAGCCGCCCAGGAAATGGTCGAGGGGCCGCTGCTGGGTCATGTCGTGGACGCGGCGGTTGTACTCGCAGGTGACCCAGGCGGTGTGCCGTTCGTTGAGCTCGTCGATCGTCAGCGGCGCGCTCGGCAGCTCGATGCCCACCTCGGCCCGCCATGTCTTGTGATACCGCTCGATCGCACCCTTCGCGGCCGCGTCCCCGGGGCCCGCGTGGAGCAGGTGGATCCCCAGCTCGGCGCAGATCGTCTTCAGCGAATCTGCGATGTAGGCGGATCCGAGATCGACGTAGTACTCGCGCGGGATCCCGTGCCCGGTGATCGCCCGCCGCATGCCGTCCTCCTGGTACCCGGCGGCCTCGTGGAGATAGAAGTCGCTGTTGATGATGAAGCGCGACGCCACGTCGATCTGCGTCAGCAGGTACGCCTTCTTGTGCAGCACGCCGTCGCGGTCGAAGACCGGCGGCCCATGCATCGCGTCGCCCATCCACAGGTCGCCGGGCAGCTCCACCGTGAAGGCCCGTCGCTCGCGCTTGGGCACCTCTCGGGGGCGCTGCGACAGGCCGTGCGCGCGCAGCAGGCGGACCACGCTCGACTTGGAGAGCGTCCCCGGACGTACCAGCTTCGCCCGCTCGACCGCGCGGATGAGCACCCGGACGCTGCGTCGACCCACCTCCCGGCGCAGCGCCAGAATGTGCTTCGCCACCGCCTCGGGGATCGACCGACAGGCCCCGGTGTCCGCGCGTGGGCAGGGCGCGAGCCCGGTCAATCCTCGGCCCTTGTATTGGTAGTACCAGCCCTCCAGCGTGCGCCAGGTGAAGCGTACGCGCCGGCCGTCGGGCATCACGTACGTGCGCGACGCGGCCTCCTTGAGCAGCTCCTGCCGGTCACCGTGTTCGAGGCGCGCGCTGACCAGCGTCCCCAGGATGCTCATGCGCCACATAGCGACCTCTCGGCCTCTGTCGTGTCTCATGAAGCATTCGTATCCGCTCGCTCCGGCCATATCGGGTGGGATCGTCCGGGGTCCGACCTGTCCGAAGGGCTATGTCTCTTGGGTCACATCACGCGCAGCCCCGGTCGTAAGCGATTGAGCAGGTTCGCCAGCGAGGCGCAGGCCCCGAGGCGCCCGGCCTGCGGAAGGTAGGCCACCAGCAGCTCCCTCCGGGTCGCGCCCAGGCCGATCTGCGCGACCAGCTCGGCCAGCTCGGCCAGCCGCACCGCGCTCAGCACCTGCAGCAGATATGTCACCGCCAGGCACAGCCGTGCCCACCACCGCGCCAGCGTCCGTGGCGCGACCGTCGTCGCCCGGCGCTCCGGTGTCGCCACACAGGCCGCCTCCACCGTCGGCCAGGTCCGCCACAGGTTCCTCGCCAGGAAGCATGGCAGCACCTGCACGGCACCGCCGCACGACGGGCAGGTGTAGCGCCGGACGTCGATCGGCGTCTCACCGCACGGCATGCGCATGCGCATGCCGTGCCCGTGCCACCGCCGCCCGCAGCGAACGCAGGGAGGAGGCCGGTACGTCTCCGGATCCAGCATCCGCCGCGCATGCTCCTCGCGATCCAAAACGTCGCCAGCGATCACCGTGCCACCCTTGACGCTCGACGCGTAGCCCTGGGCCAGATATACTGGCGCCGGCGGTGGGTTTGGGCCGCGGGGTGGTCCCGCTGGTTCCTTGTTAGTCACATTTCACGGTGTCCACCCGATCCCACCGCCTTCCTATTTCGTCGACTTTGTGCCGCCATGCTCTGTAATTTATGTATGGCACCTCACCCAAATTTCACTCACTGATCGCCGAGGCCCCTGCTACCTCCACAGGCAGCCACGTCGCTGCTCTTCGACTTCACCGGCTTCGATTTGCCGCACTCTGAGCGGGGACTCGCGTCACGCTCGGCTCGTGTCCTCCAGCCCTCGAGCCCCGGTCCCAGCCCGACCCGAAACGCGGTCAACCTCCGCGCTCAATCCGACCCGACACAAGCGCGAGCTCGATCGCCGTCATGATGTTCGACTTGCCGGCGCTGTTGGGTCCGATGAAGATGTTCACGTCGGACAGCTCGATCCGGCCGGAGTCGGCGAAAGAGCGATAGTCGTGCAG
>JBBSCG010000101.1:0-3350 GCA_038250515.1 Candidatus Limnocylindria bacterium
CATTCGTGCTTGCTGTGGGCGTCGCGATAGTGTGCAGATAGTGTGCAATCAGCCGCCCTTGGCTAGCGTAGTACTCCGGGCAGTTCACTCCCGACGCCGCGGGACGCGGACTGACCGTCGCGCTGGCCAAGACCCGCTCCCCATCGTGGGCCGGCGCGGCTCGGAATCCGAATCTCGATCGGCTTGACGGTCCCTGGAGATAGTAAGGTCGAGCTGGCCCTTCGACAGGAACTGCCCGCAGATCTCCGCCAGACGGTCCCAGGTCTGCCACTGGTGGCGGCGGGGGCCGGCGACGCGGATCGAGCAGTTCTGAAGAAGCCACCGCCGCCGCGGCTCGCTAGCATCAGGGTCGTTCCCATCAGATCTCGCAGAGAGGAAACCTGCAATGAAGGACACGCAGAAGTCCGCCAAGGGATTCACGAACGAGGAGCGAGGCGCGATGAAGGAGCGCGCCCAAGAGCTGAAGGCGGCCGCGCGCCGCGGCCCGCGCGCGGACAAGGCGGACGGGGAAAGCGCCGTGCTCGCGAAGATCGCCGAGATGCCGGAACCGGATCGCGCCATGGGCGAGCGGCTCCATGCTGTCATCAAAGCCAGCGCGCCGGCCCTCTCGCCGAGACCTTGGTACGGGATGCCCGCGTACGCCAAGGACGGCAAGGTCGTCTGCTTCTTCCAGAGCGCGCAGAAGTTCAACACGAGGTACGCGACGTTCGGCTTCAGCGACTCGGCGAACCTCGACGAAGGCACCATGTGGCCGACCGCCTTCGCTCTGACGGAGTTGACCGCCGCCGACGAGGCAAGGATCGGCGCGCTCGTGAAGAAAGCGGTGAGCTGAGGACTGAGCTCGCCACTGGCCCCCGCCCTAGGCGGGACGGCCTGAGCGGTCCGGCCTGGCTTCTAGTACGACGAAATGGACGTCAAACCCAGGACCACTGCATGTGGCGCGGCACGGCCGAGCCCGCCCACGTGTTGTGGTGTTAGCGCGGGATGGTGTCCTCCACACCTGCCGATACGAACGGGCGTAAGGGCTCGGATAAGGCTTCAGACAGCACCCAATCGGGGGCATTTCGGCTCGATTCGAGCACGAATCCGGCCGATGGATGAGTGCTGGTACCGCATACCGGATGCGCGGAAATCCGCGTCAACCGTGCCAACCTGACGCGATTTACGCTCCGTGAGCCGCCATGGGTCGCATGGTGCGATTCCATAAGGGTGCTGATAAGGGTGCTTGGCGTGCGCACAACGCACGACCATAGATGGCCCTTTGTGGGTCACGCGGACCGTGTGAGCGAAGGGTTGGTGTGTCGCAGATCGGTACCTGAGTGATCTCGTCCATCCCGAGTCTCACCCGCGGTGGCGCCGGATCCAGCCCTCGAGGTCCCTGCGCGCCACGATGCCGGTGACGAGCACCACGTGTTCGGCGTCGAAGATCTCCTACAGCAGCCTGTAGTCACCGGCGCGATAGCGCAGGAAGTATCCCGCCTAACGCGGGACGGGGCTAGATCGGGGCAGAGGCGGCGGCCCGACGATGATCGTCCCGTGTCGCTCGGCGATCGCGGCCATGGCCCCCGGATCGACCGGCGTGGAGGACGGGGCGGGCAGTTCGGGCTGAGCGGCGGGCTCCCCCATCTCGCGGAACATCGATTCGTGGCCGGCGTTGCCAGGGCTGATCAGGAGCAGCAGCGTGGCCTGCGTCGAGTCGAGGCGGAAGGCGTGCGTAGTACCCCGCGGAACGAACGCGAATCCGCCGGGGCCTAGCTGGTTCTCCGCGCTATCGGCGAAGATGGTCACCTGGCCATCCACGATGTAGAAGCCCTCTTCCTCGTTCTCATGCCGATGCATCGGCGTCGCCAGGCCGCCCGGGCCGCGCACCTGGAACAGGGTGTAAGCGTCGCCGGTCTCGTCGCTGGTCGCCTTGAAGGTGTACAGGCCGCCGAGCAGCCACAGCCGCTCGCCGTCATCGGTGTCGTGCGCGAACGTGGTCGGGGTCAGTCGTGGAGCGCTCATCGGATCCTCCGTGGGTGGTGTGGCGTCGCTTATTTAGCGGCACACTGCTGTACTATGGTTCCGGCGGCCGAATCCGTCAATAGTTCATTACACACAACTGGACTACGAAATTGAGGAACCGCACGCAGCGACGCCCATACCGCCTGCAACGGCGACGGGATGCGATGGATGAGACCCGTGACCGCATCACGCGCGCCGCGTTCGAGCTGCACGCCACCGTGGGCCCGGCACAGGCGACCATCAGCGCCATTGCTGAACGGGCAGGTGTGCAGCGGCACACCGTGTACCGCCACTTCCCCGACATCGTGAGCCTCATTCGCGCCTGCACCGCGCATGGCATGGAGGTCACGGGACTGCCGCAGCCCGAACGATGGGAAGCGATTGGCGATGGGCTCGTCCGGCTGCGTCTCGCACTGGAGGAGATGTACGCCTACTACCGCGCCAACGAGCAGATGATCGCGAATATCCTGCGCGACCTGCCTGTGATGCCGGAGCTCGCGGCCGGCTCCAGCGACTACCAGGATCACCTCGGGCGAATCTGGGGCAGGGTGATCGCGCCGTGGAAGCGCCTGCGAGGCGGGCGCGGGGCTCGGACCCGTGCGCTCGTCAGCACCGCCCTAGAGTTCGGCACCTGGCAGGCGCTGACCAGGCGCGGCGGGCTCCGCGATGAGGAGGCGGCGTCCACCATGGTCGGCTCGGTCGAGGCAGGGCTTGCGAGCTAGCTTGAGCGGTTTGACCACCATGATGAACACGAAACCGATGATCATCGCGATCGTGTACCAGAACAGTAGGGCCGCCCCACGGTCGTGGATGGCCGCCTCCAGATCGATCGAAAATGGGCCGTCGGCTGCGGTCGTGGAAGGACGTCATGCGTTCGACGACTGGCGGCCCGCTTGCGCGGTCGCTCATCGCCCCGAGCCGGCGCTGGTCCCCGACCGACGAGGCGGTCTTCCCACTATTGGTGCTCGCCCCGACGACGTCGCCGCGGGCGAGCTGCGCACGGACCAGCCGTTTGACGTAAGGGTGCGGATAGGGGTGCTTGCCGACAGCGCAGACGGCCGAATTGGCTCGAATTGAGCACGAATCGGCTGTGTAGATGAGACTTGGTACCGCATACCGGATGCGCGGGAAATCCGCGTCAAACGTGCCAATTTGGCACTCGTGAGCGCCTGCGGGCAGCATGGGTCTCATGGTGCGCTTCCATGAAGGGTGCTGAAAAGGGTGCTTGGCGCCGCGTCGCTACTTGGGCCTGGCCGACGCACAGCTGTTCGCCGACCGCGACGAGCTCCGACGATTCCACCCTGCCCGGCGGGCGGATCTGTGAGTAGGCCTCAGCCGTCGTCACC
>JBBSCG010000102.1:0-3162 GCA_038250515.1 Candidatus Limnocylindria bacterium
AACCAGGTCGTCGACGTGGCCCTTGCCGCTGACGGCTTGCACCTCGGGCTCACGCTGCAGATGGCGCCGGGTGCCGAAGGCGGCACGTACGGTCCGACCGCCATGCTGCGCCTCATCACTCGCGGCTACGGCACTGATCCGGACAAGGTCAAGAGCATCGGTCAGGACAAGACCTGGAACGGACCAGCGGTCTACGCGCCGGTCGCCCAGCCGTAGCCGAACGCTATACTCGGCGGCGACCCTTTAACGCGGTCCGGAGAGGCCGCCAAGGAGCGCCATGACCGATCGCCTCATCCTTGACGCCGACGACCTGCGGCGCGCACTGGTTCGCATTGCTCACGAGATCGTCGAGGGCAATGGCGGGACCAATGACCTCATCCTGGTGGGACTTCGCACCCGTGGCGTGCCGCTGGCGCAGCGGCTCGCGAGCCTGATCGAGCAGCACGAGGGCGCGAACGTTCCTGTCGGCTCGCTCGACATCACCTACTACCGCGACGACCTGACGAAGCTCGCGCATGCGCCAATCGTCAAGCGCAGCGATGCCATGCCCGACGTAGGCGGCCGCACCGTGGTGCTCGTCGACGACGTGCTGTTCACCGGACGCACCGTGCGGGCCGCACTGGACGCGCTGACGGACCAGGGCCGGCCGCGAGCCGTCCGTCTCGCCGTCCTGGTCGACCGCGGGCACCGCGAGCTCCCCATCCGCCCTGACCATGTCGGCAAGAACCTGCCGACCAGCCGCGACGAGCTTGTTCATGTCCGGCTGCGCGAGACCGACGACGTCGACGAGGTTGTCATCGAGCGAGCGCCGGCACCGGCCGCGTGAGCACGACGCTCGCCGCCTGGCTACATCGGCATCTCTTCGACGTCGACGTCCTCTCGCGCGCCGAGCTGGAGCGGATCCTGGACCTCGCGGTCGAGATGCGCGAACGGCGCGGCACGACCGCCCAGCTGCTGCAGGATGCGGTCATCGGTCTGGCGTTTTATGAGCCGTCCACGCGAACGCGGGTGAGCTTCGAGCTCGCCGCCAAGGCGCTCGGCGCGACGACGGTCGACCTCTCCATCGCCGCCAGCAGCGTGGGCAAGGGTGAATCGCTGGCCGACACGCTGCGCACGCTGGTCCGCACCGGGGTGACCATGATCGTGCTGCGCCACGCCATGAGTGGGGCGCCGTACCTCGCCGCCCGCACGACGACGGCGCAAATCGTCAACGCGGGCGACGGGCAGCACGCCCACCCGACCCAGGCGCTGGTCGATGCACTGACCCTGAGCGAACGGCTCGGGCCGCTGGACGGCCGCAAGATCGCGATCGTCGGCGACATCTCGCATTCGCGCGTGGCCCGGTCGAACCTGCACGCGCTGACGACACTGGGCGCATCGGTCTGGCTGGCCGGTCCGCCCGCATTCGTGCAGGGCTTCGACGCCTGGCCGGGGGTCACGGTCGCGCCACTCGAGGCGGCGTTGGCCGAGGCGGACGCGGTCATGACCCTGCGCATCCAGCTCGAGCGCGAGGCCGGCGGCGATATCCCGTCCCTGCGCGAGTACACGACGCGTTGGCGCCTGACCGCTGAGCGCATGGCGCTGGCTCGCCCGGACGCGCCGGTCCTTCATCCCGGGCCCACCAACGAGGGCGTCGAGGTCACCGCCTCGTTGGCGTCGGGCGAGCGCAGCCTGATCGGGCGGCAGGTCGAGAACGGCGTGCCCGTTCGGATGGCGGTGCTCGCACTCCTGGCAGGTGCCGCCTGATGGCCCGCTTCGGACGCCTGACCGATGCACCCGCCTCGTTCCTGCTGACCGGCGCCCGCCTGGTCGACCCGTCTTCAGAAACCGATACCGTGGCCGACCTGGCGGTCGTCGACGGCGTGGTGGTGCGTCCGAACGACGCCCCGGCGACGCTGGCGCGCCTGTCCGGCGATAGCCTGGTCGTCACCCCTGGGTTCTGCGACCTTCACACACACCTGCGCGAACCGGGCGACGAGTCGGCCGAGACGGTGGAGAGCGGGTCCAGGGCGGCTGCGCACGGAGGCTTCACCACGGTTTGCGCCATGCCCAACACCGATCCGCCCCTCGACGAGGCCGCGCGCGTGGCATTTGTGCGGGCCCTCGGCGTTGAGGCCGCCTGCCGCGTGCGCATCGTGGGCGCGGTGAGCCGCGGGCGCCGCGGTGAGCGACTTGCGAACCTCGCCGAGCTGGCTGATGCCGGCGTCGTCGGCTTCAGCGACGACGGCCAGGCAGTCGCGTCGGCCGCGCTGGCCCGTTCGGCGCTCACCTACCTTGCCCCGCTCGGTTTGCCATTGATCGAGCACTGCGAGGAGCCTTCGCTGGCCGGCGGGGCCGTGATGCGCGGCGGTGCGATGGCGAGCCGTCTGGGCCTCGGCGGCTGGCCCGCGAGCGCCGAGCTGACGATCGTGGAGCGAGACATCGTGCTCGCCGAGGAGACCGGTGGCTGGGTCCACTTCACCCATCTCTCGACAGGCGTCGCGCTGGCGGCGGTACGTCGCGCCAGGGCGCGCCGCATCCACGTCACGTGCGACGTTACGCCACACCACCTCACGCTCACCGACGCCTGGGTCGCCGGCGACCGTCGCTTCGCCTGGGATGGCCCCGACTTCGATCCCTTCGCCGAACCCCTCGACGAGTCGCTCGCCTACGACGGCCACTGCCGGGTCAACCCGCCGCTGCCGGCGCTGGCCGACGCCCTGGCGCTGCTCGCCGGCGTGGCCGACGGAACCATCGACGCGATCGCGACCGACCACGCGCCGCACTCGCCGGAGCGCAAGCTGGTCGAATTCGGGGCCGCGGCACCGGGAATGATCGGCCTCGAGACGGCGTTGTCGCTCGGTCTCGCGGCGGTGGAGGCCGGTTGCCTGACACTCACCCGGTTGGTGGCCGCGCTCTCGGTGCGGCCGGCAGCGCTGATCGGAGAGGACCGCAGCCTGGCGCCGGGGACGGCTGCGGATCTTGTCGTCTTCGATCCCTCCGCACGCTGGACCGTGAACGAGGACGTCCTGGCTTCGCGCTCGGCCAACACGCCGCTGCTCGGCCGAGAGCTCTCGGGCGTTGTGCGCCTCACCGTGGCTGGTGGCCGCATCACCTACGACGACCTCGGCCGAGAATGAGGCGGAGTGCGCTGCCTCCTCGGATATGGGACCATCGCGGCGC
>JBBSCG010000103.1:0-3132 GCA_038250515.1 Candidatus Limnocylindria bacterium
CCCCCTCGGTGTAGGTGAACGGATAGGTCCGGCCGATGGGATCCTGCAGCGTCCGCATGGTGTGTTCGACCAGCTCCGCAGGCTGCACGGTCGTCTCCAGCAGGTAATCGCGCACCTGCTCGACGGGCAGCTCCCGCTCATAGAGGAGGATGCCGGCGTTGCCGATCGCGGCACCCAGCCGCATGCGCGCGTCCAAGATCGGCACGGCAGCCTCGAGGTTGGCATACACGCCTGCGCCCCGCGCAATGTTGCGCATCTCGGCGGCGAGCTCGAAGTCGCTCATCACCACCTCGCGCGCCACGGTCGCCAGGCCCTCGGAGAGGAGCGACTTGGGCGTGTTCATGGTCCTTAGCGTCGCTTCGCCGTGGCCAGCCGCGCGGAGGAGCGTCTGCTCCTTGGTGATGTGGTCGAGGTGGTGTCCCGGATAGGCCTCGTGCGACGCGAGGAACGCAATCGAGCCGACCTGCTGCGGCAGGTCGAGGTTGACCCTGATCAACGTCCGGCCGTTGCCCTTGAAGCGGGCCTCGGCGCCCCACGGTTGGTCCCGCGTGACGTCCCAGTCGATACCTTCGGGCTCGGGCACATCGAAGTCGCGGCGCGCCGCCTCCCTGAAGCGGGCTGCCGATGCCTTCATGGCCGTCATCACGGCCTCGGGCGGCACGCGTGCCGCAGTGGTGACGGCCTCGTAGCGCTCGCCGAGCGAGCCCTGGCCCGGGAGCGCAGCATCGAGGCGTCTGCGCGCTTCCGCGAGCTGTTCCTCCGCCACCGGCGCCACGCGCAGGTCGAAAAGCTGCTCAACCAGATCGAGATAGCCGATCTCCTCACCGGCCGCCTGTCGCGCCAGCGCGCTGATCGCACGCAGTTGGACACGAAACCAGTCGCGACGACGTTCCTGTGCGGGCTCGTCCGCCGGCAGGGCAGCCGCCAGCTCCTGGAGATTCAACGCCACGTCGTGCAGGGCCATCGGCATTGTCGGCGGCTCACCTGCGACCACCTCGGCAAGCTCCGCGGGCCCGATGTACGAATCGACGAACCCCGGCACCCAATGCTCCAGCCGCAGCCCGAGCAGCAGATAGCGGCGCGCGATCTCGTCCATCGGCGCCATGCTACCGGCCATCCGCGGCGCACCGACTCGGCAGATGCCGGTGTGGATAGCGTTAACTCCCTCCAGCGACCGATGCAGGCCAGTCCATCGGCCTCTTGGAGCGTGAAACCGTCGACGCGACGCCTCCCGACTGGTTTAGCGCGGCCCACCCACGACATCTGACGACTCGAGGCGATTCCCAAGAGCGCTGCATACGCGCAGACCGGACAAATGCGCCACGAGGGGAGCGTTACGGCGGCGAGAACGCCGCTGAGGGCCGCCAGATGGTCCGAAGGGTGACATATGCGCCGCCAGCTGCCCAAATGTCGCCGTTGCAGGCACGTTCGGCTACGTAAGGTGCCGCTCGCGGCGCATCTGTCTCCTGAACCGGGTTCGCGGCAGCCAGCCCGCGGCCTTGACGCCACGCCACCGCATCGGTACCGTCCGCGCAGACGCAAAGCACGCGCAGACGAAGGGAGCGAAACCGATGACTGTCCTCTCGATCTCGCGCGCTCGCCTGCACGAGGCACGGCTCGGCTTCTGACCGACGCTTCGACGTCCCGGCCTCGCACTCGGGCGCGCTCCACGCCAACCGACCGACTCAGTGGAGATGCACCCTTGATCTCAGCTCCACCGCTGCTCGACGGCACCGTCCTGCGTGCCCGAAGCGGCTTCTACTCCATCGAAACGGCTGAAGGCATGCTCGAATGCCAGTTGCGCGGCCGTGCCAAGCGCGGGCGACACGACACCGACCTGGTGGTCATCGGCGACCGCGTAAGCCTCACCCGCCTGACCGATACGACCGGCATCATTGAGACGATCGTGCCGCGGCGCTCAAAGTTCAGCCGCCTTCAGCCCGGTGGGGGTGGGAGGGCCAAGGAAGATGTCATGGTCGCCAATCTCGACCAGGTGCTGATCGTCTTCGCCTGCGCCGATCCGATGCCGAACCCGCGCCTGGTCGACCGCTTCCTGGTCGCCGCCGAGTCAAACGAGGTCGCCGCCACGATCGTGGTCAATAAGGTGGACCTGTGCGGCGAGGACGAGGCGCGCGGGCTCTTCGACCGATACGAGCGCATCGGTTACCCGGTCGCCTACGTCAGCGCGAAGCACAAGATCGGCGTCGAGGGCCTGCGTGAACGGCTGGCCGGACGCGTCAGCATCGTCAGCGGACCGTCGGGCGTGGGGAAGTCGACGCTGCTCAACGTGCTCCAACCGGGCCTGCGGATCGCGACCGGCGAGGTCAGCCAGGCGCTGCACAAGGGACGCCACACCACGACGGTCGCCGAGCTGCACCCGATCGACGGCCCGCGTGGCGGCTACGTCGCCGATACGCCCGGCCTGCGCGAGCTCGCCCTCTGGAAGATCGAGCCCGACGAGCTGCCCTGGTGCTTCCCGGAGTTCCGACCGTACCTGGGCAAGTGCGCCTTCAACGACTGCGCCCACCTCGACGAGCCACGCTGCGCTGTGCGCGGCGGCGTCGACGAGGGCACGATCTCACCGTACCGATACGACTCGTACCGGCGCCTGCTGACCGACTCGTAACCCGGGCCTACAGGATTCCGCGACCCTCGAAGGCCGCCTGCACCGCGTTCGCCGTCGCGTTGTCGTACGTCGCGGCCACGTGGTGCCACACGCCAATGCTCGGCAGCGGGGCGCCGATCTGCGAGATCTGCGTCAACCGGAAGTTGAGCATCGACCCGCCGGCGAAGATCGAGTACTGGTTGTCGCTGTTGCCCTTGGAGATGATCCGCGTCCCGCCCTCCCACTTCACGACCTTGATCCACGCCGCTAACGACAGCCCCGCCGTCGGGTTGATCGACGGGCTGTTCGGCACCGGGCTCGACCGGGAACTCACCGGTGCTGCGCGCGCGTGGGTGGTGGCGTTTGATCAGGCGGTCGGACCGAAGCTGTGCATCGACATCCCGTCGGGTCTGCACGGCGATCGCGGTGAAGTGCTCGGTGGCAGCGGTCACCGCCAGGTGCAGGCGCAGGTCGCGGTGGTCGTGTGCCTCGATGCGCGCGCGCGCGCGCTCCGCGAGGCGGTTCAC
>JBBSCG010000104.1:0-3097 GCA_038250515.1 Candidatus Limnocylindria bacterium
CTGATCGCCGGGCAGGTCGAGACGGACTTCCATGTACATGAGCGCGTCGGCAGGCACGTAGGCGGCGGCCGCGCCGGCGCCCGCGCCCGCTCCCCGCCCGCCGACCAGGAATGCGCCCGCAACCGCTCCGATCGCGATCGCCAGCATGGCGACCGCCGCGACGACGACCATCGTCAGGCGCGGCCGACGAGCGGCGGGCGTGGTGACGGGCGTCCCCTGTTCGATGATCACGTGTGGCGCTCCCTCCCGGACGGTGCGGCTGCGAATGGTGGCTGCAGGATAGGCGGCCAACCCCCTGCTGACCATACCCCTGTTGTCGTGGAGCACCGTTCTCGCCTGCTTGGCGGCTGAGGGCCGACGGATTTGCGGGAGGGACAGTCTCCAGTAAGCCGCTGGTAAGCGGCTGGTAATGGGTCATTTGCTTTCCTGTGCACCTCGCGCCTGCCTTCGGCACAGGACGCCGGAGGACGCGCCGGACCTCGGGAGAACGCATCATGACCGCCCATCTGCACCAGGCCCGTCTCGTCGCCGCCCTGGCGCTCAGCACGCTGCTCCAACTGGCCATCGTCGCCGCGACCGCCGCATGCAGCAACGGCAACGGCTTCCCATGATCATCGGTCGGCTCAACGCGCGATGGCGGCGGCCGTGATGCGCGGATCGGTATCATGAGGGAAACCCGCCCCGTCCATTCGAGAGCCGCCGCCGACCAGATGACCTTCGACCGCGTCGCCGTCGTCGAGACCGCTCTCGACGAGTACCTCGACCACGCCAGCCCGGCTGCCTCGCGCCTCGCGGCGGACGCCGCCCTTCGACCGGACAGCGGCCTGACGGTGCGCGGAGCGCGAGAGCTGTTCGAGGACCAGGTCATCAGCCGGCAGTTGGATGTCGCCGCCCGGGAGCTGAAGAAGACGAATCGCAGCTTCTACACCATCGGCTCGGCCGGCCACGAGCAGAACGTCGTGCTCGGAGCGCAGTTGCGCATCACGGATCCCGCATTCCTACACTACCGATCCGGCGCGTTCATGATGGCCCGCGCCCGGCAACTGCCCGGCAGCACGCCAATGTTTGACACGCTGCTGGGCGTCGTCGCATCGCGCGACGACCCGATTGCGCAGGGTCGCCACAAGGTGTGGGGCAGCCGCGCACTGTGGGTTCCGCCGCAGACGAGCACGATCGCCAGCCATCTGCCGAAGGCGATGGGCATGGCCTTCAGCCTGGCTCGTGCCCGCCGCCTGGGCGTCGTCAACGGACTCCCGGCCGATGCCATCGTGATGTGCTCGTTCGGCGACGCCAGCGCGAACCACGCCACCGCTCTCTCAGCCATCAACACGGCGCGCTACGCCGCGCGCATCGGCCTACCCATGCCCATCCTGTTCGTGTGCGAGGACAACGGCACGGGCATCAGCGTCGACACGCCGGACGGCTGGATCGACGAAACGTTCGGCAGCCAGCCACACCTGGCATACGCCTGCGCCGATGGCGAGCTCGACGAGGTCTGGGACCAGGTCGCCGATGCGGTGAGCTTCGTGCGCCACCAGCGCAAGCCGCTCTTCCTCCAGCTCAAGACCGTCCGGCTGTGGGGCCACGCGGGCAGCGACGCCGAGCAGGTCTACCGCTCGCTGGGCGAGATCGCGGCGACCGAGGCCGCGGATCCGCTGCTGCGCAACGCCCGACACCTGGTCACGACCGGCGCGGCGATGCCTGACGAGCTGCGCACCCTGGTCTCCGAGATTCGTGAGCGGGTCATGGCCGTCGCCACGGAGGCGACCCGCCGACCGAGGCTGACGACGACGAGCGAAGTCATCGCGCCGCTGGCGCCGGATCACCCCCAGCGCGTGGCGGCGCGAGCCGCTGCCCCACTCCAGGCGGACGACGCACGCCGTGAGACGTTCGGCGGGACGCTTCCCGAGGACGCAAGGCTGCCGAACGCACGCACGCTGGCCGGTTGCATCAACGCGGCACTCGCTGACGAGCTCGCGCGTCGCCCGGAGCTGATCCTGTTCGGCGAGGACGTCGGCCACAAGGGCGGCGTCTACAACGTGACCAACGGCCTGCAGCAGCGCTTCGGCACGGGACACGTCTTTGACACGCTGCTCGACGAGACGTCGATCCTGGGCATCGCGCAGGGTGCGGCGTACACCGGGCTGCTGCCGCTTCCCGAGATCCAGTACCTCGCCTACCTGCACAACGCTTTGGACCAGCTGCGCGGAGAGGCCGCCTCGCTGCAGTTCTTCAGCAACGACCAGTTTCGCAACCCGATGGTCGTCCGCGTCGCCGGCCTCGCCTACCAGAAGGGCTTCGGCGGCCATTTCCACAACGACAACAGCGTCGGCGCACTGCGCGACATCCCGGGCCTGGTGCTGGCGGTCCCGTCTCGCGGCGACGACGCGGCGCGCATGCTGCGCGGCGCCATCGGTATGGCGCTCGAAGACGGACGGGTCGTCGTCTTCCTGGAGCCGATCGCGCTGTACTACGAGAAGGACCTGTACGCCGATGGCGACGGTGGCTGGCTGAGCGACTATCCGCCCCCTCCCGCGACGCTGCTCCCGGGCGAGGTCGGCGTGTACGAGGCAGACGCGCGTGACCTGCTGATCGTCAGCTACGCCAACGGCCTCCGGCTGTCGCTCCAGGCGGTGCGGCAGCTCCGCGAGCAGCACGGCATCCGCGCACGCGTGATGGACCTGCGCTGGCTGAACCCACTTCCCCTCGAGGCGGTGCGCCGGCACGCGGCCGAGTGCGGCGCCGTGCTCGTGGTCGACGAATGCCGTCGAACGGGTGGCGGCGTCGCCGACGCGCTGATCGCCGACCTGGCCGAGCACGCATTCGACGGCGATCTCCGCAGCGTGCGTGCGGTCGACTCGTTCGTGCCGCTCGGCCCGGCGACCGCGGCCGTGCTGGTCGGCACCGACCAGATCGTCGCGGCGGCGGTGCGGCTGGCGGCAACGGCATCGGTCGCATGAGCCAGCGGCGACGGGCGGTTCTGGTCATGCCGGACGCGGAGCTCGAAGCGTCGCTGCAGGACGCGACGCAATCTGGTGACGACCACGACATCGTGGCCGTGCTTGGCAACGGTGCCGGCTGGTACGCCGCACTCGGC
>JBBSCG010000105.1:0-3039 GCA_038250515.1 Candidatus Limnocylindria bacterium
CGTTGCTCAGGCCCCGGCAGAAACTGGAGGAGTCCGCGAATCGACCAGAAGAGGTGAAGCCGATGAAGATCCGTGACGTGATGACCCGCGAGGTGATCAGCGTGCCGCCGGCCATGCGTTTGAAGGACCTCGCGAGGCTTCTCTCGGAGCGACGCATCAGCGGCGTGCCGGTGGTCGACGAAGGCGGGGCGGTCATCGGCGTCATCTCGGAGGCGGACCTCCTGGTGAAGCAGCTGGGCAGACCGCTGACCCGGCGCACACCGCTGGACTGGATCTTTGGCGAAGTGCACAACCCCGATGAGCTTCGGCGGCGGTCGGCCAGCACGGTGCAGCAGGCGATGAGCTCCCCGGCGATCACGGTCGACGCCGATTGCCCCCTCCGCGAGGCGGCCGCCCTGATGGTGGACCGCGGCATCAACCGGCTGCCGGTGACCGACGATGGGCGCTTCGTCGGGATCGTCACGCGCGCGGACTTCGTGCGCGCCTACCTGCACCGCGACGAAGAGATCCTGCACGCCATCCGCGACAACGTCATCCGGCGCACGATGTGGCTCGACCCTGACGACCTGCAGGTCGAGGTTCGCGAGGGCCTGGTCCGGATCGCGGGGACGGTCGACCGCCGATCGACGGCGACCATCCTGGAGAAGCTCATCGGTGTGGTCGATGGAGTGGACGGGCTCGAGAGCTATCTGACCTGGGAGTTCGATGACAGCGCGGTCGAGCCCTCCGCGGTATCCGAGCCCGAGCCGGGGGCGGCGTCATTGATCGCGCGCGAGCGGCCCCGGCCGTTGTACCGCTGAACGTCCGTTATCTGAACGTCCGCGATCAACAGCAGTTTCAGCAGGACGGCCAGAAAGTGACCGCACGCGAAGTGAATCTCGACCGCGTATCGCTGGACGGCTTCGCTGTGCGCCGCCTCTCGGCGACCCTGCGCCTCGGGGGCGGCGATCGTCCCGAAACCCGGGAGAGCCCGAATCGAATTAGCCCGCGCCGGCCCGAGGTTGGCCGGAGGAAGGCGCGTTTCGCCAAATCGGTCGCGACGACATAGAGGGCCGTAATCCCGGCCAGCGCTGCGAGCAGGTATGCCGGCAGGCCTATTAGGCCAAGCGGCTGAGCGATCGGGCTGAACGGGATCGCCGAGGCGAGAATTCCGACCGCCACGCTGCTGAGCGCCAGCAGGCGACTCGGGCGGCTGCGGAAGAACGCCGTCTGGGAATCACCAGTGCCGGTGGTCTCGGCCTCCTCGCCGGCGGTGCAACACCCCGCGAGGGACTCCATTTCGTCTACGCGGTTGTGGCCGTCGCCATCGTCCTGATGAGCATGTCACTGTTCGCGAGCGCGCCGGCGCGCACTCGCGCGAGTGCGGCTGCGGTAGGCGCCGTCCTCGCCCTCGGCGTCATCGTCCGCCTCTTCCACACTGGCTGACCCCTGCGTCCCGGGCCAGGAGGAACGCGGATCTGATCACGAATCTGCTCCATCGCAGTGTTCCCGTGTGGATGAGACGCCGGGCAAGGGCCCACCCCTCGGGGACACCCCACTGCGGCGCAGAGACTAACCGTCGGCTGGTGCGGCGGCAAGGGCGCAGTGGCGGCCGACCCCACGTCCGGCTGCCGTGGTCCGTTCAGCCTCTCGGCTGCTTGACCGACTCCCGGTGGAACCGTGGTGGCCAGTCCACGCCGGGCTGCGCCCACCGCGATTCGGGCGCCGATCGACTATCCTCGGACCGCCACCAATCCCCCGCGCGAACCCACACGAAAGGCAAGGCCATCCGCATGGACCGATTGGCCCGACGCATCGGGCTCGGACTGGCGGCTCGGGGCGACATCGACGAGGTCGTCGCGTGGAGTGACGCCGCGCGAGGCGCCGGACTCGACTCGGTCTGGGTCCACGACAGCTACTTCGAGCGCGACGCGATCTCCTACGTGAGCGCGATCGCCTCCCGGCTTGGCGCCGACGAGGCAGCCGATGATTTCCGCATGGCCCTCGGCGCCGTCAACCCGTACACGCGCCACCCCGTCGTGCTGGCGATGACGGGCTCCGCACTCGACGAGATGGCTCCCGGCCGGATCGTGATGGGCCTCGGCACCGGCCTGCCATTGCGCCTCAAGCAGATGGGCATCCCCTATTCGCCCGATGACGCCGTCGCCCGCGTGGCGAGCGCCATCGACCAGCTGCGCACCCTGTGGGCGGGTGACCGGCTCCCATCAGCGACCGAGGGACTGCCGCCGATCCAGCCCATGTTCGCGCCGCCGCACCGTATCCCGCTCGTCATCGCCGCCTACCGCAAGGAGTTCGTCCAGCTCGCGGGCGAAAAGGCCGATGGCTACCTGGCCAGGCCTGCGGAGTCGATCCCCTCGCTGCGCGGCATCCTGGGGCGGCTGCGCCGCGCGGCCGAGGGCGCCGGACGCGATTCCGCCTCCGTGGAGAGCGCCGGCTACCTGCTCAGCCTGGTCGACGACAGCCGGCGTGAGGCGCTGAACCGTGCGAAGCGCGAGCCGTTCGTGATCTACATGATGAGCGTGCTGAGCGACGTTTCATTGAAGCGCGCCGGCTTCGAGGCGGAGCTGCGCGATCGGATCGCGACGGCGTGGCGCGCGGAGGAGTACCACACCGCCGCCGGCCTCATCCCCGACGAATTGCTGGACGCGTTCATGCTCGTCGGAACGCGTGAGCAGGTTGCCGCCGGTGCGCTCGCCTTCCACCTCGAGGCGGGCCTCCAGCTGCCGCTTCTCCAGCCGGTGCTCCAGGAGGAGGCGCAGGTCCGCGCGGTTATGGACGCCGCCGCGATGTACGCGCGGCTGCCGGACGCTGCCGCCGAGCGCTGGGGCAGTTTCGGGGACGATCGCCTCGACGACGAGCCGGCGCTGGGCATCGGGGAGCGGGTGCGGCGGCGCATCGGCGGGATCTGGGAGGTGGTGCGGCCGTTCTCGTTCACGGCATCGATCACGCCGGTTGCAGCCGGCGGCGCGCTGGCCTGGGCCCACGGCCTGTTCGACACCGGGCTCTTCATGCTGGCGCTGACCGCGGCGGTGCTGCTCC
>JBBSCG010000106.1:0-3033 GCA_038250515.1 Candidatus Limnocylindria bacterium
ACCGGATAGCGAGCGGAGCACCCCGCCGGTTGGGGGCCCGCATCGTGAGGCGCAAGTTAGCCGGAAACGCTTGTAGGAAGTTCCCGGCGACTTGGTTCTGGACGGGGAGTTCGATTCTCCCCCATCTCCACCAGCATTCATCACGATAGCGGAACTCGAATTGTGACTATCAGACAATTCCCGCCCCAAAGGCGGGAATTGCGTTGTTATCCTCCAGGGCGGGAATTACGTTGCACGAGCTACATCTGAGCACGGAACTGTCTCAAATATCCTCGAAACGGGAATTGCGTTTCACGATTTCAGCGGCGAGGACATCGCTCGATAGCCCGTGGCGGGACAAAGTCCGCCAAGCCCACGAGGATAGGATCCCTTACGCGTTTGAGGGTGTCCTCGAACGAAAAACGCTACGCGCTCGATACGGCGCTGGACTATCGAGGACAAGCGGCGGCGAGACGCGACCAAAGAGGACCGCACCGTAACGGTGCGGTCCTCTCTAGAAATACTGCAGGTGAAGATCCATCTACGGGCCCGACCGGGCCTCTTTCCAGACTGCCTGCAACGCGGGCTCACGCAACGACAACGGCTTGGGCAGCTGAGCCTCGACCGCGCGCCGCGAAGGGTCAACGCCGGCGGCGCGCAGCCGTGCAACGACGTTGGCGATGAGCATGCCCGCAGCGGCTTGGCGCTGGTTGGCAAGGTCACGGTCCCAGGCGCGCCGTCGCTGCACGATCTGTGCGCTCCTCTGCGGCAGACGCTCGCGGAGTGCTTGGATGTCGGCACCCGTTGCTCTGGCCACGCTGCGCAAGGTCGGCGGCGGATCATTGCTCGCCGCCTGGCTGACCTCGTGCTCGATGCGGCGCCAATCCTTACGGGTTCGTCCGCCCCACGGGGAGGGCTCGATCATTCCCGGCCCGCGCTGACGTACCAGCCGACCGTCGAGGAAAGCGCAGGCTGACCAGGCGCCGAGAGCACTCAGGCGCAGGATCCCCGCGAGCGAGAGGCGGCCCTTGCCCGAACGCCACTTGGATACCGACGACCGAGCGTGTCCAATCGTCGCCGCCACGTCCTTCTGCGTGCATCCGAGCGTGGCGATGGCGTCATCGACGGCTCCGCGGACCCGGTCAGGATCTGGCGCTCGAGGTGGCCCGATCACCAACTCTGCCAGCTGGGCCGCCACCCAGCGGTCCCACCTCCCCGCCTGCCTGCGGCAGCGGCTCGGGCCGCCCAGCCAAGCACCGCACCGGTTGGTGTCCCTAGAGTTGGTGTAACAGCGGATCCGGCCAGCACACGCAATGGCCACCGAGTCATCCTCACGACGTTGGAGTTAGCAACCGACGTCGAATGAGAGGTAGGACCCGAATGGCCGATGACAGGATGGCCGCCCTCGAGCTGCTGCGCAAGGCCGCCAGCGATGGCGACCTGGACTTTCTCAAGGAAGGGGTGGCGGTGCTGGCCCAGCTGGTGATGGACGCCGAGGTCAGCACCCAGATCGGCGCGGCCCACGGCGAGCGTGCGCCGGAGCGACGGCTCAGCCAGCGCAACGGTTACCGCGAGCGACGTTGGGACACCCGCGTCGGCAGCATCGAGCTGCAGATCCCCAAGCTGCGCGACGGGACCTACTTCCCGAGCCTGCTCGAACCGCGACGGCGGGCCGAGCGGGCGCTGCTCAGCGTGGTGCAGGAGGCCTACCTCGGTGGGGTCAGCACGCGCCGCGTCGAGGAGCTCGTCGCCGCCCTCGGGGTGGCCAACCTGTCACGCAGTGAGGTGAGTCGCATCTGCGCCGGCCTCGACGCCGAGGTCGACGCCTTTCGCAGCCGGCCGCTCGACCCGGCCGGCTACCCGTATGTCTCGCTCGATGCGCTCTATCACAAGGTGCGCGACAGCGGTCGGGTGGTGAGCATGGCGACGCTCATCGCGATCGGCATCAGCGCGGCCGGCGAGCGCAGCGTGCTGGGGGTGGAGGTCGCCGCGGCCGGTGGTGACGAGGGCAGCAGCTGGTTGCCCTTCCTGCGCTCGCTGACCGCTCGCGGCCTGAGCGGCGTGCGGCTGGTGATCAGCGACGCGCACCCCGGACTGGTGGCGGCCGTGCAGGCCACCTTCCTGGGCAGCGCCTGGCAACGCTGCCGGGTGCATGCCACGCGCAATGCGCTGGGACTCGTGGCCCGCGCTGCGCAGGGCATGGTCGCCTCGGCCATCCGCTCCATCTTCGAGCAGCCCGACGAGCCATCCGCGCGGGCCCAGCTGCGGCGCGTGGCCGACGGCCTGCGATCCCGCTTCCCGAAGGTCGCCGATCTGCTCGAGGGCGCCGAAGACGACCTGCTGGCGCACTTCACCTTCCCGGCCGCGCACCGCCGTCAGATCCGCTCGACCAATCCCCAGGAGCGGCTTAACAAGGAGATCCGGCGGCGGACCGACGTGGTCGGCATCTTCCCCAACCGGCGCAGCCTGCTGCGACTGGTCGGCATGCTGCTGGCCGAGCAGGACGACGAGTGGGCCGTCGGTCGCAACTACTTCAGCGCCGAGTCGATGCTGCTGATTGACGCTCCCAGACCGACCGAGGAGGTGCCGCCTGGCCTGCTCATCGCCAGCTGATCAAGGTTCGTCGTGAAGATGATGAGGATCCGCTGTTACACCACAAGCTGGGACTTGACCCCATGAGGCGCCTCCACTCCGATCCTGCCCATCGTTTGCCGCCAGCCAATTCAGCGTAGAATCCCCGGTACGAGTCGCCTGAGCGTGGGCACCTGACTCTTTCAGTTTCTGCGTAGGGCACCTGACTCCCTTCCGGGGTGGGCACCTGACTCCCCGGAAAACCGAACAGGCGAGGACGTGGCGCGGGCCGGGTCTGAGCACGAATGCGGGCTGGCGACGGCCGTTCGGGCGCTCCGGAAGGCGCCTGATTCTGGATCAGGAGATCGAAGGTTCGAATCCTTCCGCCCCAGCCAACCACCAGGTGTCGGTTTCGCGGCCCGGCAGCCGCCCATGGTTGCCGTTGAGCTCGCCGCCGAGCTCGCCGCGTTAGCGACGACCTTG
>JBBSCG010000107.1:0-2949 GCA_038250515.1 Candidatus Limnocylindria bacterium
AGGTGCGTCATCGAGCGTACCGCGACGGCTCCCGCGAGATCCAGGATGTTGCGCGTGTTGCTGTCAAAATGGCGCAGGCCGCGCTCGCACAGGACCACGCCCGAGGCACCAGTGGCGATCAGGTATTCGGCAGCGAGCAGCCACTCGTCGAGCGTGGCGCCCTGGCCGCGTTTCAGGAGGACCGGCTTTCGCGCCGCGCCGACCGCGGCCAGCAGTGCGTAGTTCTGCATGTTGCGGGCGCCGATCTGCAGCAGGTCGGCGGACTCGGCGACCAGCTCGACCTGCTCGGGCGCAAGCACTTCGGTGGCCACCGGCAGGCCCGTCTCGAGCCGTGCTTCGGCGAGCAGCCGCAGGCCCTCGGGGCCCAACCCCTGGAAAGCGTACGGCGACGTCCGCGGCTTGAAGGCTCCGCCGCGCAGCAGCCCGGCGCCGACGGCCACCGCCGCCAAGGCCACCGCCAGCAGTTGCTCGCGCGACTCGACGGCACAGGGTCCGGCGGCCAGCACCGGTGCACCGCCACCGATCGAGAGCGGTCCGACCGTCACGGTCGACGCCGCCGGCCGGAAGTGGCGCGAGACGAGCGGCGCCGGCCCCGGATCGCGGATCACCGAAGCCACATCCTCGCGGGCCTCGAGCGCGTCGGCCAGGTCAGCCGCGCCGGCCGGCGAGAGGGCGCCCACCAGCGCAAGCCGGGACGGCGCAGCGTCGGAATCGGGCACGCAACGAACGCCGGCGCGACGTGCCAGGTCGCGCACCGGACCGAACGCAGAGGCGGACGCCAGCACGACGATCATCCGGCACGCACGGGGATGCGGGCAAGGAAGGCGCCGACCAGGGCGGCGCCGTCATCGGTCAGGATGGATTCGGGGTGGAACTGGAAGCCCTCAACCGGGTGTGACCGATGCGCCACGCCCATCAGCAGCCCGTCCGGGGACCAGGCGGTGACCTCGAGCTCGGGCGGCAACGAGGCGCGGTCGATCGCCAGTGAGTGGTATCGCGCGGCCGAGATGGGCGACGGCAGGTCGCGGAAGGAACCACGCGCCGAATGAAAGACGGTCGACCGCTTGCCGTGCACCGGCGGTACGCGGACGACGCGCGCGCCGTACGCCACGCCGATCGCCTGGTGGCCAAGGCAGACGCCCAGGATGGGTGTGGTTGGCCCCAGTTGTCGCACGAGCTCAACGCTGATTCCCGCCTTCTCAGGCAGGGACGGGCCAGGCGAGATCACGATCGCGTCGGGCCGCATGGCGGCGACTTCCTCGACGCTGACGGCGTCATTGCGTGCGACGATGACATCGGTCTCGAGGTGGCCCAACAACTGGACCAGGTTGTAGGTGAACGAGTCGTAGTTGTCGAGCAGAAAGACCGATGCGCGGGTCATGGCCGTCTCCCAAGCGCGACCAGGGTCGCCTGTGCCTTGGCCGCCACCTCGGCGCTCTCGCGCTGCGGCACCGAGTCGGCGACGATGCCCGCGCCCGCCTGCACGTGCGCGATGCCGTCGCGCACCAGGATGCTGCGGATGGTGATGGCCGCCTCCACGTCGGTCGGGGAGAAGAAGCCGATCGCCCCGCCGTATGGGCCGCGTCGTTCGCCCTCGAGCTCCGCGATGGCGATCATGGCGCGAACCTTCGGCGCACCGCTGACCGTGCCGGCCGGGAAGGCGGCTCGCAGGGCGTCGAACGCGTCGAGGTTGGGCTGGAGGCGGCCGCGGACCTCTGAGACCAGGTGCATGACATGCGAATAACGCTCGACGGCGCGGAGCGTGGGGACCTCGACTGAGGCCGGCTGTGAGACGCGGCCGACGTCGTTGCGGGCCAGATCCACGAGCATGGCGTGCTCCGCGAGCTCCTTGGGGTCGTGCTGCAGCTCGCGCTCGAGGCGGGCATCCTCGGCGGGGTCCTCGTGGCGCGGGCGGGTGCCTGCGATGGGTCGCGTCACCACCTCCCCGTCGCGGACGCGGACGAGCAGCTCGGGCGAGGCTCCAACCAGGGCCGCTCCCGGCGCGACATCGCTCAGGTCGAGGTAGAAGAGGTACGGCGAGGGATTGATACGCCGCAGCGAGCGGTAGATGTCGAAGGCGCTGCGATGGGTCGGAATGCTGAAGCGGCGCGCGAGCACCACCTGCAGCATCTCGCCGGCGTGGATCTCCTCGACCACGCGCGCGACATTGCGCTCGTATCCTTCGCGAGCGGCCGCGTCGTCCGACGGCGCGCCATCGCCGAGTGGCGGCAGGGCCTGCGGAGCCTCGTCCGCGCTGGGGCGTCCAAGCTCGTCTGCGAGCGCCTGTAGCCGGTCGGCGGCGTCCGGCGTCTCCAGCGCGGCGAGGCGAATCACCTGCGCCAGGTGGTCGAAGATGACGACCGCCTCGGGCAGGTGCAGCAGCGCGTCGGGCATGTCGAGTGGGTCGGCTTCGGGTGTCGGGACGCGTTCCCAGCGTGCGGCCGCCTCGTATGCCAGGTAGCCGACGCCCGACGCGAGCGGGAACGGCAGGTCGCTGCGTGTCGCAGGCGCCGCGGGAAGGACCGCGCGCAGCGCCTCGAGCGGGTCGGTCGCCGTGAAGGTCTCGGCTCCGACGGTGGCCTGGTCACCGCGGACGACCAGCGTTCGGCCGCGGACACCGAGGATCGAGTGGCGCCCGTATCGGACGCCGCCCTCGACGCTCTCCAGCAGGAAGGCGCATCGCTCACCGAGCCGCAGTGCGGCGGAGACCGGCGTCAGCGTATCGGCCGCTAGCTCGAGAGTCGCGATTCCGGCTGTCGTTTCCGCGAGCGCCATGCTTTCCTTCCGGGTACAGCAACGCCTCCATCCATTGAAGGGACGGAGGCGAACTTCCGCGGTGCCACCCTGGTTCGGATCCGCCGAGCAGATCCGCGCTTGGTTCGAGCCCGATGCTAACGGTGGCTCACGTCCGTCGCCGCCTACTGCCCTGATCGGGGTTCGGAGCGAAGC
>JBBSCG010000108.1:0-2905 GCA_038250515.1 Candidatus Limnocylindria bacterium
CTCGCGCGCGAGAGAGTGAGGAGCGCACCTTCGATGCTTGCGACGATGCGCGTTGCCCGGGCCCGAAGACTCCCCCTACGCTCGGGCCCACGGCCATGTTGTCCACGGCGCAGCGCGTCTGAACCGCCCGGCGTCAATAGGTTTACCCCGGATCCACCGAAGCTTCGGCTGACGGCGTGCTGGAATGATGAACCAGGTGCCCTTCTGAACTGGGAAGATGGCGTTGAAACAGCCCACCGAGCCCAGCCAGAGGAGCACCTGACTACGTCGGGTAACTCGGGCCGCGACTGACCCCCTCCACCCGCCGGCTGAGATCGTGCCTCAGGCCAGGAAGCGGTGCGAGCGCTCCTCGTCCGGCCGCAACTCGTCGAGGGTACGCAAGAACGCCGCTGCCGCCGGGCTCATTTCGCCGGCGTCGCGCCGCCGCGCGACCACGATCTGCCGCTTCACCGGCGCCATGTCGCTGATCTTGACCGGGAAGAGCCGACCGGTCCCGATCTCCGCCAGGACGGACGTGCGGGGTAGGAGCGCAATCCCCAGGCGCTGCTCGACCATCCGCTTTGCGGCGTCGATGTTGTCCACCTCCAGGTAGCCCCGCGGCGCGATGCCGGCCTGCCGGACGACGGCGCTCGTCAGCTCGTGATACGAGCTGGTGCGATCGAACAGGATGAGGTGCTCGGTCGCCATTCGCTCCATCCGGATCTGCCCGCTCGATACGAACGGATGCCCCCGGTGCACGACCAGAACGAGCTCGTCTTCGTAGAGTAGCGAGGAGATCACCTCCGCATGCTGGATGGGCCGCATGAGGCCGATCTCGACCTCTTCGCGCAGCAGCATCTCGAGCACGTCCTCCGAGTGGCCGCTGCGCACCGACAGGTGCACGCCCGGATGATCCGACTGGAACCGATGCAGCATGGTCGGCAGCACATACGTGCTCACCGCCGGCGCCGCACCGATAGTCAGTCGTCCGCCGCTTCCGCTGGCTACCTCGACAACTGCCTCGCGCCCCCGTTGCACGGCCGTGAGCGCCCGCTCGGCGTGCGGCAGGAAGGCGCGCCCGGCCTCGGTGAGGCGGCTGCCATGACGGCCGCGAGCAAAGAGGGCACTCCCCAGCGCGCGCTCAAGTCCTTGGATGCGCGCCGTGAGCGCTGGCTGACTGACGAACAGGGCTTCCGCAGCGCGGCTGATCGTCCCGTGGCGAGCCACCTCCACGAAGGCCTGAAGCTGTCCGAGCTGGGGAGCGATTGTATCGGTCATGCTGATGCTATCCATTGAAAGAATCGTCTTGACCGATACTATTCTAACCGCCAGGGTTGGGCAATGATTACGACGAGACTCCCACAGCCGATGTCGCCGGCCCAGCGTGCCGAGCGGGCCGACTCGTGCCTGCAATGGCGTCCCGAGCTGGTCGAGGAGCCCCAGCGCCTCAGCGTGGCCGAGCTGGCTGAATGCCTTTGCCCGGACTTCTGCAACCGCGATCACGCCAACGAATAGGATCGCCACGTCCACCGTGATCGCCACGTCGACTGCGCCGCAATCGACGAACGGTATCGATGGCAGGCTCGCCGATGAGGTGGCAACCACCCGCCGCTGGATGAAGGACGAGCGCTTCGCGAAGACCACTCGCCTCTACTCGCCACGCCAGGTCGTCGAGCAGCGCGGGAGAATCGAGACCGATTATCCAGTCGCGCGCAATGCCGCGGATCGGTTCCATGCCCGGCTGCGAGAACTGTTCGAGCAGCGGCGCTCGATCACCACCTACGGTCCCTACTCTCCCGGGCAGGCCGTCGCCATGAAGCGGGCCGGCGTCGAGGCGATCTACCTCGGCGGCTGGGCCACGTCGGCCAAGGGGTCGATGGACGAAGACCCCGGCCCCGATCTGGCGAGCTATCCGCTGGGCCAGGTGCCCAACGAGGCCGCCGGCCTGGTCCGCGCACTCCTCACCGCCGACCGCAACCAGCGCTTCGCCCGCTCACGCATGACCGATGCCCAGCGCGAAGCGACGCCGGAGATCGACTTTGAACCCTGGATCATCGCCGACGCCGATACCGGCCACGGTGGCGACGCGCACGTCCGCAACCTCGTCCGCCGCTTCGTGGAGGCCGGCGTGCCCGGCTACCACATCGAGGACCAGAAGCCGGGCGTCAAGAAGTGTGGCCACCAGGGCGGTAAGGTGCTGGTCCCCAGCGACGAGCAGATCAAGCGCCTCAATGCCGCCCGCTTCCAGCTCGACGTGATGGGGGTCGCGGGCATCATCGTGGCCCGCACCGATGCCGAGTCCGCAAGCCTGCTCGAGGGCTGCGCGGACGAGCGCGACCAGCCCTTCATCCTGGGAGTGACGAACGTCGAGGTGCCGGCCTACCGGGTGGGCTATCTGGCGGTGATGCGCCGACTGCACCGCGCGGGCGTGACCGATATCAATGGCCACCTGCTGTACGCCATACCCAAGGCCGAGTACGCGGCGGCCGATGCGTGGCTCGAGGATGTCGGGCTGTCCGATGTCATCGACCAGGCGGCGCGAGCCCAGCAGGCCGATGCGAACTCCACGCCGGAAGAGACGCTCGACGCAGTGGCCGACCGCTTCATGGATGCCTGGCAGGGGCGGGCCGGCCTGAAGACACTCGGCCAGGCTGTCGCGGACCTCATGACCTTCCGGGCCGATGAGGGGTCCCAGCTCGAGATGAGCGTCGAGGATTGGTTAGCGTTCGCGGCCTCCGCGTCATGGAGCGCCACGCGGGCGAGGGCTACCGAGCTGGGTCTCCAGGTCACGTGGGATCCGGAGCGTGCCAGAACACCTGAGGGCTACTACCAGGTCCAGGGCGGCATCCCGTACGCCATCGCGAAGTCGCTGGCGGCGGCACCCTTCGCGGACCTGCTGTGGATGGAAACCAAGACAGCCGACCTC
>JBBSCG010000109.1:0-2865 GCA_038250515.1 Candidatus Limnocylindria bacterium
CCGACTCGCTGGGCTCCGGCGAATCAGAAGCTTCGGGCGTCTCCGCGGCATCGGGCGTCTCCGCGGCGTCGGGCGTCTCCTGAGCCTCGGAAGTCTCCGCAGCCTCCGGCGTTTCGCGAGCTTCGGGTGTCTCCGCAGCCTCCGGCGTTTCCACTGCCTTCGGTGTCTCGGCTGTCTCCGGCGTTTCGGAAGCCTCAGGCGATTCGCTCTCCTGGCGATCCTCGAACGAGGAGGTCGCCGCGGCCGAGGCCTCTGGCGATCCGCTTGCGGCATCGGTCAGGCGGTCGTTGGCTCCAGGTCCCTGGGCTGCCAGGCCGGCGCCCGACATGACCAGCAGCGCGGCAATTGCCAGGGCCGCCGGCCTGATAGGTCGCCATCCGTTCGTGAGTCTCATCAGTCCATCCTTACGATGCAGGTTGCTGTACCGATAGCGAGACACGGACGGCGGAAAAGGTTTCAGCGCGCACTGAACTTGGTACGATGCTCGGTGACCAACCCCGTCGGGCGCTCATTTTTCTCGTCGCCCGCTTCGCCTGACCTCGTCCCGAGTAAGAAGGAGATTCACGCGCGATGAGCATGCTCGCCAATCGCCCCACCGCAAACACTCCGGCCGGTCCCGGGGGGACCAAGCTGCCGACCGCCAAATCCATCCGCTACAACCCATCCGCCGAGGAGCTTCAGGAGCTGACCTCGCGGATGCCGAACGCCATGAAGACCAGCTTCGACAACTACAACGTCCAGACGCGCGCCACCAGCCGATCGGTCGGATCGACCTACATCGTCAGCGACCGGCCCGACGAGCACAGCGCGCAGACGATCACGCTCGAGGAAGCGGCGCGCGTCGCGAAGCTGCAGGACGAGTACATCGCGCAGAGCGACATGCTGGTGGTCGACGGCTATATCGGCAACGAGCCCGAGCATCGCTCCAGGACGCGCCTCTACATCGAGCAGGCAAACGCCAATATCGCGGGCATGCAGCAGCAGCTCTACTTCGCGCCCGATGCATCGGCCGACGCGTGGGATCCCGAGTTCGTGATGATCTACACCCCGAACCTGCCAATGCCCGACTATCCCGACGATCGCCTGATCACGGTCGACCTCGAGTCAGGCATCAGCCGTGTCATGAACTCCGACTACTTCGGCGAGTCGAAGAAGGGCGGCCTGCGAATGTGGAATGCCAAGGTCTACGACGCCGGTGGCCTGGCCATGCACGCCGGCTGCAAGGTCATCCCGACCGATGACGGCGAGAAGACCGTCCTGGTCGTGGGCCTGTCGGGCACCGGCAAAACGACCACCACCTTCACGCGGCAGAACGGCAGTCAGCCGGTGCAGGACGACTTCATCGGTCTGTTCCCGGGCGGAATGGTGGTCGGCACCGAGGACGGCTGCTTCGCCAAGACCTTCGGGCTGGATCCGAAGCACGAGCCCGCCATCCACGGTGCGGTCCTCAAGCCCGATGCGTACCTCGAGAACGTCTCGCAATCAGAGCCAGGTGGTCCGGTCGACTTCTTCGACATCTCTTATACCAAGAACGGCCGCTCGACCTTCCCCATGTCGTCGCTCGGCATCTGGCGCGACCCGCGCGAGATCGGCCCGGTCGACGACATGCTGATCCTCAACCGCAATGACAACATCATTCCGGCAGTGGCACGGCTGACACGCGAGCAGGCCGCCGCCTACTTCATGCTCGGCGAGACGATGGGCACCTCCGCCGGCGGCAAGGCCGAGGAGGGCAAGGCACTGCGCGTGCCGGGCACCAACCCGTTCTTCCCGCTGCGCGACGAGATGCAGGCCAATCGGTTCCACGAGCTGCTTGGCTCGTCCGATTTCGAGGTCTTCCTGCTGAACACCGGCCGCGTCGGGGGCGTCGAGGGTTTCGAGGAGTCGAAGAAGATCGAGATCGAGGATTCGAGCGCCGTCGTCCTGGCGATCGCCGAGGGCACGATCAACTGGGAGCGTGACCCGGACTTCGGCTACGAGGTCGCCACGTCAGTGCCCGGCATCACCGACGCGGAGAAGCTGCAGCCGCGAAGGCTCTACGAGCGCACCGGGCGGAGTGACGAGTACGCCCGGTGGGTCGAGCGGTTCAAGGTCGATCGTGCCGAGTTCCTGGCGCGGTATGAGGGACTCCTCCCGCAGATCGCCGACGCGATCAAGTAGCGCCTCTACTCCTCGAGAGTCGCGTCCACTGACAGTTCGACGTTGCCTCTGAGGGCCTGACTGATCGGGCAGCCGTCCCTGGCTGCGTCGGCTGCGTCACGAAAGGCGTCCCGCGAGCTGTTCGGCACGCGGCCAAGCACCTGGAGCGCCGAGGAGACCACTGTCCAGTCACCGCCGACCTTGTCGAAGGTCACCTGCGCGCTGACGTGCAGCTCCTCCGGCGGCGTCCCGGCGCGGGCCAGGTCGCCCGAGAGGGCCATCGCGTAGCAGGAGGCGTGCGCCGCGGCGAGCAGCTCCTCCGGCGAGGTTTGTCCATCGGGCTGCTCGGTGCGGGCCGACCAGCTGACCGGCAGCTCGCGGAAGGTTTCGCTCGAGTTGGAGCTGACGGTGCCACTCCCCGATGCCAGGTCACCGGTCCAGGTGACGGATGCGCTGCGGACTGCTGCCATGCGGATCTCTCCTCCTTGTATCCTGCGGTTCCCACAAGCCTACTTCAGGACCGATGCCCGACGACCCGCGACCGCTCGAACATTCGTCGCCCATCATCCGCGGCGAGCAGGTGTACCTGCGTCCCGCCGAGCGCACGGACCTGCCCAACTTCGTGCGGTGGCTGACCGACGCCGAGACGGCGCGCCATCTCGCGGTGCGGTCACCGCTGAGCATGGCGATGGAGGAGGGCTGGTTCGACAAGATGCTCGCCGAGCA
>JBBSCG010000110.1:0-2766 GCA_038250515.1 Candidatus Limnocylindria bacterium
CTCGGTTCACGGGCGCCCAGCCGCGCCGGCTACAAGCCCGCCGCCAACCATCCGTGGCGGCACGCGCCGATCGGTCGACAACCACCCAAAGGGACGGAGTCAGTGAGCAGATGAGCTGACAGAATCACTGAGCTGTGACAGTTTGCAAATTCTGCGTTGTTACTCAACGACTCTGTCACCGATAACTGCTCAGTGAATTTGTCAGCCTCCCCAGATGAAGGAGGCAGTCTGCTTGAGCAGGAAACAGCGGCGGGGGTGGATCCTGGCCAAGGTGCTGACCGGGGAGCTGACGGAGGTCGAGGTGAAGCGCCGTGGGTTTCGTGGAGACTCTGGGCTGCCATGGGTTCGGTGGAGTCGCTTGACTGGATTCATGCGACTGTCGGTTGCTGGTGCCGAGTCTCGAACTCGACGGGGGTAAGCATGCCAAGCGCCGAGTGACGGCGCTGGCGATTGTGGAAGATCTCGAGGTACTCGAAGATCGCATTCGCGAGCTCGACGCGGGTCCGCCAACGCCTCCGGTCGAGGAGCTCGACCTGCATCCGGCTCCAGAACGACTCGATGACCGCGTTGTCGTAGCAGTCGCCGACCGAGCCCATCGATGGCATGAGGCCAGAGTCGAGCGCGCGGCGGGTGAACGCCCACGAGGTGAACTGGCTGCCCTGATCCGAATGGATCACCGTCCCGTCGGGCCCGCGCTGCTCGATCGCCATACCCAGAGCATTCGTGACGAGCGCGGCGGTGGGCGTCGAGTCGATCGACCAGCCGACGACTCTCCGGGAGAAGACGTCGAGCACCACGGCGCAGTAGACCTTGCCCTCGCGCGTCGGGTGTTCGGTGATATCGGTGACCCACAGACGGTCTGGATCCTCGCGCCGGAACTGGCGTTCGACCAGGTCGCCGGCGGTCGCGACGGCTGCCGCGGCTGGGTCTCTGAGATAGCAGCAGATCGGTGGGTAATCTTCCTGCCCGGGGCGCACTACCCGCCCACGGCTCCGCTGCTCTAGTGCGCCCGCGAGACTGCCCCGGCGACCGCTGGAATGTCCTCACTGAGCGACATGGTGAATGAGGCCGCGTTTCTGTGTGCAGCATGGGGCGACGGCATCCTGCGCGCTCTCGACAGGAGCGGGATCGAGTAACCGACGATGCGAGGCCACGCTCTCCGGGGCCTTTTTTCAAGCGTATAACTGGACACGTTTCGCTCGATATCCCACGCTCGGGACTACAGCGTTTCGGCCGGGATGCTTAAGAGTCACTTGCTCTGCCGTTGAGCTAGCCGCCCACTGATTTTCGACCGATTCACGCTCACATCGAGCAGTTGAGTTCCGTAGTTGAGGCTCCACGCCATGGTCAGAACCCCTATCCCGGAGGCCGATTCTAGCGCGGCCGTCGTCGTCGGTCCACTCCGCGACTCATTCCTGCGTCACCTGGCGGCCGAGAATCGCAGCCGCTCGACGCAGGTGACCTACGCCGCCGCCATCGACCTGCTGGCCGCTTTCGTCGCCGATTCGGGCATGCCGTCCGTCACCGAGCTGCGTCGAGAGCACATCGAGGCCTTCCTGGTCGACCTGCGTGACCGCGGGCAGCGACCGGCCACCAACCGCTACCGCTGGTTGCAACAGTTCTTCAAGTGGCTGTTGGAGGAGGGCGAGATCAAGGCGAACCCGATGGCCAACATGCGACCGCCGCACGTCCCCAAGGAGCCGCCGGAGGTGCTGCGCCTCGACGAGCTGCAGGCCCTGCTGGCCACCTGCGACGGGACCGATTTTGAGGAACGCCGCGATCAGGCCATCCTGCGGCTGTTCCTCGATACCGGCATCCGCTTGGCCGAGCTGGCCGGCCTGCGCGCCGAAGATGTCGACTTCGAGCACAACATCGCCGTGGTGCTTGGCAAGGGCAGCCGGCCACGCGCGGTGCCCTTCGGTCGACGCACGACGCGCGCGCTTCCGCAGCGGCTTCCTCCGACATTTCGACCGAGACGCGGAGTTCAGCCGATCCCTAGACCACCTCTACGAATCGTTGGCCGATGGCGCCGAGGTCTTCTTCATCGACCTCTGGTCACCGATTGGGCATCGCCCACCAGCTTCCAAGAAGCGCCGAGTTTCGCGAAGATCCGTTGCGAGCAGCACGGGATGGACCGGATCGTAGCCAAGCATGAATCGCCTGCCTGCGCGTCGTGGCCGGCGCGGGGCGGGGCGGCGCGGGGCGGCTGACGGTGAGCCTCCTGTTCTGAGCGACGCCGCGGAAATCGCCGCTCTTCGCGGCGCACGCTCTCAATATCATCCTCAATCGGGGCCTACCCATCCCAAGGTCAAGCGACGCGAATCCTGAACCGATGGTGTCGGTGCAATGAAGGAATCTTGACCGGAAGGTCCACTGCTACGGCCCTATCATTGCCCCGCCGACTACATCCCGCCGGGCAACACATGGGGACGCCGTGGATAAGAGATTGGTGACTGTCGCGGCCGGGTCTTTCGCGGTGGCCGCCCTTACCGTCGTGGGAACGCTGGCTGCAATCGGGGCTATCGGCAAGGCGGCTCCTCCTTCCTATCTGACGGCCGTCGTCACGCGCGCCGACGTCGTCAAATCCGTGACTGCGGATGGGTCGCTGGCCCCTGTCGCGCGGTACGGGCTCACCTTTGGCTTGCCACCGGTCCAAATTCCTGCGTCGGGTGGTGGCGAGACCGGCAGTGGCCCGAAAGTCCGGTGGCCCGTGCTGAAGGTGCAAGCTGAGCCGGGCCAAGGGGTCGCAAAGGGTGCCGTCCTTGC
>JBBSCG010000111.1:0-2754 GCA_038250515.1 Candidatus Limnocylindria bacterium
AAGCGGATCGGCGTAGGCGGGGTGAGCATCGACCCGTCGTACACCGACGACGTGCCCGCGGCGGCCGACGTCATGGGCAGCTCCTTCGCGCAGCTCGACTCTCTGCTGAGTCACACCGAACGACCCGGCGCCATCCTGCTGTACGACGAAGCCCATCTGCTTGCCGACGACCGCGGGCGCGAGCGGTACCCGTTGTCGACGCTCCTCGCGGCGCTCGGCGCCGTCCAACGAGCGCATCAGCGGGTGCGGATCATCGTGTGCGGGCTCCCAACCCTGAGCCTCAATCTCAAGCGGGCGCGGACCTATGCCGAGCGCATGTTCCGCCACGTGTCGGTCGGCAACCTCGAGCTCGATGCGGCCGAAGAGGCACTGGCCATCCCGCTGGCCGGCATGGGGCGCAGCTTCGGCCTGTCCCTGATCGGTGAGATCTGCGAGCAGACCGCCGGCTACCCCTACTTCCTGCAGTTCTTCGGCGCCTTCGCCTGCAGCCGGATCGGCGTGGAGCACATCGAGCTCGCAGACTTCCAGCGCGTCGAGTCGGCGCTGCTTCACGAGCTGGATCTGGCGTTCTTCGAGGACCGCTTCCTGACCGCCTCGAGCGCCGAGCAGGAGCTTCTGGTCAGGATAGCCGGCCATTCCGGCGATCGGGTGTCCGCGATGGAGCTGCGCGACCGCGCGCGGGACCTCCCCAACGTCAACGAATTGCTGCGCCGATTGGTCATCCGTGGCCTCCTCTATCGGCCAACGCGCGGCAGCTACGAGTTCGCCCTGCCGCTGTTCGGCAGATACCTCCGACGCCACCACGAAATCACAAAGATCACAGGCCCTGTGATTTCTGACCGGTCGCGACGCGGACGTGGCTCGACGTGGGCGATGAAGACCCTGGCCCGAGATGCCTAGTCAGGTGGAACCGATCGCGCTGCGCCTGAGCGAGGTGGCCGCTCTGCTTGGCGTCAGCAAGTCGTCGGTCAACCGCCTGATCCACTCGGGCGAGCTGCCGAGCATCCTCGTTGGCAGCACCTGGCGAGTACTGCGCCGCGACTTTGAGGCGTACGTCGACCGCCTGCATGGCGAGGCAGAGGCGCGCTATGCGCGCTCGAGGCACTCTTCGTGACTGGAGTTATCATCGCGACCATGGGCAGCCTGCGGCGCGACAAAGGTTCGGGGGATCAGCCGCGCTGGATCGCGTCCCAGGGCCGTTGGCGCGCACGCTTCACCCATCCAGATACCGGCATACGGCTGGCGGTGTACTCGCACATCAAGGGGAGGGCCGGGGCGCGCCAGTGCACCGCGCGCCGCGATGCGGCGCTGGCAGCCATCGACACAGCCCTAGATGCCGAGCAAGGGACGCAGACCCTGGCACGGTACCTCGATCGCTGGCTCGAAACCGTCGCGCGTCCCAGCCTTCGTCCGCGCAGTTTCGAGCGATACGAGGGCATCGTCCGCCTCCACATCGTGCCAGGGCTTGGCTCGGTCAAGCTCGCCAAGCTGCGCGCTCAACACATCGCCGACCTGTATGCCTCGCTGCACAAGCCGAGAATGGTCACGATCACGCATGCGCGCTCGGTCCGCACCGTGGAGCGGGCGATGAGTGCATCATCGATTCGATACCTCCACGCGGTGCTGCACAGCGCCCTGGCGCAGGCGGTGGAGTGGCGCATCATCGCCGACAATCCGGCCGATCGGGTGCGTCTGCCCGCCAAGACAAGCGAAGCGATGACGCCGCTGACGCCCGAGCAAGCGCGCGATTTCCTGGAGGCGATTCGCGGCCATCCCCTCGAGACGCTGTTCACCTTGGCCATCGCCACCGGGATGCGACAGGGAGAGATCCTGGGACTGCGCTGGGCGGATCTCGATGGCCACCGGCTTCACATCCGGCACACGCTGGTCCGGATGGATGGTGGTTGGTGGTTGGGCGATCCGAAGACGCCGCACTCCCGCCGGACCATCGAACTGACCGAGCCGACCGTGAAGGCACTCCGGGCTTACCGCGCGCGCAGGGCCAAGGCTTTGCTCGCGCTGGGTCACCGACTGACCTCTGAGGACCTGATCTTCAGTGACGCCAGCGGTACGCCGCTCCACGGCCGACACGTTACGCAACGGCATCTGGCCCCGCTGCTGCGGGAGGCCGGTCTGCCGGCGATACGCTTCCATGACCTGCGGCACACCTACGCGACGCTGCAGCTCGCCGCGGGTACCAACCCCAAGCTCGTCGCTGAGGTGCTCGGTCACAAGGATGTGGGCATCACCCTGGACCGCTATTCGCATAGCCAGCCTACGATGCATCGCGAGGCGGCCGAGCGCCTTGACGCGATGCTGGGGCGAACTTCCGGCTAAGCGGAACTCCGTACTGCCGGCGGTGGGCGCCGGAGCGCTGGTAGGCCCGGACTGCCTTCCCTGGCTCATCCGGGTCCCACTCCGTGTCGTTCGAACGCGCGTCGTTGGCCAATTCGGGGAGCTGACTGGAATCGAAATAGAACACCGGTTCAGCGCGATGCGAGCGTGGATCGGGCCTGGGGTCGACGACCAGCCGGCTGTTCACTGCCTCATAAGGGTGCTTATAAGGGTGCTTCAGAGCCCTATAGAACAGAAGTTCGATCGTTTCTGAGCGTGGATCGGGCCGAAACGGGGCTGTTTGGTACCGCATACCGGATTCGAACCGGTGATCTCCGCCTTGAGAGGGCGGTGTCCTGGGCCTCTAGACGAATGCGGCACGCGTGTCGCAGGACGGGGCGCGAGTATACCAAGGCCCTT
>JBBSCG010000112.1:0-2688 GCA_038250515.1 Candidatus Limnocylindria bacterium
CCTGCGTCCCGCCGAGCGCACGGACCTGCCCAACTTCGTGCGGTGGCTGACCGACGCCGAGACGGCGCGCCATCTCGCGGTGCGGTCACCGCTGAGCATGGCGATGGAGGAGGGCTGGTTCGACAAGATGCTCGCCGAGCACGGAAAGTCGCAGTTCCTCTTCGTCATCTGCCGCGCATCGGATCACCGGCCGATCGGAACGACGGACCTCTGCGACCTCGACTACGAGAACGGCAGCGCCGGCTTTGGGATCGTCATCGGCGAGAAGTCCGAATGGAACAAGGGCCACGGCACCGATGCGCTGAACGCCATGTGCGACTTCGGCTTCGGGGCACTGCGGCTCGAACGGATCGAGCTGGACGTGTACGCCGACAATGTGCGCGCACGGCGCTCCTACGAAAAGGCCGGCTTCACCTTGGAGGGCACGCTGCGCAGCGCCCATTTCAGCCGGGGCGAGCCGCTCGACGTGCACCGTATGGCAATCCTGCGCGACGAGTGGCTGTCCCAGCCGCGTCGCAAGAGCTGGCAGTACGCGACCGACACCACGCCCGCTCAGTCCTGATCTGCAGCCACGGTCGCTGCGTGGCTTGCCGCCCGCTCCTCGGGCAGCCGGTTACCGCGAAAGTGCAACACTGTTGCACTCTGCGACGGCACATGCGGTTGTAGCACGCGCGGGCTTACCAGCCGCTTACCGCTCCGTTACCGAGCCCCCTCAGGTACGATGCGGCCGTGTTCGAGCTGCGCCGCGACCCCGTCACCGGCTGGTGGTCGGCGGTCGTCACGGATCGGACCTTCGAGCACAGCTCCTTCGCCGTCCAGGCCCAGCCGGTCGAGGGCAGCCACTGCCGGCACTGCGACGACGCATCGCCGGACGAGGCTCCCGACGCGGTCAGACGGCTGACGCTGCGGGGCAATGCGTTTCACCGCATCGACTCGTCGAAGGACAGCGCCGCGCAGCTGAGCCTGTCCGAGGTCGAGACATCCAGCGGCTCATGGGAGATCCTGGTCGGGCCGCGTGGCCACCACGAACGGCTGGCCGACGCGCCGCCGTCACTCGCCCGCGCGCTGGTCGTGACGCTGCGCGACACCATGCGGGAGCTGGCCGACGAACCGCGCAACGAGGACGAGCCGCGCTACATCCAGGCCGTGCAGAGCTACGGCATGCAGGCCGGGTCGCGCAGCCAGCATCTCAACCTCGAGCTCTACGCCATTCCGCAGATCCCGCATTGGGTCGCCGAGGAGATCGGCGGCGGCGCGCGCTACCAGATCAAGAGCCGGACCTGCGTCTGGTGCGGCCTGGCTGCGTCCGAGGAGGCGGCGAACGAACGGCTGGTGCTGGCCGATGAGCATGCCGTCGTCTTCGCCCCTGCCGCCAGCCGCTCGGCATTCGAGCTGATCATCGTGCCGCGCCAACATGCGGCCGACTTCACAGCCCTCGATGACTACGGCATCAACGCCACCGCGGCGACGCTGCAGAAGGCTCTGCACTCGCTCGACGCGCTGGGTGACCCGCCCTACAACCTGTTCCTGCACACCGCGCCTGTCGGTGAGCGGCTCGACCAGACCTTCCACTGGCATTGGGAGATCCATCCGCGCCTGCGTGTCATCGCCGGGCTGGAACGCGCAACGGCGCTGGCGGTCAACCCTGCTGCTCCGGAATACGCCGCGGAGGTGCTGCGCACGCAGTTGCGTCGGTCAAGCGGGAGGAGCGTGTAACACGTGCTGAAGGCGAGACGTCTGGGAACGGACTACGCGGGGAAGCACGTGCGGAGGGCGAGGTGTTCTCGATGGCATTTCCGGGACGCGCGGCGGCGGACACGCCACCCATGAGTGTCCCACGCGCCGCAGTCACAAGCCGCGAGGCCAGCTTCGACCGGCTCTTCGAGGAATTCTCCGCCGCGATCTTCAACTACGTGCTGCGCATGGTCGCCGACCGCGATCGCGCCGCCGACATCACGCAGGACACCTTCATCAAGGCCTACCGCAAGCTCGACTCCCTGACCGATGACGCCTCGGTGCGCTCCTGGCTGTATCGGATCGCCACGAACACGGCGATCGACGAGATCCGCCGGCGCAAGTTCACCGTGCGCATGGACGACGACCAGCAGCCGCACGCCGAGCGACCCGATGGCCGCCCGGGACCGGAGGCGCAGGTCATGTCGACGGTGCTCGACGAGCGCCTGCAGCGCGCGCTGCTGCGCCTCAAGGCGGAGCGGCGCCAGTGCCTGCTGCTGAGCGACCTCGAGGACATGAGCGCGCAGCAGATCGGCGAGGTGATGGGCCTCAGCTACGGCGCCATACGCACCCTGCTGTGCCGCGCTCGAGGCGACATGCGCCGCCACCTGGCCGCGGAGGGCCTGACCCGATGAGCCACGTCGACGAGCTGATCAGCGCATCGCTGACCAATGAGCTGACCGATACAGAACGCGACCAGATGGACGCGCACCTTGCCCGCTGCGAACGCTGCCGCGACACCCTGGCCGCCTTTGCCGACGAGCGGCGCCTGATCTCCGGCATGCGCCACGTCCCGGTGCCTCGCGATCTGGTGCCGCGGGTGCGCACCGGGATCGAATCGGGCCGGCGTCCCGGCCTGCCGTGGTGGCGCCGATCGAGCGCTGTCCTGGCGGTCGCTGCATCGGTGACCACCGCAGTCGTCGCCCTGGCCCTGGCGGTTTTCATCTTCAAGCC
>JBBSCG010000113.1:0-2516 GCA_038250515.1 Candidatus Limnocylindria bacterium
ACCATGGGCGCATACCTCTGCTGCGCCTCGTACCAGGTCTGGAAGTAGTCGCCCACCGAAGCCGGCAGGACCCGGTTGGCGATGACCAGATCAGTCGGATAGTCATACAGATGAAAATAGGTGAAGGAGCGCTCCGCCTCCTTGATGACCACCTGCTCGAGGGTCAGCACCAGCCGCACCGACGTCTTGTCCCGATCGGCAAGCAGCTCACGCATGTGCTCGAGCTTGCGGAAGAGCTCCTCGCCGGCGTTGAACACGTCGTCGCCGGGCATGGGCATGCCGACCAAGCGATGGATGATCGGTCCGGTGAGCTTGGTGATTCGTCGACCGAGCGGCTCGACCTTCTCCATCCACCATTTCACGGCCTCCGGCAGGCTCAGCAGGCGCAGCGTCTCGCCGGTGGGAGCCGCATCCACCACGATCACGTCGTAGTCGCCCGAGTCGTGATGCTCCGCAATCCAGAGCAGGCTGCCCACCTCGTCCATGCCGGGCAGCACGGTCATCTCCTCGGCGAGCACCTCGTCAAGCCCACGCCAGCGCAGGACCGATGCGGCGTACTGCTGGATCCGGCCCCAGTATTTGGCGACGTTATGGAAAACCTCCGATTCCTGGGCCCAGAGGTTCGGCGCCACCTCCAGCGGCTCGGGAGACAGATCGACGCCCAGCGCGTCACCGAGGCTGTGAGCGATGTCGGTCGACAGCACGATGGTGCGATAACCACGCTCGGCGCATGCCAGCGCGGTCGCCGCCGCAACGCTCGTCTTGCCGACGCCGCCCTTGCCGGTGTACAGCAGGATGCGGGTCATGAGCGAAGAAACCCCCGAAGATGCAGGGTCAGATTCTAGGCGTTACCTGACGACAACCGCGCTGCGCAGCGTTGCGACATCGCCGTCGAGCCGGGTGGCCCCGACCAGGTAGTCGAACGGCTCGAGATACGGCAGGATCTCGCGTTCGTAGGTCGCCCTCTCGGTGGCCGGGATGGCGGTCTCGACCGCCTCGCGCAGCGCCTTCAGATCGAGGTAGCTGCCAGCGGCATTGTTCAATCCGCCGACGGTTGCCATCGCAGACCGATACCGCTCAGAAGCAGCCAGCGAGCCGCTCTCCTGGAGGCCCAGGACGCGGCCCACGAAGCGGTCTCCGAAGCCGATGATCACGCGCTCATCGGTGACGGCGTACTGCACCGCGACGCCCGGCAGGCCGAAGCCTTCGGACGCGGCATCCTGCTGGTAGCGGAAGGTGGTCACCGTGACGCCCGCGACCGTTTCGTCGCTGACCGACAGTTTCATGCCCGCCTGGCCAGCCGCAAGCTTCGCCAGCGCGGTCAGCTGGCTGAGGCGCTGCCGTGCGACGTCGGGATCGGTCGGCACCAGGATCAGTCCGCCATATGGTTGCGCGCCGTCCCAGCCAGCGACCACGGCGCCATCGCCGATCCAATCCACGAACGACTCAAGGTCGCCGCCGAGGGCCGACTGGACCTGGTCCAGTCGCTCCTTGGTCGCACCGACGCCCATGGCGCTCTTGAGCCCCGCGGTCATCTGCGACAGGCTGCGACCGAGGTTCGGCCCATCGGCGAAGAAGATGGCATCCGACGGTGCCCAGCGAGCGAGGTTGCGGTCACGATTCTCGAGGGCGTAGGCGCCCTTTGGAGCCGCGCTGACGAGATCGAATGTGAGCCGATCCGCCTCGAAGCGCGCCGCGCCCACGGCGAACGGCGGGACCGATGCCGCCATCGTATCGAGCAGGCCGGCGACCTCGGGATTCGTCGCGCTCACGTCCGCGCGGAGCTGCTTGAGCATGGTCGTGGAGTCGGTGGTCAGCAATGCAACCCGGTCGGCCGGCAGCCGAGATGCGAGAGTCCGCAGCTCCTCTCGCTGCGCGAGGCTCGACGAGGCACCGGCATGCACGTCGAGTGCGCGCGCCAGCGAATCCTTGCCCGGGCCGATCAGGAGCTGGTCGGCCGTTACGGCATACGCAAAGCCGGGGCTCATCATCGTCATGCCATCGGGCGCGGGTCCGTCGACGACAAGCGACCAGACCTCGGTCCCGTCATGCATTTCGGAGGTGAAGCGTGAACCCTGGGCCTCGAGCTCGCCGCGGAGACGGTCGGCGGCGGATCGGGCCGCCGCACGATCTCGCACGCCGAGGAACGCGACCATGTTCGGAAGCTTCATATTCGCCTGGTCCGCCATCGCCGGGTAGTCGATCAGCGCGAACGCCGTTTCGCCGGTGAACCATGGCGCAACGTCTTTGCTGTAGGTCAACCGTGGATCCGATGACTTCATCGCGTCGTCGAACCATGTGGCGAGCCCCTCGCCCAGGACCGTGTCCGTGTCGATCGGTTCGAATCGGTCGAGGACCTGGCGGAGCATCTGGCGCTGATCGCCGGGCAGGTCGAGACGGACTTCCATGTACATGAGCGCGTCGGCAGGCACGTAGGCGGCGGCCGCGCCGGCGCCCGCGCCCGCTCCCCGCCCGCCGACCAGGAATGCGCCCGCAACCGCTCCGATCGCGATCGC
>JBBSCG010000114.1:0-2398 GCA_038250515.1 Candidatus Limnocylindria bacterium
CCACATGCGGTTGGCCAGCGCATGATCACGACATTTCTCGTTCAGCCAGCGGTGCTTCGGCTGGCGCTCCTCGCGCTCGCGCTGCTGTTGGCCGCCTGCAACCCCGGCAACTCGACCGGAGGCGGTGGCTACTAGAGCTCTCCCCTGGAGCGTGCCCCATCATGGGTCAATGCTCCCAGCGGCCGCGCGCCTCATCCATCCCGCACCGGCCTTCGCGGTGGTCGCGCTGTCCGGGGCCCTTGGCGCGATCCTCTTGGCACAGGACGGTCGCGCTCCCGATGCGCGTCTGCTGCTCGTCGTCCTCAGCGTCGCCGGCTCGCAGATCGCAACCGGCGCCTTCAACGACTGGGCGGATCGCTTCCGCGACGCCGAGGCGCAGACCGAAAAACCGCTTCCCGCGGGACAGCTCAGTCCGCGAAGTGCGATCGCCATCGGCGGCGGCGGACTGCTCCTGCAGCTCGCGACCTCGGCGGTGCTCGGTCTGTTGCCGCTGCTCATCGGCGCGGCCGCCACGTTCAGCGCCCTCGCCTACGACTTCGTCCTGTCACGCACGCCCGCCTCGCTGCTTCCCTACCTCGTCAGCTTCGGGCTACTACCGCTATGGGTCGCATCCGGCATCGGTCTATCGCTCGAACGGGTGGCGACCGCCAGCCTGCTGGTCGCACCGTTCGCGGCAGCCGCGCACCTCGTGAACGCCCTGCGTGATTTCGAGACCGATACGGCTTTGGGCTCACGCAGCCTCGTCCAGGTCCTGGGGCGCCAGCGAAGCCGGACCGTCGCACTCGGGCTTGCCTTCGGCGTGGGACTGGTGGTGGCAGCCGGCCTGGGCCTGGGTGGTCAGCTGCGTCCGGCCAGCCTGGCGCTGGGCGTCATCGGCCTGGTGGCGATCGGACAGGGTGCCGCCAGCACGCAGCGACTCTGGTACGGGATCCTGGTTGCGGCGGTCGCCTGGACCGTGGCCTGGGCGGTCGCCACCGGCTAGCGCATCGCTCAGATGGTGTCGTCGAGCTCCATCTCGTCGTCGTCGTTCTCCTCGGTGAGCTTCAGCCACACGAAGAGACCGGCCAGGATGGTGAGCGGAATGACGATCAGTGCCGCCAGGACTGCGCCGATGCCGATGAGCAGAACCTTCAACGCCTTCATGCTGGTCTCCCGAATTGAGCTACGAACTGGTCATGCGCCCCGAAACTGGGATCCGGCGCGTCGTTGCTGGGGTGCGGCTTCGATCATAGCGAGGATTTCATCCTTGGTGAACTCGGTCAGGCTGTGACCGATCACGCCGGTCGCATCCGTCGCGAGCATCCGCAACACGAACGAACCCTCCTGCTCGAAGAAGAACAGGTCGCGAGCACGCTGCGTGTCGACGTAGGCACCCAGCACGCGGAGTGCCTGCTCGTAGAAATGCCCGATATCCGCGTGCGGTACGTCGGCGTCCGAGCCGGAGCGCGCCGCGGCCTGGCGGTCAAGCAGCTCGCTGATCTGGTCTTCGACCAGCTCGAAGGTGTGCTTCGTCAGCGAGCCCGAACTTTCGGACCACGCGCTGGTCTGGCCCTGCGCGAGTCCCTGCAGCATGAATCCGGCCTCGAGCTCCAGGAAGAGGATCTCCTTGATACGTTCCCCATCGGCGAAGGCGCCGACGCTGCGCAGCACTTCTTCCCAGTCCTGTCGCGGACTGCCCTCGTAGATGCGCATGCGGCCCTCCGATCTGCCGGCAGCCGATGGGCGTGCCCGGTCCCGCAGGATACCGCACCGTTCCAAAACGCTTGGCCGCTCAACCCGGGGCCTCGCTGCGTGTTGTCGGTTCCGCCACCTCGATGGCGATGTGCGCCGCCGTCCTGGCGTTGTTGACGATCACACCGATGTTGGTGGCGAGCGTCCGCCCGCCGCTCTGCTCAGCCACGTGGGTGAGCACAAAGGGCGTGACCTCGCCGGCCAAGCCTACCGGATCGGGATCGGCCAGCCGGCGGAGACGTCATTTCTTGTCAGATTCCGCTGTGAGGCCGCTTAACCGCGCGCACGGACTCGATTCTTGCCAGATTCCGCCGTGAGCGGGATTAGGCAAGCTTTATGCGGTTGGCGGCGCGCGGCAGCCCGGGATTCACGCTCAAGACGTAATGACTTCCACCCGAAACGACCGGACAACAGCGCCTATCTCCGGCGTGAGCGGAATCTGACAACTTCAGCGCCGACGAAGCCGGCCGACCTAGCGGGACTCGCCGACCTCGCCGCCGACGCGACCCTGGGCGCCGTCCACTCTGGAGACCGCCGCGCCGAGCTCACTGGCGCTCGTCATTGCGCGCTCCAGCTCGGCGGGCGGCGGTGACCACGTTCCGAGGTGCGCCAGCTCGATGAGCACAGCGGCGTACGCGTCGCCGGCACCAGTCGTGTCGGTGGCCGG
>JBBSCG010000115.1:0-2322 GCA_038250515.1 Candidatus Limnocylindria bacterium
GACAATATCGTTGAAGGCACGCCGGGATCGTCGAACGGCTGCGCAGTGAAGACTTTGGGCGGCACCTATGTTGGCGACGTCCGCGCAGACTTCACGAACATCTTCTCGCTTACCGGGAACGCCGCCGTCGGCGACATGTTCGAGCAGTTGACGATCAACTTCACCAGCGGACCCGGCCTTCGTGCCGGCCAGACGTACTCGTTCCAGCAGGACACGGACAGCTCCCCGTCGAATCAGCCGCCGCCGTCCGCCGTTGTCCCTGAGCCGTCGACGTATCTCCTGATGGCCACCGGATTCCTTGGTCTGGCTGCGATCCGGCGTCGTCGCTCGACGCAGGTCTGACACAGAGTCGTTTCCGAACCAGCGGTACCGCCCCCCGACAGAGCGCCATGCTTCTGTCGGGGGGCACTGTGCATGCGGCAGTTTCCCTTCTGAGCCGACAGCCGAAAGTGAGACAGTGGTGGTAGGTCGGGTTCGCACGAAAACGACACCGGTCGACGCGAAAAAAACCCGAGATTTCGTGTACATTCAGGACGATATTGCGCGGCGCCCTCCTGAATTGACTACTGCCAGGCGGCGTATGCAGGCGGTACATCCCGTCAGCGCCGAAAGTCATCCAGTTCATGCACCCGACGGTCGAGCGGCTCGGTCGCGAGCGTCACGAGGATCGTCGCGAGCGATGGTCCCGTGATCGACGCCCACCGCGCCGCCAGGCGCCGCGCACCCAGCCTCCGCAGCACCGCGCAGGCGGCATCGCCAACCAGTGCACCGATCCGCTCCCCCAGCCGCGCCTCACCACGATCCGGACCGGTGATGAAACTCGGTCGCACAACAGTAAACGGGTTTGCCCCGCTGACCAGCGCAGCCTCGACCGTAGCGCGTACGCGCAGGTATTCGTTTCCGGTCGGCGACGCGCCCAGCGCGGAGAGATAGACGAGCCCGATCTCCGGCGACACGCTCCGGGCCGCCGCCACCGCCAGCATGGTCAGGCCCAGGTCGACGGTCTGCTGTGATGCGTCGACTCCCCGCCGCGCCGCCGCCCTGGTGCGTGCCGCCGTGGTGCCGAGTAACAGGAAGAGCCGCTCCGGCGCGTCCTCGACGAGCTGCTGGCACCATGCCTCCGCAGTCCAGGGAGTGCGCACCACGCGCGCTCCCGCCGCTGAGCAGCCGGCGGCGGCGGCGTCACCTGACGCGCTGCCGGGACGCACGTGGGCGATCACCTCGTGGCCGGCGCGCAGCGCCTCGGCGACGACATTTCGTCCGACGTACCCGGTTGCCCCGGCAATCAAGAGACGCATCGCTATACCGGTGAGGCGTGGCCGGCCAGCGGTGCCCCGGCGTGGCGGGCGAGCCACTCGGCGGTGAGCGTGAAGACCCGCTCGCGGCAGAAGTCGACCGTGATCACGTGGCCGCCGCCGTCGACCCACACCTGTTCGCACGCCGACGTGGCGGTGAAATAGCCTGCATGCCGCTCGGCGAGGGATGTCGCGATCCGGTAATCTGCCGTGGAATGCACCAGCAGCACCGGGGCCAGCACCTGCGCCGCCGCATCGCGCGCGTCGTGCGCCACACCGACGAGGTCCCGGATGCGCAGCGGCGGCGTGACCCCGGCGCCCAGCGTGCGCGCCCGTGCGGCGGGATCGAGAATGGATCGCTCGCGATTGCCGCCCGCGAGATACGGGACCAGCAGGTTCACCAGCCAGGCAGTCGGCGCCAGGCGCTCCGCACGCGCCGGCGGTGTGAGGTACGGCACCAGCAGCACCAGCGCCGGCAGGTCAGGGTGCCGCGCGGCCTCGATGGTCGCCAGCGCTCCGCCCATCGACAGTCCGACCAGTGCCACCACCGGATAGCGACTCCGGAGCGCCAGGTACTCGTCGTGCACCGCTGCCCGCCACTGGTCGGACCCGACCGCATCGAAATCAGCCAATCGGCGGCCGTGGCCCGGCAGCAGTATGGCACGCACCGTCCAGCCATGCGTGGCGTGCAGGGCCTCCGCCAGTAGCCCGAGCGACTGCGTGGTGTCCCCAAAACCGTGGATCAAGAGGACAGCGTGCGTCGCGCTGCCGGCGAGCGTGAACGGGCCGGCGCCGGGGATGATGCCGTTGTCATCGACCGGTAGACGCGCGGCGGCAGCGGCACGGATACGCGCCATCGTCCGGCGATAGCGTACCACGTGCAGCGTCAACGCCGCCACCACGGCACCCGCGACGAGGCGCAACATCCGAACTCAGTACTTCGCGATGGCGGGATCGACGTCGTCGCTCCACCGGTCGATGCCACCGACCATGTGCGAGACCCGCGAAAATCCCTGCGCCAGCAGAA
>JBBSCG010000116.1:0-2278 GCA_038250515.1 Candidatus Limnocylindria bacterium
ATGGTCACCTTCTTCAACGTGCGCAAAGGCCGCGACACCATGTTCAAGCAGGGCATGAAGCGGTTCTTCCCGAAGACGGCCAGGAAGTACGCGAGCGACTACGGGATCCACTTCGTCGGCTGGTTCAACGTGACCGAGGGCTCGACCTGGGACAACGTGCTGATCCTGGACCTGCCCAACTACGCTGTCCTTGACAGGCTGTATGCCGATGAGTCGACCAATCGCATCGGTCATCGCGTGGCGGAAATGATCTTCGAGCGCAAGCACACGATCTTTCTGCGTGAGCGGATGGGTCCCGACTTCATCTTCAAGAAGTGAGTGAATGAGCGACCGAAAAAGCGACAACGCGACGTCTCCGCGCATCACCGCGCTGCGCGAGCTGGCGGGCGAGTCGGAGCTCGAGCGCCGCGACTTCCTCTATGAGGCGACCGAGCAACTGCGCCGATTTGTCGATGCTCAGCGTGAGCGCCTGCGCGAGATCGGTCCGATCAAGCTGGTCGACAACGAGCAGGACTACCTGCTCTACCATCCCGCCGACGACACCTGGACCACCCGCCTGACCTACCAGGACCCCGCCGACAACGAGTGGTACGACGAGGAGCAGGTGGTCGACGCGTTCAGCGAAGTCGTCGAGCTGTACAACCCGGCCGACATCTATGCCTGGCTCATCGAAGCGGCGCATGATCCGGTCAATCACCTCATCGCGGCCGACAAGCTCCAGGCAGAGGAGCAGGTGGTCGAGGCGGGCGCCGAGGAGGACTGGCAATCCGAGCTGCCGACCGATCAGCAGGAGACGCTGGCCGCCCAGCGCCTGTGGCAGTTGGCGGATGCCTATCGCGCCCAGATCACCACGCAGCAGAAGCAGGTGCTCTGGGAGTTCGTCTCCAACGCGGAGGAGGTCCTGGCCCGCACCGGCGACCTCGTCCTGCTGGACGAGCCGGAGGACCAGCTGGTGCTGCGCGTCGACGGGCGCTTCGAGACGAGCCTGGACCTCTCCGACCTGGACGGCCGCGCCACCGCCAACGTCGAGGCTCGCCGCCCGGGCCTGACCGTGACCGATGCGCGAGTCATCACCGACTACTACGACCCATCCGACGTCCTGCAGTGGGTGACCGACACGCTCTCGGAACGGTATCCGGCGGTCGACTTCAGCGCCGTATACGAATAGACCGATGGAGCTGCGCGACCGATCCACGCTTCGGGACGCCACGATCGAGCAGCTCTTCCAGCGCTGCGATGCGCTGCTCGAGGGCCATTTCCTGCTGACCAGCGGCCGTCACGCGGCCCGCTACCTGGAGAAGTTCTTCGTCCTCCAGCATCCGCAGCTCACCGCCGAGATCTGCCGCCGATTCGCCGCTGCGCTCGCTCCGTACGACGCCACGCTGGTGGTCGGACCGACCACCGGAGGGGTGCTGCTCGCATCCGAGACGGCACGCCAGCTCGAGCCGCTGCTCGATCACCCGGTGCGCGCCGTCTTCGCGGAACGCGTGCCGGAGGGCGGACGGCGGCTGCGTCGCGGCTGGACCGTGGCACCCGACGAGCGCGTGGCTTTGGTGGACGACATTCTGACCACCGGGCTGTCGCTGCTCGAGACCGTGGATGCCGTCCGCGTCGCGGGCGTCGAGCCGCTTGCCGCGGCGGTCATTGTCGACCGCTCCAGCTCAAGGATCGAGGCCAGCATCCCGATCCACTCCCTGGGGCGCATCGAGATCGCCTCGTGGCCGCCGGCCGACTGTCCGCTGTGCGCCTCCGGCTCGCAGCCGCGCAAACCGGGGAGTGGCTGACCAACTACTCGATCCCCGGCCCCGCCCCGATCCCGTCGCCCGGCCGCGCGTGCCCGGGCTGGTCCGGCGCCGGGGGCTCCTGCCAGGTCACCTGGGTGATGCGCGCCGGAGGCCACTCGCCGTCGGGCGGCACGATGTCCTGCTCCGCCTCCAGGGGAATGCCGATGGGCGCCACGAAGTAGCGCCCCGCCAGCTGTCGCGCCTCGGCATCCAGGGCAAAACCCGCCTTGGCGCGATGGAACGTAACCGTGATGTCGGCGCTCACGACCGGGTCGGAGTGACCGCCGCCGGTCAGCTCGATACGCGTGGGCACGTCGACGGCCAGCACGCTGCACGGCCGCGACGCGGCGCGCGCGTGTGCCCGCACGGCGTTGATCAGGTCCACCGCGGTCGAGATCGGCTCACGCAACGGGCCCGACGCCCCACTGCCGAGCAGCGCGTCTATCAGCAGGGTCGCCGACGAGAGCCGCTCACGCAGCCGCAGCAGCAGCTCC
>JBBSCG010000117.1:0-2075 GCA_038250515.1 Candidatus Limnocylindria bacterium
TAGTCACCGCCCAGGCCGCCGCCGAGCGCGGATACGAACTCCAGCCCCGCGGTGTACGGAAACTCGAGCTGCTGCACCATCCAGGCGGGGATGCCGCTCATGTCGGGAACCGGCGTTGCAGCGACGCCCGTCAGCTCGTCCGGTGACAGGTTGGCGACGGCCCATTGCAGCATGCTGGCGGTCGCGTCGCCCTCGACCAGCGCCAGCCGAGCAAGGCCGCGGTAATCCTCGCCGACGGCATCGAGCTCGAGCGACTTCAGCCCGAACGCGTTGTCCTGGAGTGCGTGCGTGTACTCGTGGGCATAGGTGATCTTCGCCTGGCCATCGGCGGCGGCGTCCGAGACGACGACCATCCGCTTCTTCTTGTCGTCGTAGAAGCCGATGACCTGGCCGGACAGCAGCTGCAGCCGCAGCGCCGCAACGTCCTGATCGGGCTTCAGCAGTCCCAGCGCACGCAGGGTGATGTTTTCGGCGCGCTGCTGCTCGATCGGGTAGTCCGCCTCGAAGGTCGCCTTGAGCTCGGCCTCGAGCCTGGCACGACCGATGAGCTCGACCGGACCAATGTCCGGCGCCGACAGTCCGCGCAGCGCCCGCACCTGCTGCTCGATCTGGGCGAAGACCGCCTGCGGCTCCTGGCTGACCAATGCCGTCGGCTCCCCGGTGGCAGATGGCTGAACGCTCGCCTCGACCGATGGCGTGGCGCCCGACCTCTGCGCCACCGTTCCTGCGCCGAGGTACAGCACCACGACGATCACCATGACCACGGAGAGCACGACGACCGCACCCGCCGCGGCCGCCCGCGAGAGGCGGGACATCGGCCGCATTGTCGCATGGCCCAGTCGCGTGAAATCCTCGCCGAATTGTTCATGTTTCTTCACCCACCGCAAGTCATCGATTTAGAAGCGCTGCCTAGTCTTCAACGTGCGAGGTAGAGATCCGGACCAACGGGTTTCTACCTCCACCCTCCCTCCTTCGAGAGCCGGTGTCATTGGGCGGGCACCGGCTCTCGTGCGTTTCCGCTAGCATCGGTCAACCGATGGAAATCACCTGGTATGGGCGTGCCTGCTTCCGGCTCAAGGGCCGCGACGCGACCGTCATCACCGATCCCTGCCCTCCCTCGACCGGCTTCGTGGCGGGCAAGCACGACGTGGACGTGCTGACCATCTCGCACGACCATCCGGACCACGCCTACGCGCGCTCGATCACCGCGGGCCTCACGCTGACCCGGCCCGGCGAGTACGAGTTCCATGACCTGCTGATCAACAGCATCCGCACCTTCCATGACGCCGAGGGCGGCACGCAACGCGGTGAGAACATCGTCTTCGGCTTCGAGGTCGATGGCGTGCACGTCGCTCATCTCGGCGACCTGGGGCATCTCCTCAGCGAGGAGCAGCTGACCGAGCTCGGGCCTGTCGACGTGCTCCTGGTGCCTGCCGGGGGCGTCTACACGCTCACGCACGCCGAGGCGGCGGAGGTAGTTGCCCAGGTGAGCCCCAAGATCGTGATCCCCATGCACTTCGCGGTGGACGGACTCTCGTCGGACCTGCAGGGCCCCGAGAAGTTCCTCCAGGAGCTCGCCGTCAGCGAGCCGATCCGGCAGCCGAAGGCAGTCGTCACCACGTCCTCACTGCCCGACGAGACTCAGGTCGTCCTGCTCGATCCTCGCGGCCGAACGAGCTGACCGGGCGCGTCGGCACCTTGCCTGTTGCGACCCCGCAACGGAACGCTCGAACCTAACCGCCCCGTTCCCAACCGCTCCGCCCAGCGCGCTGTCAGTGGTACTGGTCAAGGCGGTACTCAGGTACTAGGGTGCTGCCCATACCTCAGTTCGGTCCGCTGTCATCTGTCGACATCGGCCCGGACGACACCAGGCCTGAGGAATCGAACCGCATTCGGAATCATCAAACAATCATCACCCGCTGGCAGGCCTGGCCGGCGGGACATCAGCGGGAGGATCACATGAGGCGATTACCAATCGGCATTGCGATGGCCATGGTGGCCATGCTTGCCTTCACGGGGGCTGCATTCGCATGGTCTGCACCCACGCTCGTCGCGAAGTGCGCCCCGGATGCGGA
>JBBSCG010000118.1:0-2053 GCA_038250515.1 Candidatus Limnocylindria bacterium
AAGACGGAGTCGGGGCGCCTCTCGATCAACGCGCTCAACCCGGAGACGCGTGTCGTCGAGCACCGCGAGCGGCTGACCGGCGACAACGTGGAGCGGCTGATCGCCGACTACGACGTCATCCTGGATGGAACCGACAACTTCGACACACGCTACGTGCTCAACGACGCGGCAGTCAAGCTGCGCAAGCCGGTGGTCCACGGCTCGATCTACCGATGGGATGGCCAGGTCACCACCTTCGTGCCGTTCGCGGGGCCATGCTACCGCTGCATGTATCCGACGCAGCCGCCTCCGGAGCTCGCCCCGGCCTGCTCCGTGGCGGGCGTGCTGGGCGTGCTTCCCGGGATCATCGGTCTGCTGGAGGCCAACGAGGTCTTCAAGCTGGTGCTCGGTGTCGGCGAGACGCTCGCCGGTCGACTGCTGATGTTCGATGCGATGTCGACCTCCTTCGACGAGGTGCGCATCTGGCGCGATCCCGCCTGCCCTGCCTGCGGCGAAACGTCGCCGTACGCATCTGTTGTGGCCGAGCCGGCAGCGGCGATCGCGTGAGCAGCGTCCGCATTCCTCCGGTGCTGCGCGATGCCGTCGGCGGCACGCGGCAGGTCGACGCCAGCGGTGACACCGTCAGCGCCGTGCTCGACAACCTGTTCGCGCATTACCCCGCGCTGCGAGACCGCGTGACCGAGGACGGTGAGCTGTCGCATTTCATCAACGTGTACGTCAACGACCGTGACGTGCGCTATCGCGACGGCCTGGCCACCGCGGTCGGTCCGGACGACACCGTGATCCTGCTGCCGGCCATGGCCGGAGGCTCTCGCTAGACCGATGTCGACGCTGGCGCGTCCGGACGCGTCGGGCGCGTACGCGGATATCGTGGCGGCCATCGGCAATACGCCGATGGTCGAGCTGCCGAGGCTGGCGCCCCATCCCGGTGTGCGGCTCTTCGCCAAGCTCGAGGGGATGAACCCGACCGGCTCGGTCAAGGACCGCATCGCACGGGCGATGCTCGTCAGGGCGCGTGCGTCCGGGGCGCTGCAGCCGGGCCAGACGATCCTCGAGCCATCGAGCGGCAACACCGGCATCAGCCTGGCGATGATCGGGTCCAGGCTCGGACACCCGGTGCGAGTCGTGATGCCGGACAACACCACGCCCGAACGCTCGCAGCTGCTGAGCCTGTTCGGCGCGGCGATCGTCTACTCACCGGGTTCCGAGGGCTCGAACGGCGCTATCCGGCTGGCGCAGGCGCTGTCCGCGGCCGACCCATCGCTGTTCATGCCCTACCAGTACGGGAACGCGGCGAACCCCGACGCCCACGAGGAGACGACGGGTCCCGAGATCCTGGCGGCCGTGCCCGAGGTCGATGCCTTCGTCGCCGGGCTCGGGACCGGCGGCACGCTGACCGGGGTGGGTCGTACGTTGAAGGCCGCGCGACCAGGCGTCCGAGTCATCGCCGCGGAGCCACTTCCCGGTGAGCTGGTGCAGGGACTCCGCTCACTCGACGAGGGCTTTGTCCCCCCGGTCCTCGATGAGTCGCTGCTCGACGATCGCTACCTGGTCAATAACCGCGACGCGGTGGTCGGCGTGCGGCGCCTCCTCCGCGAGGAGGGCGTTTTTGCCGGTCTCTCCAGCGGAGCTGCTGTCGCGGTGGCGGTTCGCGTGGCGCGTGACATGCCGTCCGGTAACGTCGTGGTGTTGCTCGCGGACGGCGGCTGGAAGTACCTCTCCACCGATCTGTGGACGCGCGACCTCGACGAGCTCGAGGACGAGCTCGAAGGCTCGCTCCTGTGGTGACCGATGGCGGCGGCGGCATCGGTCTGACCATCTCCTCCACGGTGGCCCATGCGCTCATGTCGCATGCGCGTGCCGAGCTGCCGAACGAAGCCTGCGGCCTGCTCTCGGGTTCGCTTGCTGAGGCTGTTGCAGTGGACTTCCACCCCGCCCGCAACAGCGAGGCCAGCCCGCTGCGCTACAACGTCGATCCGCAGGACCTGGTGCGGATCACCTTCACCATCGAGGATGCCGGCGAGGACCTGGTGGCCATCTTCCACTCGCACAC
>JBBSCG010000119.1:0-2036 GCA_038250515.1 Candidatus Limnocylindria bacterium
CATCGGTCACCTCGTCGGTGGTCCGTTCGTGGCGCTGCGCGGGAAGGGTTGGAAGGCGCAGTGGCATCCCGACGGTGGCCGCTCGGGCGGTACGGGAGGAGGCCCGGACCACGCCCAGATGATGGAGCTGTGCCGCCGACTCGCGGCGGGGGAGGAGGTTCGGGTGCCTGCGGGCGCCGAGGCCTTCCTGGGTCGCTCTTGGCTCAACTGAGCCTCCTCGACCCACCGGCGGCTCGAACCAGCCCAGCCCGACGCGCTCTCCGACGAGGACCACGGCACATGGCATGGCGACCCACATGGGCCCCCCGCTATCCGGGCGCCCGAGCTGGCACTCCACGACGGTTCTGGCGCGGAGGATTGGCCGAACGGACCCCGCGGTTCGCTGCCGCTTCCGAATCGGCACTGGCAACCGACGGCTAGTGCTTGCTCAGGAATGTGCCCTACCGGGTTCGACAGGCAACGTGGTAGCCATCCCGATCACACCCCGCGGGAATTGGTTCTCGAGGGGCTGCATAGGTGGTAGGTCGGCTGGCCCTTGGCCGAGAATTTCGTAGAGGAGAACTTCTCGCGCCGCCCGCATTGCGATGCGGACCGCTCCGTGGCGAAACATGAACGTCTCCGACACAGGCGAGAAGAGCGCCGGCCGTTGCGCAGCGCCGCCTTCCGCCTCTACGCCGTGCAGATCGCCCGAGTGCGCCGTCGACGATCTATCCGGATACAGGTCCTTGAGGTAGCGGCGCATGTCTGCGCGCAGCCCCGCTTCCTCAAGCGCACGGTTGAACCGTCGCATGGCACCTCGTTCCATCGGGCAGTCGTCGCAGCAGTCGTAGGATGTTCGTGGTACATAGTGCTGACCGAGCCCCTCGATGCAGCCGACGTAGGCGATCAGCGCGGCGGAGGGAAAGTCGTCCTCCATCAAGCCTCCCTGCTGGTACGCATGTGCTGCAGTCTCGAGGCGCTCGTCGCCGCTGATGCGCTCCCACAGGGTTCTTGTGTAGTCAGGGAGGGTGATCTCCTGCCTGACCCAGGTGCCGCCTGGCGAAGCGTTGGGGAGCCGAGATCCACCTACTGCCGGAACGTCGGCGACATTCTCCAACGGGGCAGGAGCGCTGAGGATCTCCCAGGTTTCGCCGACAGCGAGCGTCAGTGTCGCGCAGAGTCGGAGGAGTTGGCGGGAGGCGATTCCCGCGGCGACGGGCCAGTTGTATGCCCTCGCTTGACCGGTGATCGCGGCTGGATATGTAGCCGTGACTTGGTAGCCCAGGGATGGAGTCGTCCGCGACAGCAGGATGTCCATGAAGGGCGCGCTAGACGCGTGGATGGTGACCGCTCCCAGAGCCAGTGGCCGCAGAAGCCACTGACCGCTTGCGGCAGGTGAGGTTCGGATCGCCGCCCACCAGGCGAACACATGAGGCGGCGCGCCGATCCCTCCGATCGCGGCATCGACGGCATCGCGCCAGAACGCCAGGTCAGCCTCGAGGGCCTCAACACTCAGGCCTGACACGACGGCCTCGAGAACAGCGGTCGCGGTCTCCAGTAGGACGAGACTCGTCGATAGAGATCCGCCATGCGGTTGAATCTTGACGGCCAGCGGCTGGCCCGGCGCCGCCTGCCGATTCAAGGTGGCCGAAGCCGCAAGGCGTCGCCCCGCGAGTTCCGCCTGCAGCCGTTGAAGGAACTCGTCGCCTTGCGCGGTGAGGTCGATTGGCAAGGGGTCGGGTCTGACCCGAGCGGTAGCTGCGCCAGTCATTCGTCGACCATACGGCCGAACTCTTCAGACCTGGGGCGCGCGGACGCTCGGTAGTACCTGTCGTGTGCCGCAGCCCGATCCGTTGAAAGGTGGCCCGCCGCCGCGCTGAGTGGGAGCTTGCACCGTAAGAGCAAGGGAGGCGAGGCTAGTGGCGCGTGTAGTTAGTTGATTTACAGTTGCCGGGCTGGGACGATGAGGCATGGCGAATCGTCCGGCGATGGCGTTGGGGTTGCGTGAGGGCGACCGGGAGGAGCTGGCCCGGTTGACGCGGGCGTCCTCAGCCAGG
>JBBSCG010000120.1:0-1933 GCA_038250515.1 Candidatus Limnocylindria bacterium
ACGAACATTGCGCTGACGCGTCACTTCCACTCGAACCTCGGCGACTTCATGCTCGGCCCTCGCCAGCAGGTCGTCGGCGGCGCGGCGAGCATCAGCCAGGATCTCGGCCGCTTCCCGGCGTGCACGGGCGACGCCGGAGCTGGCTCGCTCGCGTTCGGTGGCAGCCGCCTCGCGTTCCGCGCGCGCCTGGGCCAGCTCGTCACCACGCTCGGCCTCGGCGCGTTGCACCGCCGCCAGCGTCTCCTCGAGGCTGACATGCTCCGCGGATAGTCGTGCGCGCGCATCAGCCAGGACGTCCGCCGGCAGGCCCAGCCGGTCGGCAATGGCGAACGCCTGGGACTTACCGGGCAGTCCGATCTCCAGTCGATAGGTCGGCCGCAGTGTACGAACGTCGAATTCGACCGATGCGTTCGTCACGTTGGCATGCTCGGTCGCGAACGTCTTGAGCTCGGCGTAGTGGGTCGTCGCCGCCACCGAGGCATCGAGCTCCAGCAGCCGCGCGATGATGGCCATGGCCAGGGCGCTACCCTCGGCGGGATCCGTGCCCGCGCCGATCTCGTCAAGCAGGATCAGCGTCCCGGACTGCGCAGCCGCAACGAAGCGCACGACGTTGCGCAGGTGGCTCGAGAAGGTTGACAGCGATTGGGCGATCGATTGCTCGTCGCCGATGTCGGCCATCACCCGTCGATAGACGGGCAGCCGCGCGCCGTTGGCGGCCGGCACGCGCATCCCGGCCTGGTGCATGAGCGCCAGCAGGCCGAGCGTCTTGAGCGACACCGTCTTGCCGCCGGTGTTCGGCCCGGTGACGACCAGGGCCCGATACCCGAAGCGCTCGCCAAGTCGCAGGTCGATCGGCACCGCCGATCCGCCCAGCAATGGATGCCGCGCTGACAGCAGCTCGAGCGCGTCGTCGCTTCCTGCCGGACGGATGGCGTCCTGCAGCGCGGCAAGGCGCGCGCGGGCAAGCCACAGGTCGGCACGGGCCAGGGCATCGAGCGAGGCAGCCAGCGACTCGGCGCGCTCCTCGACGAGATGCGACAGCTCGTCGAGGATGCGCTCCTCCTCGCGCTGCTCGTCGAGCGTCGCCTGCGTCCACGCGTTGTTCAGCTCAACCACCGTGAGCGGCTCGACGAAGAGCGTCGCGCCGGAGGCGCTCTGGTCGTGCACGATCCCCTTCACCCGACCCTTTGACTCAGCACGGATGGGGATGACGTATCGGCCGGCACGGATGGTCACGATCGCCTCGCCGATGACGCCGGCCAGATCCGATGAACGGAGCATGCTGTTGAGGCGTTCGCGGACGCGATCCTGCGCCGTTCGCAGCCGCTTGCGCACGGCGCCCAGCTCGGCGGACGCCGAGTCGAGGATCTCCCCGGCCTCGTCGAGGCTGCGCTCGATCTGAGCTCGCAGCTCCGGCGCGTCGTCGAGCGCAGCGCGCACCTCGCCAAGGTGTCGGCCGCGCCAATCACGCAGCCGTGCGGCAAAATTCGCGGTCGCATGCAGCGTCTCGGCGACCTCGAGCAGCTCTGCCGGCGTCAGCCGTCCGCCGCGGCGCGCCCGCTCGAGTGATGGCCGCAGATCGCGTGCTCCGCCGATGCTCGTCTGCGCCTGCTCGTCGAGGAGGCGAACCGCCTCACCGGTCTGGTCCTGGAGGAGCCCTACGAGGACAGCGTCGCTCATCGGCAGCGACGCGTCGGCGAGCTCGCGCGACGGCCCGAAGGCGGTCAGCGCACGCAGCATCTCGACGACCGCGCCGAACTCCAGCGCGCGCAGCGTCGCAGCATCGGCTGCTGCGCCCGGTGCCGGCGCGTCAGCGGCGGGAGACATGGTGGTCATCGGGAATCAGGAAGCGCAGTGGGCGTTCCACCCAGTCGCCGGCGTAATCGACGCCGATGCGTGGTCGGGCCGCGATCGCATCGGGCTTGGCGCCGAA
>JBBSCG010000121.1:0-1901 GCA_038250515.1 Candidatus Limnocylindria bacterium
GGCATCGGCAACCGGTTGAGAAGTGCTTCGGGAAGCACCCTTATCAGCACCCTTATGGAATCGCACCATGCGACCCACAGCGCCTCACGGAGCTTCGGACGAGCGGGGTGTGTGGAAGTTGGCGCGCTGCTCCCTTTGAGGGATGGAACGCCAGCTTGCCCGCAGGCGGTCAGGAGCACCCCGAAACCGGCCGTTGGGAGGTGTCTGCGACGGTCCACGGTCTGCATCGGGCTTGTCGACCCCGTCCCTCGGTAACTGGCGGCTAGCGTAGCATTGCCTTCTTTCATCGGGGAGTCTTGACCCAGTTTCTGCCGCCGGTTACGGTCACCCGGGCCGCAGGCTGCAGGGAGAGGTGAGTCATGCGCGTGGGACTGATGGCGGAGAATCCGCTCGAGAGCGCCGTGCTGGCCTCAGGGATCGTGCCGATCGCGATGCTCGAGGGGTATGCCCCGGTCTACTCCCGGGCCGTGTTGACCGCGACGCGGCTGGGGATCTTCGACGCGATCAGTGAGGGAGCCGGTTCGGCGAAGGCGGTGGCGGAAGCCTGCGGGACCAATGAGCGCGCCACCGAGAAGCTGCTGAACTTGCTGGTCACCATGCGGTACCTGCGCTATCGAGACGGCATTTACCGGCTCGCTCCTCACGTGCGGCGCTGGCTGCTGGCCGATACCCCCGGCTCGATTCGGGAATTGATCCTCATGAAGGAGCTCGAGTGGAGCTGGATCGACCAGATGGAGTTGTTCGTGCGGGACGGGAGGCCGCTCGACGTCCACGGGTCGATGTCCACCGATGACTGGCGCGCCTATCAGCGCGGCATGCGCGCGCAGGCCAATCCGCTTGCCGGTCTGCTTGCCCGGCGGGTGCCGGTTCCGGCCGGCGCGCGCGAGATGCTCGACATCGGCGGCTCGCACGGCTATTTCTCCGTGGCGCTCTGCCGGCGCCACCCGGGACTTCGAGCAACGGTGCTCGACCTGCCGCAGGCGGTGGAGCACGCCGCTCCCCTCCTGGAGCGGGAGGGGATGGGGGACCGGGTGGTTCTCAGGGCCGGCGACGCGCTGGCCGACGACCTCGGCGACAGCGTCTACGACCTGATCATGGCCTTCAGCCTGGTCCATCACTTCGATGACGCGACCAATCGGCTTCTCGTCCGCAAGGCGGCACGCGCACTGCGCCCGGGCGGCTACCTGGTGATCGGGGACGCGCTGCGCCCTCGATCGCCCGGCAAGGGAGGGCAGCAGGGAGCCTTCTTCGACCTCTACTTCGCGTTGACGAGCGAATCGGGACTCTGGTCGTTCGACGAGATGCGGTCGTGGCAGGTCGAAGCGGGGCTCTCGCCCCTCAAGTCGATATCGCTTGTTCCCGGCGGGGGCTTCGGGCTGCAGGTCGCGGAACGGGTGGCGCCGGACTAGCTGTGCTTCGATCTTCCAGAACGAGTCCTTCTTTGCAAGCGTAGGAACGTCTTGACGCGACCTTTTCAGGCGCGCACGATCGGTCAAGTGACGAACGCCGAGGCGGCGCACCCGTTCGGCGAACGACAGCGCTTGGTGGCGGCGGCGCTGGCGACCTCCGTCGTGCTGACGATCGGCGCGGGCGTGCCGCGCCGTCCGCCGATGGCGCGCTTGATGCCGATCTCGCGCGTGCGCTCGGCCACGCTCATGGCCATCGTGTTGATGACCGACAGCCCACCGACGATCAGGCTGATCGCCGCAACGCCGATGATGATCGCGTTGAAGATCGCGGTCGTGCCGCCGACGGTCTCGTTGAACTCCGCCCGTGAGCGTGGCGCTGTTCTCGACGGTCGCCTCGATTGCCGACGCCACGGCGGCGAAGTCCGATCCCTCTGTGGGATACACGATGATCTGGTTGACCAGCTCCTCGGCCACCAGCGGCGGGAGGTCACC
>JBBSCG010000122.1:0-1882 GCA_038250515.1 Candidatus Limnocylindria bacterium
AAGCAGGCCATCATCCACCGCGCCGTCACCCGCGGCCTCGACCCCTCCGTCCCCCTCAAACCCTCCGGCATCCCCTGGCTCGGCGATATTCCGCAGCATTGGGCGGTAGCCTCACTGAGGCGCTATTGGAGGGTGACCGACTGCAAGCACCTTACGGTCCCATTTGTTGATGAAGGAATTCCGCTAGCGAGTGTCGTCGAAGTTCAGCGCTTCTCGCTCAATCTGAGTCGATGCAAGCGTACGACGCCTACGTGGTATCGGCTTCTGGTTGAGGGCGATAGGAAGCCCAAACGTGGTGACTTGATCTACTGCCGCAACGCCAGCGTCGGTGCATGTGCTTTGGTGGAGACCGACATTGACTTTGCGATGGGGCAAGATGTCTGCCTCATACGCTCGCACTCACAGAACCAGCGGTTTCTGAACTACCTGCTCCACAGCCCGTTTATGAAGCATCAGCTGGAGCTACTGCTCGTTGGCTCAACGTTCAAGCGCATCAACGTTAGTGAGATCAAGGCTCTCGCAGTTGTCGTCCCCTCGAAGCAAGAGCAGGATGCCATCTGCAAATCTCTAGATTCCGACATGGTGGCTTTCGACACCACCATCTCCCGCCTCAACCGCGAGATCGAACTCCTCCGCGAATACCGCACGCGCCTCGTCGCCGATGTCGTCACCGGCAAGCTCGATGTGCGCGAGGCGGCTTTGCTACTGCCCGATGAAGCGCCGCCGGACACCGTCGAGGACGACGCCGACCTGAACACCGCCGCCGACACCATCGACGAGGAGGCCGCGGTATGACCAGCGACCGTCCAGGCGACTACCTCGCGAGTGTGGTGCGCGAGCTGTGCGCATTGCCACGGGAGACCGAGTGGGTCGAGTTCAAGGTCAACGAGGCTGAGCCTCAGGCGATTGGCGAGTACATCTCGGCGCTGGCCAACGCCGCGGCCCTCGTGGGCAAGGCGTTCGCTTATCTGGTCTGGGGTGTGCGCGACGAGGACCACGCCATCGTGGGAACCAACTTCGATCCCCCCGCGGCCCGCGTCGGCAACGAAGAACTGGAGAGCTGGCTGCTGCGGCTGCTGGAGCCCAAGCTCGACTTCCGCTTTTTCACGCTCGAGGTCGACGGACACCGCGTCGTCCTGCTGGAGATGGCGCGGGCCGCTCGCCACCCGGTGCGCTTCTCGGGCCAGGAGTTCATCCGCGTCGGCACCTACAAGAAGAAGCTCAAGGACTACCCCGAGAAGGAGCGGGCCCTGTGGCGGATCTTCGACCAGACGCCCTTCGAAGATGGCATCGCGACTGAGCACGCGACCGGCGACGATGTGCTCCGCCTGCTGGACTACCCGGCCTACTTCGACCTGTTGGAGCGGCCACTGCCGGCGAACCGCGAGAGCATTCTCGAAGCTCTGGTCGACGACCGCATGATCCGGAGGAACGACGCCGGCGGCTGGGACATCACGAACCTCGGCGCGATCCTGTTCGCCAAGCGGCTCGATGCCTTTCACGGGCTGCGGCGCAAGGCGATGCGGGTCATCCAGTACCGCGGCAACGACCGCACGGAAACGCTCAAGGAGCAGGAGGGCGGCAAGGGCTACGCCTGCGGCTTCGAGGGGCTGATCGGGTACATCCACGGGCTGCTGCCCGCCAACGAAGTCATCGGCGAGGCCCAGCGCAAGAGCGTGCCGATGTTTCCCGAGCTGGCGGTGCGCGAGCTGGTGGCCAACGCGCTCATTCATCAAGACTTCTTTGTGACCGGCGCGGGACCGATGGTCGAGATCTTCGACGACCGCATCGAGATCACGAACCCCGGCGAGCCGCTGGTCGACACCCAGCGCTTCGTGGATACGCCACCCCGCTCGCGCAATGAGACGCTCGCCTCGCGCAT
>JBBSCG010000123.1:0-1849 GCA_038250515.1 Candidatus Limnocylindria bacterium
ATCCCTTGCCATGCATACGCACTCGGTTTCGCCTTCCGGATCATTTGACGCACCCCGGGGTAGGCCGCATAGTGGCCAGACCCACTATTCGTGCCCCGCGCGTCGAGCATGCCGCAGACCACCATCTACGTCGCGCCCCAATCCCACGGGTCGCCCGACAACTTGCCTCCGGCCGTCTCCACGGTCGAGCTGGCGCGCCTCTTCGGACGCTCCGCCGCTCTGGCCGGTGTCTCGCTGCGCATCGATGCCGGCAGGAGCGTCGCGCTCCTGGGCCCGAATGGCGCCGGCAAGACGACTCTGCTGCGCATCCTGGCGACCGCCATCCGGCCCAGCTTCGGCTCCGCGGCGGTCGATGGCCTGGACGTGGCGCGGCATGGGGAGCTTGTGCGCACCCGGGTTGCCTATCTTTCGCACGCCACCGGCCTGTACGACGACCTGACCGCCGCCGAAAACCTGCGCTTCGCCGCGACGCTGCTTGATGTCCCTCGTGCCGAGATCGAGTCGCGAACGCGGACTGCGTTGGCTGACGTCGGGCTCGCTGCGGTGGCCGACCAGCGGGTCGCAAGCTTCAGCGCCGGGATGCGAAAGCGGACGGCTCTGGGACGCATCCTGCTCTCGGCGCACAGCCTGCTGCTGCTCGACGAGCCGCATGCCGCGCTCGACGATGAGGGCATGGCGCTCGTCGACGACCTGCTGCGGCGCTGGCGCGAGGCCGGCATCACCGTACTCGTCGCCTCGCACGCGGTCGATCGCCTTGCTCCGCTGGTCGATGGCACGGTTCGCCTCGAAGGTGGTCTCGTCTCGGCGATCGAAGGCAGCGGGGTGACACTCAATCTGGCGCCGACGCGGATCGGCGCTCCGGCGATCGCAGGTCTCGACCGATGACGAGCCTCGCCCGCAACGCGTCGATCGCCGTGGCGATCGCGCGCAAGGACGCCCGAGCCGAGCTCCGCGGCAAGCACGCCACGACCTCGACGCTGTTCTTCGCGGCGGTCGTGCTGCTGCTCTTCGGCTTTGCCCTCGGCCCGGATTCTCGCAAGCTCACCGAAGCCGCTCCCGGCCTGCTCTGGCTGGCGATCGTGTTCGCGGGGCTGCTCGCGGTCGGCCGCCTGCACGTCGTCGAGACCGATGACGGCGCGTTCGAGCAGCTCGCCCTCTACCCGATCGACCGACGCGCGATCTATGCCGGCAAGGCGCTCTCGGGACTTGCCGGCATGCTGGTGCTGGGTGGCGTGCTGCTTCCCGTGGTCGCGATCCTGTACGGCATCGACCTCGCCGGCGCATGGCCGGCGCTGGTGGCCACGCTCCTGCTGGGGTGCATCGGCTTCGCGGCGGTCGGAACCTTCTATGCCGGCGTGACGGTGCGGATGCGGGCGCGCGAGGTGATGCTGCCGCTGCTGATGCTGCCGGTCATCGCACCGCTGCTGCTGGCCGCGGTGAAGGCCACCAGCGCCGCTCTGGGCGGCGATCCGTTTGGCGAGCTGCCGGCATGGCTGCAGCTCCTCGCCGGGTATGACATCGTGATGCTCATCGCGGGAGCCGGCACCTACGGCTTTCTGCTGGAGGAATGATGAAGACGCGCGTGCTCGGGGTCATCGGTCTGCTGACGGTCATCGCGGCCGTCGTATTCGCCCTGTTCGTCGTTCCGCCGGATGCCAACCAGGGCGACGCGCAGCGGATCATGTACGTGCACGTCGCATCGGCCTGGCTGGCCTACCTCTCGTTCGGCGTCACCGCGCTGGCCGGCGTCCTGTACCTCTGGAAGCGCGACCTGCGCTTCGATGCCGGGGCGCTGGCCGGCGCTGAGGTTGGCGTGATGTTCACCGCCTTCGCCATCTGGGGCGGCATG
>JBBSCG010000124.1:0-1800 GCA_038250515.1 Candidatus Limnocylindria bacterium
CCGTCGGCCACACGCCGCAGCTGGGCCCGCGCGCTGGCCTCATCGGGCTGCTCGAAGATGGAGCGGATGGCCGAGGCGACCATGCCCTGCGCGCCCTTCATGACCAGCCCCAGCGCGTTGCGCGTGGCGTGCACCCGACAGACTCCCTCTGTCAACCTCCGGGCCATCAGGCAGCCATCGCCACCCGCCGATCAAGCATCGGATCGTAGGTTCGGCGGTCCAGCCAGCAGCGCCACAGGATCCGGCACCAGCGCGCGCCGACCGAGCGCAGCGCACGGTTGTGGCTCTGGCCGCGGGCTCGGGCCGCATCGTAGGCCTCGCGCGTCCAGGGCGAGATGCGGATAGCGGTCAGCATCCAGAGGCTCCAAGCCGCGCGCAGATGGTGGTTGGCGGCGTAGCGGAAGCTCACGCGTCGAGACGAACCGGACTGGCGCGTGACCGGCGCCAGACCGGCTTCAGCCAGCAGGCTGCCAGGCGAGGGAAAGCGTGCCCGATCCTCGCCGATCTCGGCCAGCAGCGTCGCGGTGGTGACCAGCCCGGTGCCCGGCAAGCTTGCGAACAGTGCAGCGTCGGGATGACGCTCGAGGACGCCGGCGATGGCCAGCGCATACTCGTCGAGGACGCGGCCCACCTGCTCGAGGAAGTCGACCATAGCCAGCATCGCCCGGGCGCGGGCGACATCCACGCCGACGTTGGGTGTGCCGGCGTAAGCTTGGATGCGCGCGACGAGGACCGCCGCTGGCGTCCGACCCGAGTAGCCCTGCCGGGCGAGGAAGCGAGCCAGACGGCGCACGGTCAGTCGCTCCGCCTCGGCCGGTGTCGGGTAGCGTCGCAGGAAGGCGATGGTGATCGAGCGGTCGAGTCCGCTGAACAGCTTGCTCGCGGCCGGGTAGTAGGTCTCGAGCACGGCACGCAGCTGATGCTGCAGGCGACGGTGCTCGATGACGAACCGCTCCCGATCCCGGACGAGCGCCTGCAGTTCGGCCTGTGTCGGGCTCGACCTCCGGAGCGGCCGCCAGGCGCTGACCTGACGACGCAGCAGGTCGGCCAGGGCGAACGCGTCGAGCGCGTCGCTCTTCACTGGTGCGGCGCGGTATCCCTCCCGAGCGCGTGCGGCGACCTTTGGGTTGACCGGGTAGACCGGCTGGCCCCAGGCCAGCAGGTGATCGACCAGCAGCCCCTCACGCCGTTCGATGGCGACACCAACCTCGGGTGGCTCACCGAGCGCGCTCAGGGCGACCCGCAGGCGCTCGAGCCCGGACCGATCATGCGGCACGCGTAGCGAGAGGAGCGTCGCACCGCCGCCGTCCAGCGCATGCACCTGGTGATGTTGCTCGCCCCAGTCGATGCCGACGAAGATGTCCATCCTGATGACCTCCCAGCTCGAGCGCCGCTCGCCTCGTCGGCCGGCGCCGCCCACCCGGGACGCTCATCGTGCGGTGCTCGTGGCACATCTCCCTCGGGCCGGTGTAGGCTCGCCATCCGAGCGGAGGCGCGGGTCTGCCGGAGGATCTGAAGCCGATCGCCGCTGCCAAGGCGCTCTCCGCTCGGGACGAGACGCGGGATCGACCTGATCCCCGTGCAGTGTGTACCGATGAGCGCTGCCAGGCGCTGCCCAGGAAGGTGGCCTGCACCGCTGCCACCAGGCCCGGATGGGCGTCGTCGCCTCCGGCGGCGGCGACCTCCACGCCCAGCACGCTGCGCTCGCCGCTGGTGTTGATGCCGATCGCGATGAGCGTGGCCATGCTCACCACCCGGCCGGACTCACGCACCTTGTGATACAGCGCGTCGAGCGACACA
>JBBSCG010000125.1:0-1796 GCA_038250515.1 Candidatus Limnocylindria bacterium
CATCGCTGCCTGCCGAGAGCGTCGATGCGGTGGTCACCGATCCGCCCTACCACCTGCTCAACGCATCGCGGCGCGGCAGCCGACGGGCTCGCAATCCGCAGCATCCCTTCCGCTCGGGTGCCGGGCCGCGTGGCTTCATGGGCCAGCGCTGGGACGGCGGCGCGATCGCCTTCGAGCCCGAGCTGTGGGCGGCGGTCATGCGGGTGTCGAAGCCCGGAGCCCATCTGCTCGCCTTCGGCGGCACCCGCACCTATCACCGCCTCGCCACCGCCATTGAGGACGCAGGCTGGGAGATCCGTGACTGCCTGGTGTGGGCCTATGCCTCGGGGTTCCCGAAGTCGCGCAACCTCGATGGCGTATGGACCGGCTGGGGTACTGCGCTGAAGCCAGCCTGGGAGCCCATCGTCTTGGCCCGCAAGCCCATCGTCGGCGGCGTGGCGAGCAACGTCACCGAGCACGGCACCGGGGCGCTGAACATCGACGGCTGCCGGATACCGACCGAAGCGGGAGGACGACCGCATCGCGTCATCGATCCGCCCGAGGCGAACGGCGCCATCTACGCAGGACGCCTGGAGGCGGGCACCGGATTCGATGGCGGAAGCTGCGCGGACGGGACGACTTCACAGGGTCGCTGGCCAGCGAACCTCATCCTCGGCGATCCGATCTTCGATGGCGGCATCGCTGAGGTGGTGGGTGGTCGCCACGCGACCAGCGGGCTGCTCCGCGCCGGGCGTCGGCGCGGATCGGTCGAGGCAGCCAAAGTCTGCTATGGCGCCTTCGGCGGCTATCGCACGACCAGCGACACGTATGGCGACTCGGGTGGATTCTCGCGCTTCTTCCTGATCCCCAAGGCTAGCCGCAGCGAGCGCGAAGCAGGCCTTCACCCGGTACATGAGCACCGCTCCGTCCGTGCGCGGCCGCGCCGCAACCACCACCCGACGGTCAAGCCCATCGCGTTGCTGCGTCACCTCGTCCGCCTGGTCACGCCGCCCGACGGAACCGTGCTCGATCCGTTCGTCGGCAGCGGAACCACGGCGATCGCCGCACAGCTCGAGGGCATGCGCTCGGTGGCCATCGAGCTGGAGCCCGAGTATTTGGCCATCGCCGTCGCCCGACTGCACGCGGCCCGACGCGGTCGGTTAGGGGCGGCGCGTTGAGTACGTCGGTGCTGGCTCGCCAGCCGAACCCGTTGGCGAATCCGTTCCGACCTGGTAACGGCGTGCCGCCGCCCTACCTGGCCGGACGCGATCACTTGCTGGCTGCTTTTGAAGACTGGCTCATCGAGCAGCCGCCGCTGTATGCCAACTGGGCATTGACCGGGCTGCGCGGCACCGGCAAGACGGTGTTGCTCGGCGAGTTCGCGACCCGTGCCGAGCGTGCCGGCTGGCTGACCCTCCAGCGCGAGCTCGGAGACCGTCACCGCGACGACATCCGGCTTGCTGAAGCCATCGCAGAGGACTGCGATGCGCTGAGCGGTCGTGTCGACGCCCTAGCCGCCGTCGGGCAAGCGGTGGAGCGTGGCGCGCGTTGGCTGCGACCCAAGCGGATCGGCGTAGGCGGGGTGAGCATCGACCCGTCGTACACCGACGACGTGCCCGCAGCGGCCGACGTCATGGGTCGCTCCTTCGCGCAGCTCGACTCTTTGCTGAGTCACACCGAGCGACCCGGCGCCATCCTGCTGTACGACGAAGCCCATCTGCTTGCCGACGACCGCGGCCGCGAGCGGTACCCGTTGTCGACGCTCCTCGCGGCGCTCGGCGCCGTCCAACGAGCGCATCAGCGGGTGCGGATCATCG
>JBBSCG010000126.1:0-1694 GCA_038250515.1 Candidatus Limnocylindria bacterium
CGACGCCAGCTGAGCCAGCTCGGCTGCAATGGCCGGGAGATCGGTGTTGTACCCGATCAGCCGCGCGTCACGCGCGACGATCGTATTCAGCGCGCCGGCGCGCTGCGCATCACCCGCCAGCTCGTCGACGAGCTCCATGGTCACGATCTTGTGTGGCTGGGTGACATTGGCACCCGCTTCGGTGCGCAGCCGATCAACCGCGTCGGCCAGTTCGTCGGACGGAATGTCAGCCAGCTCATAGCGCAGGTCGAGCCCGCAAGCGGCGAAGGCGGCGTTCTGGACGGCGGGCGACGCGGAGTAGCCGATGTGCTCGCCGAGCAGGACGACTCGACCGGTCATGACCCCTTCGGTCCGCGCGAACGACGCCGCCGACGTGCCACCGCCGCGCGCAGGTCACCGAGCGTGTCGCCGCCGAACGTCGCCAGCAACTCGTCGGCCAGGATCAGGGCGACCATCGACTCACCGACGATCGCGGCGCGCGGCAGGATGGCGACATCGCTGCGCTCGATATGCGCAGGTTCCGAAGCACCGCTGAGCAGGTCTACGCTGGGCAGCGGGCGGCGCAGCGTGGCGACCGGCTTGACTGCGGCGCGCACCACCACCGGCGCACCATTCGACATGCCTCCCTCGATGCCACCCGCGTTGTTGGTAGACCGCGCCCAGCCCGACCCGCCTGGCACGACCACGTCATGCACCTCGCGTCCCCTGCGGGCGACCACGCCGAACCCCAGACCGATCTCGACCCCCTTGACCGCTGGAATCGCCATCACGGCACCCGCCAGAGCGCCGTCCAGCCGCGTGTCCCACTCGGCGTCCGAGCCGAGGCCCATCGGCAGTCCCTCGGCAACGACCACGAACGAGCCGCTGATCGAGTCACCGGCCTCCTTGACCGCATCGATCTGGACCAGCATGCGCGCCTCCGCCTCCGGATCCGGACAGCGCAGCGGGCTCGGCGCCCGCAGGTCCGAGCGCCACCAGTCAGCCGGGACATGCTCCAGTGCCGTGGCGGCATCGGGAAAGGCGCGCACCGTGCCCATCTGGTCGACGAAGCTCCAGATCCGGACGCCGACCGCGCCAAGCAACTGCCGCGCGATCGCACCGGCGACCGCCCGCGCGGCGGTTGATCGGGCCGAGGCGCGCTCGAGCACCTCACGCATGTCATCGGTGTCGTACTTGATTGCGCCGGCGAGATCGGCGTGACCGGGACGAGCACGGGTGATCGGCTTCGGCCGCCGGTCCGCCGGCACGGCCTCGACCGCCATCCGATCGGTCCAGTTCGCCCAATCACGGTTCTCGACCAGGAAGCCGACCGGCGAACCGAGCGTGCGGCCGTATCGGAGCCCGGCCATCCATTGCACGCGGTCGCGCTCGATCAGCATCCGGCGCCCGCTGCCGTATCCGTGCTGCCGTCGCTGCAGGTCGCGGTCGACGAGCCGCGTCGAAACGGGCAGGCCAGCGGGCAGGCCCTCCAGCACGCCGATCAGCCCCGGCCCGTGTGACTCCCCAGCGGTCAGCAGTCGCAGCCGCTTCATGCCGGCACCGCCGCCACCGTGTCCAGGTCTTCCCAAAAGGCCGGATAGGAGACCGATGCGCACTCGGCGTCGTCAATCCGCACCTTGCCGGCAACACCGGTCAGCGCCGCGATCGCGAACGCAATCGCAATCCGATGGTCGCCGGACGTGGCGATTTCAGCG
>JBBSCG010000127.1:0-1629 GCA_038250515.1 Candidatus Limnocylindria bacterium
CCGATGGTTACGGCCGCAGCGACACCCGCGATGCGCTGCGCACCTTCTTCGAGGTCAGCCCTGAGCACATCGCCTACGCGGCTCTCCACGGCCTGTGCCTGACCGGCGAGGCCGGACGCGAGGAGCTCGAGCGCGCCATCGGCAAGCTGGGCATCGATCCGGAGAAACCGAACCCGGCCCACGCCTGAGAGGAAGTCCGGACTCCGCCTGCCATCGAACTCAGGTCCCTTCATGGACCGCGGTTCGTGCCGCAAGGGTCGAGACCGCGGCCACGAGCGCCAGAACGAGAACCTGCCAGCCTGGCGCATCGGTACGCTGGTAGACCACCCAGCTAAGTGCGAGCAAACCAGCCCACGGTAGCGTCGTGGCAAGAGCTCGGCCCAGTCCGTCGCCTCGCCACCAGGCGCGAAGTGCGACGAGGTGGACGGCAGCGTAGAGAACCGTCGCGGCTGCGAGCAGCGACATCATCCGGCATCAAACCCAGCCCAGTCGGCAAGAGGTCCGCTGACCGGCCGATGTCCCCACACGTAGATGTTGTACGCAGCCACGAGCAGCCCGGCAACGTAGGCGACGTTCGCGATCAGTGCTACGCGACGCATCCCGCTGCGCACCGGTTGGATCACGAAGCGTCAGGTCGCGTATAGATTCGTTCGAGCCGTACGATGTGTGTTCCGACCAATTCAATGTGTTGCTCGCCGTCGATTCGCCAAGACTCCGTGCCTTCCAACGCTTCGATAACTTTGCCTTGCCGTTCAAGAACATCAGGCGGGCACGCGTCGGTACTTCCTTGGAACGCGGCAAACTCGAGGAGCTCGCCGTCCGTATCGACGTACATAGTCGCGGCCAGGTCAGCGCAGCGTGTAGTAACGAGCGCATCGCTCCAGTCCGGGAAGGCGATCTGAATACGGGCTGGTTCCTCGACATCCACCCCGTCAAGCGCAGACACTTTCCAAGACGTGCCAGACAGGTCTAGCTGACGAGGTGGTGGTTCAAGTAGACCGCACGAAGAGAGCGCGAGAATCGTAGCGGCGCCTCCGATGATAGCCGCGATCTTCCACGTCCATGACGCGGCGGGTGTAGCGCCGGAGTGACGTGGTGACAAGGCGAAGCCGATTAGGGGCCGCCGTCAGTCGTCAACAGCTGGCCACCACACAGGGCGCAGTAGCCGTCCTCGCGGCCGATCACGCTGCGGCAGCTGCCGCATCGGGGCGGCGCAAGCGCGGCGAATGCCGCCTGGAATCCGGCCCACAGCGCCCGGGCGTTGCGCAAGATTGGCGAAGGCGCGGACTTCTGGGGCAGCATCGGTCGGTCGGGCATCCCGAACGCCCGGTAACCGCGATAGGACTGCGAGGCCAGGAAGCGCATGCGCGCGATGTCGTACTCGGCACGCGTGAGCGGATCGATGAGCAGGCCACGCACGGCGTTGACCACCTGCATCTCCTCGTTGGCGCGAGGAGAGCCATTGCGATCGGGATGGAAGGTCCGGGAGAGTCGACGACACGCTGCAACGATCTCGTCGCTTCCGGAGCGCGGATCGATCTGCAGGAGCCGGTAGACATCTCGCTCGGGTGAGTAGGGCAGCATGTGGAGTTCCATCGGTCCGCGGGCGATGGTACCCCAGCCTTTCAC
>JBBSCG010000128.1:0-1627 GCA_038250515.1 Candidatus Limnocylindria bacterium
CCCGAAGGCGACCGCCAAGGGACTGTCCGTCTGCGGACGGCCCGAAGATCGAAGTGCTGCGCCGCGGGACGGTCCTGTGGCGGATCCACGCCGACGGTCGCGGCCCGACAGAGTTTCGGTCGACGGAGGCGGAGCAGAAGCGCAGCGACCCCATGGCACACGGCAACGAGGGCCGCTTTGACTGCCAGCGTGGGGAATACGCCTACCTCTATCTCGCCGAGACTCGGGTGGCCGCGTTTGCGGAGGCGTTCCTGCGCGACGACGTTGTGCACGATCCGGGCGCGCGCTTCGTGCGGCGCGACAAGGTCACTCACGCAGCACTTTCGCGGATCGAGCTGACTGGTCCGCTGACTCTCGTCGATCTAAGAGGCGCCGCCGGCCTGACGCGAGTGGGGCAGGACGCCTGGCTAACCTCATCCGAGGAGGCGGACTACCCGCTCACGCAGCTGTGGGCGGCAGCGATTCGGCGATGGGTGCCGCGCGCCGACGGCCTGTGCTGGATGGCCAAGCGTGACAACGTCCACTTTGCCGCCATGCTGTTCGACGACCACGATCCCGGCTCACGGCTCCGGGGAGAGGTCGTCCGCCGATTCAGCGAGCCTGCGGGCTTCGCCTACGCAGTGAAGATGCTCGCCAGCCTGAACGTTACGGTCGCCTGAGGAGGCATCAGCACGGAGGTGGAACGCCATGCCGATCCCTGAGCTTGGCCGCCGCTCGGCCGAGAACCAGATCCAGGCCTACTGCGAGCGCCGTGTGCCGGCCAGCGCCCGCCACCAGGTGCGCCTAGAGGCGGTCACCGAGGGCAACACCATCACCATCGTCGAGCGCCGGGCGCCTTGGCGGCCCGAGTACGGGCCGGAGTGGTCGACCCGCGGGAGGGTCCGCTTCCGCTACGAGCCGCGACTCGGCGCCTGGAGCCTCTTCTGGGCCGATCGACATGGCCGGTGGCATCGGTACGCCTACGCCGAGCCCTCGCTCGACGTGGGACCGCTACTGGCCGAGGTCGAGCGCGACCCGACGTCCATCTTCTGGGGCTGAGCCGGACGCCCGCGGCTCGCGCTTCACGGTTCCGTGTCGGTCTTCCTACCGACGCTCCCTGAGCACGATTCGATGCCACCAGCGATCCGCACGCTCAGAAAGCATCATCGCGCCGAACAGGCCTGCGCCGAGTAGCGCCAGCACCCATCTGAGCGGCGGCTCCGCGACAAGAAAGCCAGTTCCGAGCAGAAGGGCCACAGGGACGGTCCACGAAATAACCGCCACCCACGAAGCTCCGTGCCGGCGCCACACGGCAGCTCCGACCACCGGAGGAAGGACGGTCAGCAGCACATCCAGCCAGTCAAAGGGTTCTGTCGCAGCTGCCGAGGTCAGGCGGGCTCGATGGTGAACGTCTCTTCGGTAATGCAGTGATCCGGCTCAATGCGCCATTTGCGTGGGTCCGTCGTGACCTTGTACCGCCTCCCGGTAATGCGCTCCAAAATACCGGGGAGGTTCACCTCGTACATTGGCCCGGTCTGGCTCATAGCTTCGACCAGGCCCTCCCGTGACAAACCGTCCGGCAGTGGCTCCACGAAATGAGCGGTGTAATCACCCGTCGTGTAGTCGATCATGGCACCGACCGTATCTC
>JBBSCG010000129.1:0-1623 GCA_038250515.1 Candidatus Limnocylindria bacterium
GCATCGGTCCCACCATCCATTCACCCGGAGGGAACCAGTGGTCACCAGAAGTTGCATCCATTGCGAGGCCGAGATCGAGGTTCTCGACGAGGTCCGCACCAGTTGTCCGATCTGCGGGCTCGACCCGGAAATGCCCAAGCTTGCCTTCGAAGACGCGCCCACCTTCTTCTTCTCGGCGCCGGCTCGCCTGGAACCGATTCCGGTCGGTATCGAAGCCAGCGCCTACTAGACTTTTCGTCCGCCATACCGATGCGCCGCCCTCCCCGGGGCGGCGCTTTTTCGAGTCCCTTGCCTGCCGTTGCGTGCCCTTTCAAATCGACGCGTTTGAAGGAGCTTGGCCCTCAAACCGGTCGATCTGATTCCCACGGTGCATCAACAGCAGGTGCGCCTGGCCCTGTCGTGCATCTGATTTACCCGGTGAATCAGCGGCGGCCGTATACCTCGGCGCGCGGCAGGCGAGCGGCTTCGTCCTTCGTGCGAACCCACTCGGTGGCCGGCTTGAACGCTGCCGGCACATCTTTGGGTTGACCGCCCTCGTGACGGACCAGCCAGCGCAGCCCGACCTGTGTCAGCTCGCCGCCGCCCGCCGTGCCCGGCTCGATGAATGGCGCGTTGAGCAGCCGTCGCCGCGCCAACCGCTCCACGCTGAGCTGCATCTGGAAGGGATCCATAGCGAGCTCTTCGGCGAGTGGCGCCAGATCGACGAATTGGTTCGGGAAGAGGCGGAGGAATCGCAGTATGGCCGCGTCCAGTTCGTCTCCCTCGAGCGGCCCAGCCACAGACGCAGGCTCGGCCCCAGCCGCAGCGGCCGCCGATGACGGCGTGATGCTGAGGGCAGGATCACCCGGCACTGGGGGACGGCGCCGTCGTGGAGGTCGAGTGCTCACGGCCCAAGGATAGCCGGAAATCAGCCGAGCTCGACGCGGATGGGAACGCCGGCGGCCTGGCGTACCGATGCATCGATATGCTCGTCCCAGGCCACCTGCTCGGGGAGCTTCACCCGCCACGGCACCCCCTCGATGCTGATCACGGCGGGCAGCGGACCGGGCCGGCCGCGAAGGACCGATTGCACCGCCTCCAGCGCCGGCTGCAGGCGATCCGCGCTCAATCCCCCGCCGAACGTGATGCTGACCGTCGCCTCGACGCCCTCGCCCGCTACCTGGAGCGGGACCGCGTCGCGCGGCACGGGCGGCTCGTCGTCCATCGCCTCGGTCAGAGGCTCGACCACGGACTCGGGCTCGGCCACGGGCACCGCGACCAGCGTAGACGGCACGACTGGCACGGCCACGGCCGCCGGCACGGCCACACCCTCAGCAGCGGGGACCGCCGGCCGGCCGCTGCCACCCGCGCCCACGTTGGCACGCCCGCCGCGCGCCCGCAGCAGCCGATCGCGTTCCGCGCCGAAGACGACAGGGCCCATGCGCACGGCATCGTCCCAGGCATGCACCGCCTCGCAGAGAACCTGAACGGTGTCGTCGCGATGGTCGACGCGGCCGGTGATCAGGACGCGGGAGTCATCGGCCCAGGCGTTGGCCGTCTGCTCGAACACCTTCGGGAAGACGACGACCTCGAGGCTGCCCTGCAGATCCTCCACGGTCGCGACCAGCATCGTGGAGCCGGCAC